>RXJW01000008.1 GCA_003963005.1 Burkholderiales bacterium
ACCAGGCCGTAGCCACCCGCGCGCATGGCCCAGGTGACGCGGTCGTTCACGCTGAACTGCCGCGCCGCGGCAGCGCCGCGCGAGGCTGTCGACGGCCCGGGAGTCTCGCCGCCAGGCCCACCGCTGGCTATGCTCTGCTGGCACTCGCTCACTACAGCGCTTTCTTCTCAGCCTGCTTCACGAGTTCCGAGGCCTCGGTCAAGCCGATGGACGGCCTCACGAACAGCTCTGTGAATGGCCCGTCTCGAAGCGCGGTCCAGAACGCCACACCGTCTCCGCGTTCGTCCATCGGCACCACCGGCAGCCAGCCGAAGTGCGCGCTCAGCCAGCGGACCACCGCTGTCGCGTACCCTCGGCGCCGATGGCCTGGCACCGTGTCGATGTGGCGTACGGTGACCTGCACGCCGGGGATGTGATCCACCTTGCCGGTACAGACCAGCTCGCCAGCAGCATTGAATGCCTCGAAGCGGAACTCAATCCCGACTGGCGCGAAGTGGCGCGAATCGTCGAAGCCACCCGGGGCGATCTGCTCGCGCTCTTCCAGCTCCAGATCGATCAGTTCGACGCGAACCTCAGGCTGCACGCTCGGCAGGCGGCTGGCGGCCCCAGCGCGAAACAGCGCGTTCCAGATGGTCTTCAGCAAGTTCAAGTCGTTGGTCCTTCCTCGTGGTGAATTGACGGTCGATGCGGTGTCCACAGCAGCACGCCGCGGCAGGCGCGGTGCCAGCCAGGGGCGCCGACCGGCATTCGCAGCGAAGCTTCCTTCGGGATGCTTGCCGTTCCAGGCTCCGATCGATCTGCATCGACAGGCGGTGCGCCGCAAGTGTGGACGAGGAAGTCGCGGCAACCGGAGAGCCTCACCTCCAGCTCCGTCGACCCCGGTGGCGTGGAAGTTGCTGTCTTTCTCTGCCATGGCCGAGGAGCCGCCCCAGGCATCGACCGCCAGGCAACACCGCCGCATCGTCCCGATCCAGGCCACGAGCTCAAGATGAATGCCTGTGCAAAGTTGCCACGTTGTAATAACATCGCCTTGACAAGAAGAACGACAGGGAATAACATTGTTAACACTATGCAAGCCATGCACGTCACCATTCGATCCATCGGCAACAGCAAGGGCGTCGTTCTGCCCAAGCCGGTCCTCGCGCAAGTCGGTCTCGAAGACGCCACGGATGCCGAAATGACAGTCGAGAACGGCGTCATCATCCTGCGCAAGCCGGCAAAGCCCGCGCGCGAGGGTTGGGCAGAGGCCGCCAAGCAGCTTTCCGCCAACGGCGGTGACGAGCTGGTCATGGGCGAGTTTGGCAACGAGGCCGACGCGGAGCTCGTGTGGTGAACCGCGGGGAGGTTTGGATCGTGAACCTCGACCCAACCATCGGCAGCGAGATCAAGAAATCTCGCCCGTGCGTCGTGGTTTCGCCCCCCGAGCTGCACGATCACCTGAAGACCGTCATCGTGGCCCCAATGACCTCCAAGGGGTTCGCGGCGCCATTCCGTGTGCCGGTGACCCACGCGGGCAAGAAGGGTCTGATCCTTCTGGACCAGGTCCGCACTGTGGACAAGGTGCGCCTGGCCAAGAAGGCCGGCGCGGTATCGCCGAAGACACTCAGCGCGGCGCTGGCCAAGCTGCAGGAAGTCTTCGCGGAGTGAAGGAAGAGACATGGACAAGCAGCAATTCAACGCAAACGCCTTCAATCCGACTTGCTTTCGCGAGGGCCGCGAAGCCTTCCGAGCCCACGGTGTGGCGGGGCAGACGCGCCATAGCTTCGCGGCCGGGAGCATCGAGCGCGCCTCGTTCCTTGCTGGCTTCTCGGAAGAGCACTACGCAGCCCGACTGCGGGCCAGCGACGAAGCGCTCGCGTACCACCAACTGTCGGTGCGCGAAAGCGCCGCAGATCGAGCATGGGCGGAGCGGCTTGCAGCCCACTCCGCCTGACCTGGGTCCATCATGAAGCTGAACTGGTACCACTGGAACACCGACATCGGCCAGGCCGTGGCATGCGCCCCCTCTGCTGATGCCGCTCGGGAGCAGTTGCTTGCCACGCTGCCAGAGGGTGACGGAGCGAGGGCCGAACTGGCGGCGGCGCTCAAAGCGCGGCCCTCGATCAACCCGCAGCAGCGCTATGCAATCGTGGCCTGGCACCAGTAGGCAGCAAACCATGGCTTCCAAGCTGACCCTTGAATGGCTGCGATGCCAAGCGCTCGATGGAGCGAGACGTAGGTGAGCGGCTCACCAGGGCGTGGACGGCAGAGTCCGGTCGCCTAGGGAGCAATCGCCAACGCGCCGGAATTCAACCACCCGAGGCTTCTGCCTCAGTGACCCAGGACAAGTGAATGCTGACCTACAGCCTTCTGAAGAATCACGCAGGCGTACTCCTCACTGGAGACTACAACTCCCTCAAGGCGCTTCATGAGGTCGTGCATGAAGTCAACGAGAGGTCGCCTCTCTTGAAGGACAAGGAGGGCTCCTTCCTTGGGCTCGCCTATGACGCGCGCAAGGCATACGAGCAGCAGCGGAGAGTGATCAAGCCACCGGAGCACTATCCGGAGCTCGGAACGCGGTTCGGCGTGGAGATCCTGTGGCCCGTGCTGCTTGTCCAATGCCGCATGCTGCGGGCATCGCTGGCCTTCATCGACACGACGAAGTGGCAGCAAGCGGTTGCCTACAACCTGGAAGCCGTCATTGAGTCGGCCCTTGAAGCCGACTTCGGCACCCAGTCTGGGGCGCTGATAGATCGATGGATGGCGATCAATCCCGCACATCCATGGCCGGAGGAGAAGCTGGACAGTCGTGGAGCGATCTTCTCCTCGTGGACAAAAGCTGAACGGCGGAAGCGTCTCGCTGGGCTGCTGGCCAGCCTTAGTCCGATGTACCCGATCATGTATCCGATGTGGTTGCGAAACGGGGATGCAACTCTGGTTTCGCCTGAAGAGCTCGACTCATGGCAGGGGGTTGATTGGCCAGACCCGAAGTGCTGACGAAGCAACGCACAGGGTAGCTGAATGGTGCTGCGAGCTAATCATGACAAACACGTTCCAAAACAGCGCCAAGACCGCCTTTGCTGCCATGGTGGTGGTGGCAGCCGTAGTCTCCAGCTACGCATTGCCGGCGATGCTTGGCAGTCTTGTCGGGAGCATCATCGGCGGGATCGTCGGTGCTGCTGTCTTCGACCTGACGGCGCTCGACGGCCAAGACTGCATCACGCTGGCGGCAGCCCTCGGCATGCTGCTCGGCGCAGGCCTGGCCATCAGCCTTCGTGCCCGCGCTCGGCGCGTGGCCTGACCCATCGCAAGAGGTATCAATCATGGACCGGGAAAGACATCGAATTCCGCCCTTCGTCGTCGCCATCGACGTTGCGAAGTGCGCCAAAGACCTGCAAGCGGCGGCCCAACTCGCGGTGCGAAGTGGGGCTGATCGCATCATCCTCATAGGAGGCGACGAGAAGCTGGAGAGCGTGCTGGCCGCGGCGGGTCACCGCGTGGAAGTGCTGCCGGCCGGCTCCAAGGTTCCTGACGGCGCGTCCGAAGTGCAGCCACCCTCAGAGCACCCTGCCACCTCCCCTGAGGTGGACTTGTTCGACGTCCTGCTTGCAAAGGCGCTTGCCGGAGAGCAGATCCACATCCAAGGTCCCATGACGGGTACGGTAGCGATGATGCACATCGCCACCATCGAACGCCTGAAGCATGAGACGGGCAAGCCCGTGTCCGTCGTTTACAGCTGAATCCCGGGAAGAGACTCAAGATGAGCGAGAACGAATCTCTGCGCATTGAGCCTGTCCATGCCCTGTCCAGGGTTGCGCTGGGGCTCGCGCTCGCTACGACGATTCTGAGCATCGTCGCGGTCTTCGCGGTGGGCGCCAAAGGCATCGAACCAGTTGCAACGCTCTGCATTGGTAGCGCGTTCCTGGTGGTCATCGTCAGCATCTACTCGATCGACAAACGCGTTAGGACTGCACAGCGGGGCGCGCAGCTACGACCCGATACCTCTCACGATCACCTACTGCCCTCGCAGCGCGAGCATTGAGCAGCCCGTAGATCTGGTGGCTCACGTAGCGAGCCACCGCCACCGGAAAATGGTGGCCACCGCTTGCGCGGTTTCACCAGGAGTTCAAATCATGAAAATCTCAGAAGCGGCAGCCGTAGTCACTGTGCTCAGCGTCACAGCTCTGATCGTTGCCGGCATGGTCGATCACATCTCGTTCATGCGTCGCGCCTCGGGCGTGATGTCATCCGAGTCCGCCGCTTCGCTAGGTCTGGTCGAGGCGACGGGTCCCTGGTTCCGCCGCGTCTGGTTTGCCCCCTCCGATGGCGGCAAGTACGAGATCCGCCAA
This sequence comes from Burkholderiales bacterium, assembly GCA_003963005.1. Taxonomy (GTDB): domain Bacteria; phylum Pseudomonadota; class Gammaproteobacteria; order Burkholderiales; family Burkholderiaceae_C; genus Pelomonas. The sequence continues at coordinate 4,329 of RXJW01000008.1, forward strand.
GCTGCGGCTGTCATCGGGGTGATGCCGTTCACTTCGACCGTGACAGGCCTGGACCTCAAGGAGGCATGCAAGCGCCTCGGCGCCGAGTGCCAGCTCGCCTGAGGAAGGAACCCATACGGAAGCCACCATGTCCATCCTGCTGATTGCCGCCCTGCAAGGGCTAATTGCCGGCGTGGCCGTGCATCTCGCCACGCGACTCCTTCTCGGGGCTCGTGCCGACTCGCTGCCTGGCGGTGCCCTTGCGATTTGCATCGTCGTTGCGCCTTGGTGGGTGTCTGGTCCTGCTGCGCTGATCGGCCACTTCGCAAGCGTGGCAGTTGCCCGCCGGTTTTGGCCCGCAAAAACCTGACCTCGGAAAGACAAGCGCAACATGACCAAGCTTCGCAACTTGATACTCCTCGCCGTGTGCGGCTGTGCGTTCGCCGCTTGCGCTCAGCGCAGCGTCCGCTCCGGCTAAGGTTCACGGCGCCGCGGCAACAGTTCGTGTCGTCGTGGGTGGCGTGGAGTGCAGCGTGCAGTTGCAGCGCGACGCCAAGGGGCCAAAGGGCTGGCTGGTGACGAAGCTGGACTGCCCTGCCGGCAAGTAGTCGGCAACCACAGCGATGCGGAAGCTCACCGAGGCGCAGAAGCGCGTTCTGAAATGGATAGGCAAGGGCTGGCGCACAGAGCCGGGCGCCGGCACAGCCGTGATGGTGAACGGCAAGCGAATCTGCAATGCGGACACCATGATGGCCCTATACAGGGCTGGCCTTGCGAGCAAGGACGATACGGGCTGCTGGAGCGCTACGCCCAGCGGCAAAACCATCACAGCCCAGCTCGGGCTATGACCATCGGAAAGAGGGAGAGAAAGTTCATGAAGTACATCATCATCGGGGTAGCCACTGCGCTGCTGTTTGGCCTTGCTCAGGCCGCCTCACCCAACGCGATTGCCACTACGGCAATTCCTCTGAAGGAGGGGCTGGCTGTGTCGCTTCAAGACGCCGAGGTCCCGTCTTGTTCGTTCAGGGGGAAGGTTCACTACGTCTCGCCGGACAAGCACTTGCAAGGTGGCTGGGCAGTTGGCATCAGCGAGTACGCATGCAGTGATGGCAAAGGCGGGCTGGCCATCAGGAGCTTTGCAGGATCTGCGTTCCTGAAGCAGCCGGCGGCTTCAGGAGATCGCCTCATGGTGATCGGGCAGGCGCTCTGACCATCGGAAACCACCATGGAACGATCTTTCAGAGTCGGGGCGTTGATCGCCTCAGTGTGGTTCCTCGTTGGCTCTGCTACTGCAGCTGAGCCGGCAATCAAGACGTGTGCGGGCGACACGCCTGTGAAGATCTACGTCGGCTATGTCACTCAGGCGCCAGGCAAAGAGGTGACATTCGGGCACGTCGTCATGTGCTGGGACCGTGACGTGGACACCGAGGAGGAAATTCGTCGGCTTCGCGACATCGGCGTCAAGCCTGCGAAGGGGGGCTGGCTTGAGATCCTCAGCGTCATGAAGCTACGCAAGTAAGCCAAGGAAAGAGCAAGGGACCGACATGAGCGACGACCTGACCCTAGGCCACAAGGATTTGGAGCGCCACGCTGGAGCGCTTGGAATGGGCGGCGACGGCCGCTCGACCTCTGTGGAAGCGGGCAATGCAGCTGTCGAAGCGCTGAAGGCCGCGTTGACAAAGGCGAACGTGCCGGAGGGGTTGCGCGCGCCGATCATCGGACACTTCTGCAACGAGTGGAATTCCGGCGTTGAGCTCGGCACGATCCGTCTCTAGTCTCGGAAAGAGTGCATGCTGAAGAAGCCAATCACCGACCCCGACAGCTTGCTGAGTAAGGCGGCGGCCAGCCAGTTGGACAAGGCGAAGCTGCTGAGTTCAAGGATCTATGTCTTGGCGTGCGAACGCCGGGCGGTGGGAGAGCTTCAGATAGACATCAAGACGCTCGCGGAGATGGCAGGGCTTCGGCCGTGGTCCAACCAGACGAAGCAGAGGATCTTGGAACTGGCCAAGCATGCGCCGCTACACGACCCTTTGAAGTCGTTCGTAAGCGAATGGGCGATCGCTGATGGCGTTGTTCATCTACGCTGGGACGCAGCGGCTCCAGGCGAAGCGATTCACTGAAGCACAGGAACAGGCAATGCATCTTCAAGAACTGCACGAATGGATCGGCCAGCTGCTCGCTGCTGGCGTCGACAAGGACCTGCCCGTGACCTGCCTGGTGGACGGCTTTCCACACGAGGTCTGCGACGCGGCCTTGGCCATCGGTGACTATGCCGGCGATCCGGCGCCCAAGATGACTGCCTTTTCCTCGAAGTCGGGCCGGATGCTGGTGTTGGAACCGATCCAACAAGACCTGAGCGATCTGTTCAACCCGCGCGAGGCCGGCAATCCGCCCACCCACGTGCAGCGCGACTTGCCGGTCGACTTCCCCTACCCTGGCTAACCAAGCAAAGAGCGCTCGCGCCGGGGCGGCGCGAGAAGGGCCCTTTCCCCAAGGTCGCGTCAGCACGCTAACCGCTTAGCATCCAGGCCCTGAAAGGGAGAACAAGATGGCCTTGCGCAAACTGTGGCTCGCCGCGTTAGGGGCTACCGGCACGCTGGTGTTGGCCAGCGCAGCTCAAGCCAACTGCTACGCGGTCTTCAAGGGCGATGCTCGCATCTACCACGCCATGAGGGCGCCGGTGGACACCAGCCAGCCCTACAGCGAGTCCGTGCCAGCTCGATTTGGGCCGGGCGCGACGATGGTGGTCACCTCGGGGGCTTTCGACTGCCCGAGCGAGAACGAGATCGTGATCCCGGCCGCTGCGCCCGGCGGTTCCGGGCCGGTGTCGAAAGCAGACGAGCTCGCCGCAAGGGACAGAGCACTGGCCCGCCTTGCTGAACGTCACAGCATCGCCGGCGAGGGGAACGACGGCGACGGCTCCTACGGCGGCGGCCAGGCCAGCCAGGGCCCCCTCATGACAGGCCCCAGGGGCGGCAAGTACTACGTCAACAGCAACGGCAACAAGACCTACGTCGGGACCAGCGGCAGCCGCAGCGGCGGCGGAAAGCGCTGATCAGCAAACGCCCGCGCCGGCCCTGGCGCGGATGCACCGATGTCACCACGGGCTCCAGCACGACAGCATGCTTCTCTTCGATTTCCTCAGGGCGCAGGACCCGACCCTTTCACCCAAGCTGGCCAAGGTTCACCTGGCGTGCTGGAACGGCGAGGAAGACCCCCTCGACGTGTACTACAGCGGCGGCTTCGACGAGTGGCAGACCTACCAGAACCAGGCCAACTTCGAGCGACCGCTCGTGGTCTCGCTCATCAGCCTCGCCGAGGCTGGCCGTTGGCTCTTCGTCGGCGTCTATGCTTCCAAGGGCAAGCGGACCCTTCCGACCGGGAAGTACCAGTACGAGCTGGAGGCGCTGCCGGCTTACGCGGAGTTCGGCGGCCGGCTGCTGGTCAGCTTCGTGCGCCCCCGCAACTCCTACCTCCTCGGCGAAAACTGCTCGGCCCGCATGACCGTTCACTCAGTGGCGGCCGAACCGATGAAGCTCGATACCTTCCCCGGTTTCAAGAACGTGCACATCTCGTTCGAGGACCTGGGCTTCCTGGTGCGCAGCGCGACCACTTCATGGAGCGCCGCCCTCAGCAGTGTCGCCGGCGTCTACCTGATCTCCGACACCCTCACTGGCAAGCTCTACGTCGGCAGCGCGACTGGCGAGGGCGGCATCTGGGGCCGCTGGGCCCAGTATGTCGACGGGCATGGGAACAACCTGGAGCTCAAGCGCCTGGTCGGCGCCGAAGGCATCGCGCGGGCGGCGCACTTTCGCTTCTCGGTGCTGGAGATCGCCGACACGCACACCGGCGAGCCCGAGGTCCTCGCGCGCGAGAGCCACTGGAAAAGGGTGCTGCTCTCTCGCGTGCACGGCTTGAACGCGAACTAGGCGCGTCGCCTGGACCCGTCAACAGGCGGCCGTCCCTCGTCAGCAGCGTCCTACCGATCCACGCAACGCTTGAGCACTGCTTCCAGCGACATAGAGGCTATTGGGTCGACCGCGGCGAGAGCGAGACGGCCTTGCCGGGTCGGCCATCCCATGATGTCGATCAAGCCCTTGTCACGCAGCGCTTTGAACTGTTGCGACGCATAAACGCGATCGCCCAGGTAGACGAATTTCTTGCGCGCCGCGTCGAGCCGCTCCAACAACGCACGCTGTGCGTGCGGCAGCGGCTTTCCTCGATGGTCTACCCATCCGCCTGCCGCCAGGCGCTGCGCCTTGCGCTGGGGCGTTTCCTGCAGTTCCTTGCGGCTCTTCCCGCATCGGTGGCAGCAGAGTGCCTTCCGGCGGCTGCCCCATTCCCCCACGAGCCACGAATGCTCGAAATAGGGGCTCACACAGGGCATCCGGCGGGCGCTCACCCGTGCTCCGCCACTTACGGTCGGCGCAAGGTTCTTGTTGCTCCACCTGGCCACCTACGCCTCCCTCGTCACGCGATCTGGAGAGTCTGGCCGACCCGGACGGTGGTTCGTGAGAGCCGCACTCTCGGCCGGGTGCTGCACCGCTACCGGCGATGGGAACCCCGGCCGGTGCGCAGGCTGCCGGTGGACCAGGTGCAGCGGCTGGGCCAGCTCGAGGCCTGTGAACTCGCGAGGGCTCTTGCTGGTGGGCCGGGGGCCGCGGCCGACGGCAGTTGCTATCGAACGATGGGGGCGTTCTGCTGCAGCCACAACCGCATCAGCGGGTCCACCACTTCCCAGCCCTTCGTGGTCTTGGCGATCAGCCCCTTGCTCTCCAGGGCCTTGACGGCGCGGTCCACGGTGCCCGTCGACGCCGCCGCGGACGCTGCCGCCTTCTTGCCCTTCGGCTTCGTCGGCATCTCTCCAGGCCCCGCTTCGTCGGCCAACTTTTGCAGCCACTCGCGGCTCGCTTGCGTGGTAGGCCCTTCTCCGGCTGTCACGAGCTGCAGCACGCCTCGCTGGAATGCGGTCAGCGCTTCCCACGCCGTGGTCCAGATGGAGCGAGCGTCCGGGCTCAACACCGCCGC
>RXJW01000005.1 GCA_003963005.1 Burkholderiales bacterium
TACTGTCCCGACTCGGCTGTCCGCAGTGGCACGCTGAGTAACCCGCGCATCTCAGCCTGTCCGGGCTGTGGACTTACACCACGCGCTGGGACATCACCCACGACGCCCACTGCCGATCCCCGACAGGGTCCGTCCGCGTAGTTGTCGGAGGTCGCTTCGGCCGCGGCGCAAAACACCCAGCCGCCGTCCGGCAGCGAAGCACCGTCTGTGAAGCACAAGGGCACGCCGTCGAGCTCTCCGAGGTTGAACACCTTCGAGGACACCGGCTTTGGCGCAGGTCCGACGCCGCGCAGCCATTCCTCGGTCTGCGTCCAATCGAATCCGATTAGTGCGTTCTCCGGGGTGGCCTGGTTGCCCCGTTGCAGCAGGAGGAGCCGGTCGTCGCCGACGAAGGCCCCCTCGATGTTCAGCAGTTCGTATTGGGCTAGCAGTGACGAGTAGAAATCGGTGAGGTCGATTTCCTTGACGGTCCCCGACGGGCTGCCATCCGCATTGAGCGCCAGCAATGCGCCCCGCTGGCGCTGCACGTGCGACCCCGAGCCCAGGGCCAGCAAGGCGCCATGTGGGAAGCCGGGAAACGCGGGCAACAACGCCAGTGATTCCAGGTCAGGCTTGGCCGCTTTGCGGGCCTTGGGTGCAGACGGCAGCTCGCCTGGGAAAAGACGCACGAGCGTGCCGGCCTCGTCGCGTTCAAGGCTGAACATGCCCAATGAGTTCTCGTCGTCGGCCACGACGAACAACCGGTCGCCAACATGCACCAGTCCGCTAGCGGCGCTGACATGCTCAGGCCCGGAAGAAGAAGTCACATGCAGCGCTCGAAGCGTTCTTGCCACGAGCATTGATGCCTCTGCTTGAACCGTTGGGACAGAAAGGGTAAGCCTGGGTAAGCGAGCAGGCAGTCCGAGTATCGATTCAATGGCGCAGAAGATGCCCGAGCTACCGCCATCCCCTGACGCGAGCGTCAGCTTAACGGCATTTACCGGACGTTAGTACGGAGTTGGCGACCGGCAGCAATCGCTGCAAAGCCGTCTACCACCAGTGCGAGCACGGTCCAGTTGCGGAACTGTGGTGCCGGCTCCGCCACACTGCGCACGGCGAAGTTTGCGAACCGAGCGAACCTTGTTTCGCATCAATGACTTGCTCTTGTTGTCGGGCGCGAACTAGTTCGGCTCGCGTGGCCTGACGAATCGGTAGACGGTTGCCCGCCCGAGAGCGCGACGACTTGTAGTCGCAATCAGGTCAAACACAGTCAGCCTAGCAGGCCCATGGAGCTTGCTGCCTGCGACGACTCATGCCACTCAAGCCACTCTTCGTAGTAAACCGCCATGGTGCCGTCGCCGAGAAGAAGCAGGGCCCGCTTGCCGCGCGCATAAGCTTCACATTTGTCGCGGAGGTTGGGCGCGACATCTGTGAGCAGAACGTACCGGATCCCCAGTGGCGTTGCATTGACCGACGTGAACTTAGATCCTTGCGTCGCAACCATGTACTCCTCCTGCGCTATGTGATCGTATCCGGCCGCAGTGGATCAGCTTGCTGGCGACCATGCGCGTCCGTCGACTCCGCCTCGCGGCTACTGCTGGCAAAGTGGGTTCGGCGGACGCCTGCGCCACAAGCTTCAGCATCAACACCGCAAACAAGGCGATGCGCAATCTGCGCTCACCTTAGTCGCGTCAAGGCGGGTTGGCCGGACGGATGCCCAGCCTTGCCACCCGTCGCCGGGCACGCGATCCCATCCGGCGGAAATAGCTGCGATGCGCGCGACACCGTGAGCCGGGGAGCCCGAGCCGACAGACCGAGATCGCTGCATGCTCCCGTCCATATCAGCTGAACGCTATGGCTAGGGGCAATTACCGCAGACCTTGACGGCAAGCCCAAGTCGGTCCGCTAAGGGAGCGAGATCTCCAAACAGTCGACACAGAGTTGCAAGCGATCCGCATCGCGCATGGTCGGCGCCCGGAAAGTCGACACAGCGCAATCTCGACCCCTGCGAAACAGGCTCGCCAAGCCCTTGATTCACCTAGGCGCTGCTGTCGACACAGAGTTGCGAACAGACAGGTGACGGGCAGCGTGAGATAGCGGAGCATGAGCCGTGATGTTGTTTCGTAACGCTGTGTCGGATTTTGCGGCTCTGTGTCGACCAAAACGGGAGGCGCCGAGCGGGTCCTTCGCCCCCCTGTGTCGACTGGCCCGCCTGGAGACTGCTCACGCCGGCGTCACGCAGCGGCCAGAGGTGATCGACGGATGCGCATGACCAGCACGGCCGCCACCAGGCAGGCCGCGCCGGCGGCGAACAGGGCTGGGTTGTAGGTCAGCAGCAAGGTGCGGGTGAGGCCTGCGCCATAGGCCGCCGCGGCCGCACCGAGCTGATGCGCGGCAAACACCCAGCCGAACACCAGCCCGGCCCTCTCCTTGCCGAAGGCCTGGGCTGCCAGCTTGACGGTCGGCGGGACGGTGGCGATCCAGTCCAGGCCATAGAACATCGCAAAGAGCGACAGCCCATACAGCGTGAAGGTGGAGAAGGGCAGCCAGAACAGCGACAGCCCGCGAAGCGCGTAGTACCAGAACAGCAGCTTGCGGTTGTCATAGCGATCCGACAGGTAGCCCGACAGCGTGGTGCCCACGAGGTCGAATGCGCCCATCATCGCCAGCACTGAGGCTGCGGGTACGGCCGCCAGGCCGTTGTCGCTGCACAGGGAGATGAAGTGGGTCTGCACCAGACCGTTGGTGCTCAGACCGCAGATGAAGAAGCTCGCTGCCAGTACCCAGAACGTGCGGTGGCGCGCCGCTTCGGCCAGCGTGGTGAACGGGGCGAGAAAGTTCAGCGGCGCGGGTTGAAGCGGCGCTTCCAGCGGCGTGTCCTCAGGCTCGCCGAACGGCCGCAGCCCGAGGTCGCGTGGCTGATTGCGCACGAACATCCACGCCAGCGCAGCCACCAGGCTGCACGCCACGACCACTGGCAGCACAGCGTAGCGCCAGCCGTGATGCTCGATGATCCAGGCCGCAGCTGGCAGGAAGATCAGCTGGCCTGTTGCCGTGCTCGCTGCAAAGAGACCGACCACCAGCCCGCGGTTGCGCGTGAACCAGCGGTTGGCCACCATCGCACCCAGCACCAGGGCCGTCAGGCCCGTGCCGCAGCCCAGCACCAAACCCCACAGCAAGGCCAATTGCCACAGCTGCGTGACCAGCGTGGCCAGGCCCATTGCCACGGCAATGAAGCTGGCGGCCACCATCATGATCCGGCTCAGCCCGAAGCGAGCAATGAAGAGCGCAGCGAACGGGCCGAGCAGGCCGAACAGCGCAAAACGCACCGCAAAAACGGAGGCGAGCTGGTCGGTCGTCCAGCCGAACTCACGGCTCAGGGGTTGCAGCATCGCACCTGGCAGCCCCAGGGCGGCCGAGGTCGTCAACATGGCCAGGAAGGTCACGCCGGCCACCACCCAGCCGTAGTGGATGCCGCGCCGGCCCAGCGCGTTGGAGGTCAATTGAGCGAGCACGGGCGGGCCAGAAAGTTGTAGATGCAATGATTGTAGATACAATCACAAAATGTCTCTCCCGAACGCTGAGATTTCCGCCCCTGCAACGGCTGCGCCCAAAGGCTGCAGCAGCCTGAAGCTGCGCCAGCTGTCGCGCCGCGTGAGCCAGCTGTTCGATGCCGAGGTCGGCAGCGCCGGCCTGAAGACCACCCAGTACTCATTGCTGTCCCACGTGGTTCGGCTGGCGCCCGTGCGGCCCGGCGAGCTCGCGGCGGTCATGGAGATGGATGCGTCGACGCTCACGCGCAATCTTCAGCCCTTGATCGCCCAAGGTTGGGTGGAGGTCGGCCCGGGCGACGACGGCCGCAGCCGTCTGGTGGCCGCCACGCCCGCCGGTCGTGCCATGCACGGCCAGGCGCGCAGAGCCTGGCAGCGCGCCCAGCAGGGCTTCAATGACCGCATGGGTGCAGAGCGGGTTGCGCGGCTGCACGCAGTCATCGACGAATGCCTCGATCTGCTGCACGAGGCTGCTGAGTCGACTGAATGACCGGGCCTGCGGGCGTGATGCCCTTTCCACTCCGCACATGCGAGGCCTTCTCCTTGGCACAGGGAGCGCGACTCGATCGCTGTGGCCACAGCCCTGAAGAAACAACGGCCCGCCTCTACTGAGACGGGCCAAGGCGGCGCGGGCATGAGCCCGCGTGCCTGGGAGGAAACCTTCCTCAGAAGCTGTGGCGGATGCCCGCGACGACCTCCGTCAGATTGCGGTGATTGGCGTCAGTCAGTCCGACCGGGATCGTGCCGGCAGCACGGTCAACGTAGCCGACGCCATCATTCTTGAAGCGCGTGACCGAACTGTAGAGCGCCGAACGCTTGGACAAGTCGTACTGGTACCCGACGCCGAAGGCCTGGGTCTTGCCATCAGCGAGCGCGCCGGCGTTCTTGCTTTCAACGTACTGGCCCTTGAACAGGTGCTGGCCCATGCGGTAGCTGGCACCCAGCCAGTAGCCCTTGCCGTCGCGGTTGGCTGCCGTGCGGTCGTCGACTTGCATCGCACCGGCGTTGAACCGGTAGTTGCCCCAGTCGTAGGCCGCAGCGCCGGACACCGTGCGCACGTTTTGGCCCACTGCGTTGGCCTTGTCTTCCACGACAGACAGGAGCGCATCGAAGCCATGACCCGTGTAGCGGCCGTAGACGTCCGCGACTCGATTGCCGCTGGTGTTGCCGGCGACCTCGCCCATGCCCCACAGCGCACCCGCGGTGAAGCCACCGTAGTTGAGGGACTCGAACTTCACGGCGTTGTTGACCCGAGCCGGGCCGCCATTGCCGGTCGCCGAATTGGCAGAGCCGCGCACAGGCTCGTAGCCGCCGAAACCGCCGATCACGGCCGTGCTGGCGCCAGAGGCCACGTTGGAGAACTGGCTGAAGTCGTTGGTGAGCGTGTAGACGCTGCCATATTGGCGACCGAGCAACACATGCCCGTAGGCAGTGCCGAGGCCGACAAAGGCTTGACGACCCCAGAACGCGTTCTGGCCGTAGGTACCGTCGTCAAGGTTGATGCCGGACTCCAAGGTGAAGAATGCCTTCAGGCCGCTGCCCAGGTCTTCGCTGCCGCGGATGCCGAATCGCGAGCCTTGCAGGCCGCCCGATTGCACGCGAGTCTGAGTCGAAGCACCGTGGAGGGCTTGAACGTTCGCATCAACGATGCCGTAAAGGGTCACTTGCGGCCCGGACGTCTGAGCAAACAACTGGGAGCTGGCCAGCGCCAGCGCGGCAATGGCGAGGGTCTTGTACTTCATGGTCACTTCCTTCGATGTCTTGAGGTGGCAGATGTGCCACCGCACGGGTCAAGACATCAGGGGGCGCCCTGAGAACAAAAGACGCATGTCCCGGAATGCACTGTTACGGCTGGATCACCAATGAAGCGGGACGGGAGCACAGCCCCCACGGTTCGCGCCGCCGCCAAACAACCGAGATCCGCTGAATGCCGCCGCTGACATGCGGGCTTGACGGCCGCCCCTGCAGCGCCGCTAAGCTTCCCGCACCTGGGCACATTGCCCCAGCCGCGACAAAGATCAGGGAGGATCGATGCGGACCGTGCTCGGACAACTGTGCCTGCTCCTCGTGCTCGGGCTCGCCCGCCCAGCCACGGCGGAACCACTCCCGACCGACAAGCTCGCGGCTTACCTCGACCAACGCCTCGGCGCCGAGCTGCAGAAGCAGCACGTCGCCGGGGCCACCGTGGCGGTGGTGCAGGGCGGGCGCATCGTCGCCCTGCGCGGCTACGGCCTGGCGGGCGTGGCGCCGGACCGGCCGGTGGACCCCGAGCGCACCCTCTTCGGCCTGGCGTCCACATCGAAGGTCTTCACCTGGCTCACGCTGCTGCGGGCGGTGGAGGCCGGCCGCGTGGACCTGCAACGCCCGGTGAACGACTACCTGCCGCCCGAACTCCGCATCCCTGACCAGGGCCAGACCGAGCCCATCCGTGGCGTGGACCTGCTGCGCCACACCACCGGCTTCGAGGACCGCGATGTGCTGCTGCTGTCCACCCAGGCCTTCGGCGGCCATCAGCCCTCCGTCCCCGAGTACCTCGCCGCGGGCCGGCCCGACCGCGTGCGACCTGCGGGGCGCGATCCCAGCTACTCCAACTATGCCCCCAACCTCGCGGCCTACATGGCCCTGCAAGGCAGTGGCGCGCCTGACTTCCCCACGCTCGTCGAGCGCGACCTCCTTGCCCCGCTCGGCATGGGTAGCACCACCTTCCGAGAACCGGCGATGCCCGGCAGCCACCTCGGTGCGCCCATGCGCGACGATCTCCAGGAGCGGCGCACGCAGAACCTGCAATGGGACGGCACGGGCTTCCGGGCGCACGCCTACGAGCACATGATGGACGGTCCCGCCAGCGGCGCCTCGGCCACCGCGGCGGACATGGCCCGGCTGATGCTCGCGCTGCTGCACGGCGGCGAGCTCGACGGCCAGCGCATCTACGGCCCGAAGACAGCGCAGGCGCTGCGCACGCCGCTGCTTGACGGCGCCCAGTCCAACCGCTGGGCCCACGGCCTCATGATGTACGCCCTGCCCGGCGGCCACACGGGCTACGGCCACGACGGCGGCATCACGACGGCCGCTTCCACGATGGTGGTCGTGCCCGACCTCGACCTCGGCGTGTTCGCTGCCGTCAACGGCCGCGAAGGCGGCCCCCTCGTCTGGACGCTGACGACCGACCTTGTCCGTGAGTTCTATGCACCCGACGCGCCCGGCCCCACCCAACCGCGCCCCGGCAACAAGGCCCTCCTCGACGTGGCCGACCGTTACACGGGAACCTACCTCACCGTGCGCCGGCCCCACCACGGCCTGGGCGAGCTGGTCATGTCCACGCCGATGACCGTGTCGGTGGACCCGGCCGGCTACCTGCTCGTGCGCAGCGGCGGCCGCGACCGGCGCTGGGTGCCAGCCGGCCCGCCGGGCGCCTTTGTCGATGCCGAGGGCGAGGAAGTGCTGGCCTTCCGCCTCGGGCCTGACGGCCGCGCGGTGTCCTTCCGCGACCCGCTGGCCACGCGCACGCTGGAGCGGGTGTCGCCGCTGTACGCGATGCCGGTCTTGATCGGACTGGCTGCAGCGTCCGTCCTGTGCGCCCTGGGTGTGCTGGGCGCAGGTGCCGTGCGGTGGTGGCGGCGCAGCCGAGCGGCCGTGTCCGCTTCTTCACCCGTGGCCGGCTTTGACCGCCTCCAGGGCCTGGCCGCCGTGCTGCTTCTGGCGGCCCTTGCCAGCGCCGTCGCCTCCGACGCGACGGCCGACCAAGCCAGCGGCGCGCCGTTCCCGCCACTGCCGCTGCGGCTGTTCGCGCTGCTCAACTGCGGGGTGGTGCTGGCGCTGCTGCTGGGTGCCGGGCAGCTGCCACGCATGTGGCCGGCTGCAGGCCGCTGGAGTCGCATGCTGCGGCTGTTGGCATGGGTGCCGCCGGCCCTGCTCATGTTGCGGTTTGCCGTGATGGGCGGGCTGTCGTTCTGGCACTGGTGAGCACGACGGCACCCGTGTGACCTGGCGGTTCGCCCTGACCGTCAATCAACGATCTGGATCGCGTGGGCGCCAAAGATGCCGTCGGCCTCGGGCCGGCAGCTGGCGGCTGATTGCTGCCGCTCGCGAAGCGTCCCACGGTCGGCGGGTACCGACCTATTGCCGTCGTTCGCACCTGCTGAACAGCCTGGATGAAAGCTGTCGGTCGCACGTTCGTGATGGCTTGGCGTTCGTTCGATCCTGAGCGGCCCTTCGCACCTGCGAGAAATGCAACTGAACAATAGTCATGCAGCCAATGACGTCTGAGTAGTGCGTGCCATACCTAGCAGGTGCTGACAACGCCAGTTCTAGGAAGTTGAGTGACCAGTGTTCAATGCACCACAGGCCAGAGCTGGGAGGGCGTCAAAGTGTGAAAGTAGACAAGCAAGTCGTGGCTCGGTGTGAGCGCCATACGATCATCGGGGTCGTTTTGCCACTTGGTAGCGTCGTACACGAAGCCAGTTGTGCCACGGTACATGGGCTTAGCGCCCCAGGCCGCGATTTCGGGTGGCGCGACACGCAGATCAATCCAAAAGCGCGAAAGACCAGTTTGAGCCAGAACACGACCCAGGTCTTCAGCACGACTGTTGGGCGGGCTCTGAGGGGTCAACTCTGAATTCTGGGCAAGTTCGCCACTAGTTGCTTCGCTCACCGATGCTGCATTAAAGCTGCCCTCCGACCACGCAAACCCAACGCTCAAATAGTCCGTGCCGATCTGGCGCCTCAGCTCGCTGCCCATTGAGACATAGCCTTGCGCCGTGGCCTGCGCATCCAGAGTCCCCAGGACATGCATGTCGTGTGCCCAGAGAGCGACTCGATGGTCGACAGCAAGATTGACTAGGTTCGCAGCCATAGCAACGTCTCGACGATTGACGTATTCGGCCGGCATGGTTGTGCTGTCGGACTTCAGGGTGACTTTGGCGGACGGATACGCTGCGTCGACCGCATCGAGCGCCATCGACGGCCGCGCAGGGACCGGGCGTGGCAATCCACGGGCAGCGGCCCGGCCAGGTGCAAGGCCCGCCCGGCCCGAGCGCCGCGGTGCCAGGGGCCCGGGAAGCGCGCCATCCACGGGCTCCATCCGGACAGCCCCGGTGATGTCCCAGCGCGTGGTGTAAGTCCACAGCCCGGACAGGCTGAGATGCGCGGGTTACTCAGCGTGCCACTGCAGACAGCCGAGTCGGGACA
>RXJW01000031.1 GCA_003963005.1 Burkholderiales bacterium
TCAGCCCCAGGCAGTATGAAGAGCGCTGGGTCGCGGCACAGCTCAACAAGGCCGCGTAACAAGGATGCTAAGAGCTACGGGATTCAGGGGCAAGGTCATAGTGCTCAAGAGGCCGGCTGGCATGACGCGCCGAGGGTATCGACGATCAAGCCAGCGCGGCCAGCCTTGTGAAACACCATCCGACCTTGCCACGACAGCTTCGCACCGCCGTAGATCTCAGCGCCGTCTTCATCGGCTTCGCAGATCGTGCCCTTGGTTTCAATGACCCACTCGTCCCGCGCTTGCCAGAGGGGGTCGCTGGCGTGCCACGCACCGTCGCACGCAGGCGCGCCGAGCACGCGCGCCAATCGAGGGTCCAGGTTCTCGGCATGGATGACCATCGACGCAATCTCGTGCTCGGCCCAGTTGTCGAACATCTCATCAACGCTGTCGAAGAATGCTTTGTTGTCGAAGGTTTCGGCCAGCGCGAATCTACAGGCGCTGACCACCTGGTTGACCTCTTCGGTTCCTAACCCCTGGAGCAGTTCGCTAGCGCGATTTGCTCCAGACACGGGGTCAAGCACGATGACGTCTGCATCGTCGAGGCAGAAGCGATGCGCCGGATCCCTGGCCTCCAGAAGTAACGCCGCATAGGTGGCATATCCAAGAAGAGCCGCGTTGATCTCGCCGAGATGCGATCGCGTCACGCGCAGACCGCGCGCAAGAAGTTCCTGGGAGGCAGCGTAGCTGGCGCTGCGAACACATTCAGACATCACAAGCTCCTTTACTCGAGCGCTGGACGTTTTGTCGCCTCGAGCGCGGTGAGCGTTGTGCCTGAGGTGATGAGAAGAACAGTCGATGCCGGTTTCAAGCCGTCCAGAGCTTTGGCGGGCGCCGCAGTCATGATACTGCGCTGCACACGACTCATGAAGCGCCGATGCTCGCGGCCATCTTGCTGAGTAGGTCGGCTGTCACCCGTTGACCCCCGACCTGGCGCGGCAGGGTAAGGCGCGTTGTCCTCTGGCGAGTAGCGGTCTGCCGTTCAATGGCTCCAAGGTAGTCGCCCGCGTCCACGCCGGCGAGTTGGGCATGGGTTTCACGAATTGCTCTCGTGCTCAGGCGGTAGCCTTCCGCGTGTTCAGTCTGCGCGTCGGTCCACTCCCTCAACAGGCGCCACGCAGCCCCGGCTGATAAAGGCGTCTCAGAGCCCAACCGAACGATCAACGCCGCTTCGCGGGCCAGTCGTCCAGCGCGCGCTACGCGCAGCCCCGCATAGTGGGTCAGGTGCTTGACGGCGACTGCGGGCATCACTACCTCCTCGGCGCGCCACTCGGTGCGCAGCACGCCGCTGCCGTCGGCCGCAAGCACCAAATCGCGACCCTTGAGCTGTGCGATTTCTTTCGGGCGGAAGCCGCCCCAAAAGGCCAGGCCAACCACGCAACGGGACCTGCTCTCGTCCTCGCCATCGCCGTCGCCCGGATCCAGCAAGAACTCCACCAACCCCGGGGGCATGCGGAAGGCCTCACTTTGATCAAAGCCATCGCAGCGCTGGCTACCGATACTGGGCACCCACCGCAGCCAGCCCTGAGTCCAGCAAAACCTGAGAAACGCCCTGGTGAGCCTCGCTGCCTGAAGGGCGCTTGAGGGCTTCAGTGCTTCCTTGCGCCGGGTGCCAGTGATTGGCCTACAGCGAGGCAGATCAGCCAAGTAGCCCAACCAGTGCGGCTCAGTGATCGACTGAACGTCGCGGATGCCAGCAGCATCGAGGTGCTCGATGAACCTCTTCGCCTCGCCGCCATAGGCTGTGCGAGCGGCCGCGCTCAAGTGGGCGCCGGCATCAAGCCATCTGTTCGCCGCATAGAGGATCGATGTCCGCTCTTCGCTCATGCGAAATTATGTACATAATTTTTGTTGCACGGGTAAGATCGCCGCAAACTCAAGTCAACGCCGATCATGCGCAACCCACCCGAGCGATATCTCCAGACGCTGCGCGAGCACTTCGCTCAAGCCCCGCAGTGGTTCAACTCGGGCAGCAACAGTGAACAGGTGGCGTTTAAGCCCGCCACCGGCGCAGCGCTCACCACCTACCAGGACGGTAAGGACACAGCATTCCAGCGCTGGTTCCACTTCAAGGAAGCCTTCTCCCCCGAGTTCGTCAGTGCGGCGATCGCCTCACTGGGCTACCGGCCTACGCACGTATGTGACCCATTCGGAGGCTCTGGTACGAGCGCCATCACCTCGCAGCTGCTGTCGATCAACGCGACCACGGTCGAAGTGAACCCGTTCCTTGCGGACGTGATCAAGGCCAAGGTTAGCCCTCTGACGGCTGAGAAGCTGTTGTCCGCAGCGGCCGACTTTCACGCGGGACTGCAGGACACGCCGGCCGACCTGTCGCGCCTGGCCCACCTGCCGGCGACATTCATCGAGGGCGAAGGAAAGGACCGATGGATCTTTCCGCATGATGTGGCCTGTCGGATTTCGCAGTACCTCGCCTGCATCGACGCAATGCAGGATGCCGATGTCCAGAGGTATTTCCGCGTCGCGCTGGGCGCCGTGCTCATCGACTGCAGCAACGTGTATGTCAATGGCAAAGGGCGGCGGTACCGCGGCGCCTGGCAATCGAACCAGCCAACCGCAGAGAAGCTCGACTTGCTTTTCAGCCAGCAGTTCAACACCTCCTTCGAGGACGTTCTGCGGTTTGAGCGCCGGCCTCGTTCGCGCGTTACGGTGATCAATGGCGATTCACGCACAGCGCTTCAGCAGGTGGATCAACAGGCCGACTTGATAGTTTTTTCGCCGCCCTACCCCAACTCCTTCGACTACACTGACATCTACAACGTCGAGTTGTGGGTGCTGGGCTACATCGGCTCGTCGGCCGACAACCTCACGCTGCGCAACCAGACGCTGCGTTCCCACGTGCAGATCCGCCGGGCGTATGACGGGCCCGCAACGACGTCGAGCACGCTCAATGCTGTGCTGGACGCCTTGGCCAGTCGCCGCGAGTCGCTTTGGGACGCAACGATTCCTGAGATGGTCGGAGCGTACTTCCGCGATCTGGAGCTGGTGCTTGAACAGAGCCACCGCCTGCTGGCACAGACGGGCCGCGTCATGATGGTGGTTGGCGACTCCCGCTATGCCGACGTGCGCATCGAGGTCGCCACCATCCTGGCAGAGCTGGCACGAGGGATGGGCTTCGGCCGCGTTTCAACGCGTGAGGTGCGCCAGATGCGCGCCAGCGCCCAGCAAGGCGGCAGCTTCCAACTGGCCGAAAGCATCGTCGAACTCACGCTTTGACCGGCGGCGTTCCGGATGGCATCAGCGGATACCGGTCCGCTCTGTGTTCCTCGTGTGAGGCGGTGATCCAGTAGCGGCTGGCCTTCACGTTGTAGGGTGCGGCGGCATGCTGGATCGCCTGCTCGATCTGCGGCTTCTTCCCGGCACAGAAATCGTAGACACACAGGTATGCAGCGTCTAGGCGCTCGTCATCGCGGTATGCGGCGGTTTGGGCCACGCCGGACTGTGCCCAGTCGATATTCGATTTCAGGCTGATGCGCGTGGCTCTCACGGTCCCCGGCCTCGGGGTCCGGAAGTCTCGCGTCACCTTCAGCTCCAGAACGGCACTCGCATGGTCCGGCTTGATGGGAGTGACCGTGATGTCAGCCCGCCCGTGACCGATCGTCGTCTCCTTCTTGACGCGAGCGACATCCGAGAACTTCCCAAGCAAGAAGTTCCACAGGTCGTGCTGCACCACGCTTTCGGGCTCCTCGACGGTGATTCGCTGCGATCTATCCCGCCACCATTCCTCCGGCTGGCGGGCCGCACGCTCATAGAACGCTTCCAGGCTGCGGTCCAACGCGGCCAGGTCGAGCACCACCGGCGCGTCACCAAGCTCCTTGAGAAATGGCGCGGACTTGGAGTCCAAACCCCGCGGCCATATGACCATCGAGGCTTCGCTGAGCAAGGCGACGGTCAGTGACTTGCCCAACCCAGCTTCACGGATCGCAGCCGTCATTGCGTCGGTATCGGGCAGGCGGACGGGCTTGGCGTACCCTCCGATCTCACCGGTGCCGACCGCCAGAGTGCCGGCCAAAGGCTCAGCGTGCGAGCCGCCCAGCATCGGTTTGCTTAACCAGGCGAGCCCAACGCCGACGTCGGCGCAGTCTTCTGCATAGATAACCGCGACAGGTGCGGACAACGTTTCGCCTTTGCCTCGCAGGTGACGGGCGTGCGCCGTCAGAGTCCTCGTCCAGGCGTCCAGGAAGGCTTCTTCTGTTCCTGCATCGGCAATCGACAGCCCAGCCGCACCGTTCTCGACGACGGCGTCCAAGGCGGCCTTCACCGCGCCACCCAACGGGTTCATGGTGCCGCCCCCCGTCATGCCGCGCCCATCGCCCGGTCGAGGTAGTCGCAGTACAGGCGCACGCCGTCGCGCTGCGCATCAGGTCGCATCTGCCGCAGTCGATCGATCAGGGGTGATCTCGGTTTCAGTGCATAGATTGGGGTTAGCGACCGCGGGTTAACCCGCATCACGTCTTTCCGTCTCGAACGTGACAGAACCGTTAGGTAGTCTCCCCTGCCAGGCCTGATCTCGCCAGGGCCGCAAGGAGACGAGATTGCCCGGTTTCCACCTACGGTTCGTTGGCCGAGACGTCCTGCCCAAAAGCCTGTCGGCACGCGACGTCGAGGAATCGTTCGGCCTGAGTGCCGACGATCTGCACGAGCTCAAGCACGGCTTTCGCGGTAACGCCCGAATCGGCGCGGCCTATCAGCTGGTCATGTTGCGCGCGACGGGCCGCGCGCCGGACGCCCTCACCGGCATCCCGAAGGCTCTGCTGGCCTACATGACATCGGCGATGGGCATGAGGCCCACTGACATCGCTTCGCTGGCTTCTCTGTACAAGGACGCGCACACCAGCGGCCAGCACAAGCAGTGGGCGCGGGAGCGGGCGGGCTTCAGCATCGTCGACGAAAAGTCCCAGGCGGCCTTGCTCGAATCAATGCATCAGCTCTCCTCGACCGCGATCTCGGTCGACGACCTGGTCAAACAAGGCGAGCTGTGGCTCTTTGCCCGGCGCAACGTGCTCCCCTCCGACCGGACGCTTAGGGACCTGGCCAGGCAAGCCTTTGCTGCTCAGGAAGCCGCTGCAATCAAGGCCATCCTCGACGGCGTACCTGCCAGCAACCGCAACACCGCCATCCGTGACCTATTCTCCAAGCGCCCAGGGCCAGGCAGCGTGACCGTCCTCGAATGGCTGCGCACGCCGCCCGGCAAGCACGGTCGTGCCACGTTGAAGGAGATCATCGAGAAGATCCAGTGCATCAAGAAGTGGGATGCCGAGCACTGGAAGCTTCAGACCATTCCCCTGACGCGTCTACGGGCCTACAGCCAGGAGGTCGTGGGTCGCGCGCCATCGGACACCAAACGCCTCAGTGAGCAGCAGCAGGCGCTGCAGCTGTGCGCGTTCATCTACATCACGCTGCTTGACCTCAACGACCTGGCGACCGACGTCGGCGGCCGTTGCGTCAACGATCTCAACCGCAAGGCCTCGGGACGAGTGATGCAAAAGCAGGCCGGCTCTGCCATCGATCTCAGGGCCGAGCGTGTGAAGCTGAAGTCCATCCTCCACGACACCAAGCTCAAGGACAAAGAAATCGTCGCCGCGCTGCGCGAGCTGCTCCCCAAGGACGAGCCTGACTTCTCCGGCACGCGTGCGTCCATGATCCGCGAGTCGCTGGTCAACGACGACGCGCCACGCGTGACGGCGCTGCTCAACTCGCTATCCATCCTCGACATCCGTGGCGCTGAGGACGAGAAGGCAATGCAGCAGCTCAACACCTTGCGCAGCTTGGCTGACAAAGGTGCCACGACGCTGCCCGACGACTTCGACATGTCGATGACGGACCCGTCGTGGCACAACCTTCTCGGCGATCCCGACCGCAAGAAGGCTCTGGCCGCCCTCAAGGCCTGCGCGATGAACACCATCCGCAAGGCCATCAACGGCGGCAAGCTGTGGATCGCCCACAGCACCAAACACCAGGACAAGGAGCAGCAGTTGATCCCGCCGAAAGAGTGGGAAGCGAACTCCAAGGCGCTGATCCGCGCGCTGAGCCTCACGGATGACCCCGACAAGTACCTCGAGCGGGTCCTGAAGAAGGTCGACGAATGCATCCGGCAGCTCTGCGAGGCCGTCAAGAACGGCCTGGTCACCATCGACAACAAGGGCGAGATGCACATCGACCCGATCCAGGCGCTGGAGGTCGAGCCCGAAGTCACCCACACGCGCGACGCCCTCTTCAACATCATCGGCGCCCGGCAGTACGCGGAGATGCTGGTCGAGATCGACGCCAAGACTGGACTGAGCGAAGCACTGCTGGGGCGCCGTGCCAAGAACCTGGACGAACTCAAGGCGCTATATGGCGCCTTGTTTGCCCACGGCACCGAGAACACTGCCAAGGGTGTCTGCGCCATGATCCCCGGCCTGCAGGTGTCTCAGATCACCAGCGCCATGCGTGCCATGGAAGCGCAGGGCCGGCTTCGTGACGCCAACAACCGCGTCATCGAGTTCCAGCAGTCCATCCCGATCGCTTCGCTCTGGGGCTCAGGCGAGAAGGCCTCGGCCGACGCGATGACGATCGACACGTCGCGCCACCTGCACAGCGCCCGTGTGGAGCACCGGCGCAAGACGCATGGTGTTGGCATCTATGTCCACATGAGCGACACCTGGAGCCTGTTCTACGACCAGCCCATCGTGCTCAATGACCGTCAGGCCGGCAGCGCGGTACACGGCGTCGAGGCATACAACGTCTCCCGCCGCGAGGACCAGATCCGACTGCAGCTTCTGGCCGTTGACACCCACGGCTACACCAACGCGGCGATGAGCATCGCCAAGCTGCTCGGCTTTGACCTGTGCGTCCGGCTGCAGCGTCTGTCCGAGCGCAAGATCTACCTGCCGTGGGGCGCCCAGGTGCCCGAGGACCTGGAGCGGCTGCAGATCGGCAAGGCGTCGCTCAAGAAAATCCGTGAAGGATGGGACGGCCTGCTGCGCCTGATCGCCTCCATCCGCCAGGGCAAGCTGACCGCGCGCGATGCGCTCGCCCGTCTTGGCAGCGCCGCCAAGGGAGACCCGGTGCACGCGGCCGCCGACGAACTGGGGAAGCTGCTGCGCACCATCTTCCTGTGCGACTACTTCACCAATCCTGACTTCCGGCGGGAGATGCACGCTCTGCTCAACCGGGGTGAGTCTGTCCACTTCCTGCAGCGCGCGGTTTATCACGGCAGGGTCGGCGTCACCCGTGCCCGGCGCAGCGACGAACTCATGGCCATCTCGGGCGCGCACACGCTCCTCACCAACGTGGTCATCGCCTGGAACACGATGAAGATGCAGGAAGTGGTCGACTTTTGGCGGATGAAGAAGCACCCCATCGAGGACAACTGGATCAGGCGCATGGGGCCCGTGCATTTCGAGCACATCAACTTCCGCGGGATCATTTCGTTCAACTTCGACGCCTTCGAGGACACGCTGCTGAACAAGCAGTCCAAGAAGCGCGCCCACGCCGCTGCTTGATGACGGTTCGCCCATGCAACACGCCACGGTGACATCCAGCCTGACCCAACAGGCGTTTGACTTCTTCTTCTGGTTCTCTCGGTTCGAGGCGGCCTTGAAGGAGGATGGCTACTTGAAGAACGAGCAACCCAACTCGGTGGCCCTGCCAGGGTGGGACCAGTTTGTTGCGAAGTGGGCACCGCATTACCATCCCTCGGCGCACGCCACCCTGCTGATCTCGCTGGCACCAGCGCGGCAGATGGTGG
The DNA here is from genome assembly GCA_003963005.1 of Burkholderiales bacterium. Classification (GTDB taxonomy): domain Bacteria; phylum Pseudomonadota; class Gammaproteobacteria; order Burkholderiales; family Burkholderiaceae_C; genus Pelomonas. The sequence goes on from RXJW01000031.1 coordinate 7,790, forward strand.
GCGCCAACAAGAGCCTCACCTGGGGCGCTACGCCCGTGGCGCCAGGCGCCTCGCAGCTGGCGACGGTCGTTGCGATGCTCAAGACGGTCCGCAACAACCTCTTCCACGGCGGGAAGCACGGCTCAGCCGATTGGGACAACCCGAAGCGCACCGGCGAACTGCTGGACGCTGCTCGTCCCATCCTGGACGAATTGGCCGAGTTGGCCGGTCCTGGCTTTGCATCCGACTTTCAGCAGATCTACTGATATTCAGCGGGTTCGCCGTCAGCTGGACCACGCGGCGGTTGGCGCGCTTTGAGCCCGCGGACTTCTTGAAGCACCAGATCTCGTGTTGGCGCGCTGCTGCAGCAGGCGGTCGCGTTAGCGGCGATCATCGCGTGGCGCGCTCCGGAAATGGAGCGCAGCAGTTCATGCAGCAATCCCAGGGAGGGCTTGATGGTGAAGCAGCGGTTTGTCCTGCCAGTCGACCCGGACCCGTGTCCCGATCTGATGATCGAGCGCGGTCCCAAAGGCACAGGCGTTGGGAGGTGGGTTCCTGACGACAAGCACACCTTGCTGGCCAAGTGGCTGGGCGGGACACGTCAGGCACGCGTCAAGTGGCCCCAGCGCATCTTCATCGACCCCTTCTGTGGTCCTGGCAGGTTGCAAGTCGAGGGCGAGACCTTCACTCGCGACGGCGGTGCATTGGTCGCGTGGCGTCAGTCCCAGGCACACGCGGTGCCCTTCACACACATCGAGCCTGAGCGGACCGCCGCGTGTGCCACGCGCCTTCGCGCGCTCAACGCGCCGGTTCAGGAGTTCACTGGCCCGGCCGCCGAGACAGCGCCCAAGATGGCGGCCGCCGTGCCGTCGGGCGCGCTGGTGCTGGCCTACATCGACCCCTACAACCTGTCGTACCTCGGCTTCGACATCCTGAAGGCGCTGGCCAAGCTGCCCAAGGTTGACCTGCTGGTGCACTTCAGCACCATGGACCTGCAGCGCAACGTCGACATCGCGCTGGACGATGCCCGTGCCCGCTTTGACGACGCCGCACCGGGCTGGCGTGACCACATTGATCACGCCCAGTTGGCCAAGGTCGGCCTGAGGGAGGGCTTCTTCAACTACTGGCTCAGTGCGGTCAAGGGGCTCGACTTCACGTCCGCCCGCCACATGCCGCTGATCCGTGGCGACCGCAACGCGCCGTTGTACCGGCTGGTCGAGTTCAGCCGGCATCCGCTGGCCAACAAGATCTGGGACGACATCGCCAAACCGGCCAACCTGGAGCTGTTTCCAGAGACCGATGGCTGAGCGTCGATGTCAGGCGGCAACGGTCGCCGGCATTTCGTCCCAGGTGCGGCCCAGCAGCTCGCGGCCGTTGGCATGTTTGGAGCGCTTCTTGCCATCAGCGCCCCAGCCGCCCCATTGCTTGAAGAAGAAGGCCACCCGTTGTGCCTCGCACTGCCGACGCACGTTCTCGACCCAGGCCGGGTCCATGGGACGGGCCTTGGCACCCGACTCACCGCCGACGATCACCCAATGGATGTCGGTCAGATCCAGCTCGCCAACGTCCTCAAGCAAGGGCTCCACGGACAGGAAGCGAATGCGCGCCGGCACCTTTCTCAGGTGGTCGATGCGCGGCACGCCATGCTTGCGGTTCTCCACCGACACGCCCATCCACGCGTTGGGTGGAACCGCGTGCCCTTGGGCGAAATAGTGCGCCATGCGCTCAGCCCGCTTGGTGAGGATCTGGTACGTGTGCTGCGGCGTGCGCGCCACGACATCTAGAACCTGGCCGATGTACTCGTCGGGGACCTTTTCGTGGAACAGGTCGGACATCGAGTTCAGGAAGTACGTGGTCGGCTTGCTGCGCTTGAGCGGGTCGCCCAGGCGATTCGGCAGCAGCGTGAGCCTGAAGCCGTTCTCATAGCCTGGCGCGCCCATGGCTTTCAGGCGCCGCGCCATCGTCTCGGCATAGCAGTTCTTGCAGCCGGGCGAGATCTTGGTGCACCCCACCACGGGGTTCCAGGTCTGCTCGGTCCACTCGATGCGGCTGATGGTGGTCATGGGCGACTCCGTGGGCGGGATAGCGGGGAGCGCGGCCTGGCGCGGCCGACAGCGTCTGCCGGCGCCAGTTCGCGAGATTCGGGGGTTTCAGGAACAAGTTCAAGCCCGCATTCCAGGCATGCCAGGCGCAACGCCGGTTTGCCCCATGCGTTCACGCGGCAGCCCGGGCAGCTGTACTTGTCGCGGTTGCTGCGGTTGACCGCCGTGGCAGGGTGAACGCGCGGCACGATCTGCACGCCTTCTGAGGCCGGTATCGCCAGGGCGCTGGCGGTGATCGGCCCGACGGCCGCCGACGTGGCAACCGGGTGCAGCGGCTTCTCCGGCGTGAAGCGATCGAACCAGGTGATGCCGAAGCTGTGCTGGCCTACCAGCTCGTCGACGGCCTTCGCGAACGGTCCGCCGGGAACGATGTAGTCGGCCATGACGTCGCCCACGCGCCGGCCGCCTGGCTCGCCGGTGTGCGATGGCATCAAACCGATCGATTCCATCTTGGCTGCCCACTCGGCGTTGTGGTACCTGACGCGGCCCGGCGTGCCGTGGTGCGCCTGCCAAAGGTGAACCATCTCATGGGCGATGGTCTGCAAGGTCTCGATGACCGGCACGACGGCGAAATACTCCGGGTTCAGCGCGATCTCGTCCGTCGTGTCGCCTCGCCGTGTGCCGAAGCGCCCAGCGCTGAAGTAGCCGTAGGTGCGCTTCTCCCGCTGCAGCGTCAGGAGGCAAGGTGGCAACCTGCCTTCGAACAACCTGTCGTTGAAGAAGTCAAAGGCCCGACGCAGTTCGTCATAGGTCGTGGCGGTCGGCTCCATGTCTGGATTGTGCAATCCAGTCGTTGGAAATCGCCAGCCTCTTGTGGCGCAACAGCGACTCATGCCGAGGCGCGCTCCCTGGGAGTGGCGCCCTGCTGTTGGCGCGGAGCGCAGCGGCGACCGCGATTTGGCATAATCGAACTTAACGAACTTGCCAAACGAAAGGGTCGCATGATCGTCCTTAAGGCTCCCCAAGACCAAGTGCTGGGCGCGCTGCAAGCCGTGTCGGGCATCGTCGAGAGACGGCACACACTGCCCATCCTGGCCAACATCCTGGGTCGTGGTCGTGACCTCAGGTACCTCTACGACGACTACATCGAAATGCGTCGCGCCCGGCTCACTGCGACGCGACTTCTCCAAGCCATGCCGCTGCTGCAGCCTGAGCCTGTGCGTCCTCCCTCCAAGTCCGCACCAGCAGCGCGCCACGGGCTGTCCCTGCGCCGCGTTCGCAAGTTGCGTGGTTTCTTCAGCGCGTCGAAGGTCAACGCGCGTAACGCGCCCTGAAGCAGTCGATCAATAAGCCATGAAGACCGCGACCACCACACCAACTTCCGCACGAAGCTCGGCACGCGCCAACCGTGTCCCCCAGCGCCCATCCCCTTATGTCTCTGCAGCTCAGACACGTTCCCTGCTTGCCGGCAGCCTGGCAGCCCGGACGGAGCGACTGCAGGCGGGCGACATGGTGACCACGGAGCAGGCGGCCGAGCTCGCAAGCACCACACGCGTGACCATCAACGCCTGGATCGCCAAGGGTCGAGCCATAGGGCTCACCCAGACCCGCCGCGGCTTTCGGATGCCCAGCTGGCAGTTCGAACCTGGAATCTGGGACGCGATCCCCGCCATCGCCAAGGCCCTGGGAACCAGCGAAGGCTGGGCCCTCCTGTCGTTCCTTGAGACGCCACTGGGCGGCCTCAACGGCAGGACCCCAAGGCAGGCGATCGAACAAGGCGATTCGACACGGGTGCTCGAGCTTGCATCGGCGGAGGGCACCTGATCGACACGCATGAAGCTCGCCGACCTCGAATTCGCACCCAGCTTTGATCTCCCCGCACCTTCTGCTCTGTTTCGGATCCAACGCATCCGCGCACGTCGTGGTTCCATCCGCGTCGGGCGCGTCCTGCTGCCGCCTACCCACCTGCTGAGCGGCCGATTCGACATCGTCGGTGTTCCGGTGGGCTACTTCGCCGAAGCCCCCGAGACGGCGGTCTACGAGTCGCTCTGCCGTCGGGAAGCCACCGCGGTCTCGCTGCAAGCAGCCTCTCAGCGTGCGCTGCTTTGCGCGCAGACCACCTGGCCTTTGACACTGCTGGATCTGCGCATGCATGCCAGCACCTGGCCCGTCCTGCAGTCCCTGCGGCTCAGCCACACGCAAGAACTCGCCGCGCAAGCCCACGCGCTAGGCTACGCCGGCATCGTCTACTGCTCGGCGCAACAACACGGCATGCACTGCTACGCGATCTTTGGTGAAGCACTGTCTGGCCTTCGTGCTGTGTGGTCGGAGCGCTTGACTGAGCCAGGGACTGGCAACTTGCACGGTGTGTTGGCCGGCGCCTTGCGAGGCTCTCAGGTGCCCTTGGTCCCTTGATGAAGGCGGGCCGCCGTCCTAACCGCGGTCCGCAGCACCCTCGCCGGGCACCGAGCGCCTGGACAGGCCGCGCTCGAATTTGCTCTTCAACCTATCACTGGACACGTCGATGTAGCGCAGCGCCGAGTTGACGTCTCGCCAGCCGACGTGCTCCATCAGCTCCTTCAAGTCCCAGCCGTTCGCGCTGGCCCATCCTGCGAAACCCCGCCGCAGCGAGTGACTCGAATAGCTCTTGGCCTCTGCGGCGCCGGCGGCCTGCAGGATGCGGCGCAGCAGCGGCAGGATGGACTGGGTGGTCATGTGCTCGTTCGAGAGATTGCCCCAACGGTCCAAGGCCGGGAAGACAGGACCGGACTTGCGGCCGCTGAGCGCAATCCAGTCAAGGTAGGCGTCGACCGGGCACAGCCGTGACAGCGCCGGGCAGTGGAAAGCCTTGTCTTCCTCTTCGTCCGTCGTCTTGGTGCGACCCGGCCGGCATGTCAGCCCCTGACCTCGAACCGCCTCGATCTCCTCGATGCGCATATTGGCCAGCTCGTCGGACCGGAACGCCCGCCAGAAACCGAGCAGCACGAGCGCGCGATCCCTGCCGGCGCGCATCACGTCCGTCTGCCGCCCGACATCGCGGGCGGCAGACTGGGACGCCGACAACGCGTCGGAGACGGACTCCAGCACCTCCAGTTGCAGGGGGCGAGCCCTGCGCTGCGGGCTTGCGTGCTTGGCCTTGATCCCGCGCAGCACCTTGTGCACCAGGGGCGACCTGGTCGGATCCGCGAAGCCGTTGTCCGCATGCCACCTCGCGAGCGCCGCCAAGTGCAGTCTCAGTGTGCTGAGGCGGTAGGCGGTCGCATGTTCGACGAGGTATCGGGCGACGGTGTCACCGGTGGTTGGCAGCAGGCCTTTCCACACCTCCTCGAAGTTCTTGATGGCGCTGGCATAGCTGCGGACCGTGTTTTCACGGTCCGCGGCCAGGACGTAGTCTTCGACGGTTGCGGCCATGCCCGAATTCTGGCCGATGGCTCACTTCCCCAGTGGCGTGTCCCTGGACCGGATCAAGTCGGCAAGGTGCGGGGTCAGGCCATCGAGGCGCTGCAGCATGCGCTCGCTGATGTGGTGCGCATTCGGCAGGTCGATCCCGACTTCATCGGTCCACGCCTTCAGGAGGCCAAGGAAGACCATGGCCACAGCCTCGCCGTCCTCCATGTACTGCAGCAGAAAGGCTTTGAGCCGCGCGCGGCCTTCGTCGGAATGGAGAGCGGAACAGCAGGTACAGCAGGACGAAGATGATGGCGAGCGTCACCGGCACGACGAGCTTCAGGCGCTCTGTCGCGCGCTCGAGGTATTCGAACTGCCCCGACCACGAGACTGCGTAGCCGGCAGGCATGGCTACCTGCTTGCCGACAGCCGCCTGCATATCGCGGACGACCGAGCGCAGGTCGCGGCCTCGCACGTCCACATAGACCCAGCCCGACAGCCTCGCGTTCTCGCTACGGACCATCGGCGGCCCCTCTGCCAGTGAGATGCGGGCGACATCCTGCAGCAGCACCGTGGCTCCCTTCTCGGTCACGAACGGCAGCTGTTGGAGACGCTCCAGCGAGTCACGCACCTCACGCGGGTAGGGGTGATCTCGGTTTTCTCTGAATCGTCGACGTAAATCTGCAAAAACAGAACGGCGACAGGCACTTACGCCGAAAACGCGGGGTTGCGGAAATCCTCTAATGCGGCCCCCGCCAAGATGGCCTCGTTGAGCCAAGTTGGGCGCCTGCCCTTGCCCGACCATGTATTGCCCGCCCGGTCGCAGTACGGAATGCCAGGATCTACAGGCTCGGGCTCCATCGCCGATCCCAGCGCTTCTTCCGAAAACAAGTCGCCTGGTTCGAGGCCGTACTTCTCGATGACATCTTTCACCAGGTCGATCACCTCTTCCTGCTCAGCCAGGCTGGATAGCGCCTCCTGCAAGCGTTCTTTCATCGCCGTGACTGCTTTGACCTTAGGCATGTTGACGTTCATGGCGTCGCGAGTGGCTTGCCATGCATTCGATTGCGACGGTCTAGTCTATCCAGAGCCTTGCATGTAGCGCGGTCCTGCACGAGCGGCAGTCCGATCGCGGAGGGGCAGCAGCCGGCGGGGCGCAGGAAGAGAGTCGAGAAGGCGAAGGACGTTCCGGAGAATTCAAGAATGAGTCGAGGTTGGCTGCGGCGTGGCCAGATTCGGTCGTTAGCGCACGACGGGAGGACGGCGCCTGAGCCACCACACCCACAGGCCTGTCGTGCCCAGCGTCGCCAGCGTCAACCCGAGCAGCGCATTCAGCGTCTCCAGTGGGATGCCGCCCAGCTCACCGGTGTGCAGCGGATAGATGACACTGTTGGCGCGCGCGCCAGGGTCCAGCTCGTTCCAGCGGTCGGCGCGCAGCACGGCGCCGGTCTGCGGATGCATCCACACTGACGTGAGGCCGTTGGGATGCGGGTCGTCGGCCAGCATCAGCCGCACGCGCACCGGCTTGGCCGCGCCAGCCGGCAGCGCGATGTAGCCTACTGGTGCGCCGTCGAAGCGGGCTACGGCAGTGGCGACCAGCACGTCCAGGGACTTGAGTGGAAATGCCAGGTCAGTGAACTTGACCTTGGGCGGTGCCAGCGGTGCCTGGCCGGACAGCGACGTCAGCGTCTGCCCCAACGGCTTCCAGGCCATGTAGGCACCCGTGGCGACGGGCACTGCGATCAGCAACCCCAGCACAGCCCCGCCGGTGCGGTGCAGGTCGAACAGGCCGCGCAACATGCCACGGTCCAGCGCCAGCGCGAAGGCCTGCTTCCATCGTTTGGGCCACCACAGCACGAGGCCGCCCACCAGCAGCACCAGATAGGCCAGCGCCAGCACGGCCAGCAATGGCTTGCCGGTGTCGTTCATCAGCAGCGAGCTGTGCAGCTCGAAGACGAAGTTGAACGCGCCCTCGCGCTCGCCGCGCCGGCCCAACTCGCGGGCGTCGCGCGGGTCGAGATAGATGAAACCGTCCCACGGGCCGCGCACCGTTGCGCGCAGGCTCTCGCCGGCCTGGCGCGGTGGCCGCAGCACGAAAGACGCGTCCGGGCCGAATTCGGCCCGCAGCTGCGAACGTGTGCGCTCCAGCAGGTCGGGCACGCTCGGACCGGCGGGCACGCTGAACAGGTCGGCATTCAACCAGCGGTCCAGCGGCTTCAGCACGATCAGGCTGGCGCCCAGCAACGCGACGACCACCAACGGCAGGCCCAGGGCCAGGGCCGTCCACCGGTGCAACTTCAGCCAGAAGCGGCGCATCGTCATCAGAAGCTGTGCCGCCAGCTCAGCGTCAACGTGCGGCCGCGGCCGGCGAAGTAGTCGTCGTTGGTGCCGGCCGGGTTGGCCTGCGAGTAGTAGCCGACGTACTGGCGATCCAGCAGGTTTTCGATGCCGACGCCGAAGTCGCCCCAGGGGGTGCCGTAGGTGGCCGCCAGGTCGGCCAACGTGAAGCCCTTGAAGTGCTCCTCCAACTTGGCCGTGCCGACGACGCGGCCGATGTTGATGTCGCGTGAAGACAGGCGGGTGGCCTGCAGGCGCACGTTCCCCTTGGCTGCGAACTGCCAAGCGGCGGCGAGCACCAGCTTGTCAGGCCCTTGCGAGCGGGCGCCGAGGGTGACGTCCAGCGGCGCATCCGGCTGGGCGGCTGTCTTGCCGCGCGTGCGGGCGTAGCTGGCGCTGAGCGTCCAGTCCGGCAGCGGCTTGACCTCGCCGCTGAACTCCAAGCCCTTCACGCGCACCGGCACGCGTAGCACGCTGCCGACGCCGGTGCTGGCGTCCACGCGGATCTGCGAGCCGAGGTCGGAGCGGGAGTCATAGACCGACGCCGAGAAGCTGCCCAGTCGGCCGCGCCAAGCCAGTCCCACCTCGCGGTTGTCGGTGACGACAGGTTCCAGCGAGATGAGCTTGTCCACCGACTGGTTGGCCGTGGCGACCGCGCGCAACACCAGGCCCACGTCGGGCACGCCGAAGCCCTCGTTGTAGGAGACGAAGGTGGACCAGCCGCCACCCAGGCGCCAGACCGCGCCCAGGCTCTTGACCCACTGGCTGAAGCTGCGCTCGCCGCCCTGCACGGCGGTGTTCTTGTAGAAGGCCAGGGTCTGGTAGCTGTCGACCTTCAGGTTGGCGCTCTCGCGACGCGCACCGCCGCGGATGGTGACGGGACCGGCCTCGTACTCCAGTTGAGCGAAGGGCGCGGTGCTCGTGAACTTCAGCGGCGGCACCCAGGTGCGGCCGGTCAGTGCCAGGCGCTGCTGGGAGGTGTCCTTCAGCCAGTCGAGGCCGGTCGTCAGCTCCAGGCCTTCGGTGAAGAGGTCGGGCCGCACCCAGCTCAACTTGACGCCGGCCTTGTCCGCGATGACCTCAGACTGGTCGAGCAATTGCCCTTGCGGCGCAATGCGGGTGTCCTGGAAGGTGGTGGCAGCCGTCGCGCCGTACAGGGCGGCAAAGTCTTGCTTGTAGACCTGGGCATGAGCCTGGCCGCCGGCCAGGTCGTTGTGGCTCCAGTCCAGCGAGACGGTGCGCACGTCGTTGCGCGGGGGCTTGCCCGGCGGCGTGCCGGGCGCTGCGCTGGTGAGCCGGCCGGTGGCGCGGTTGCCGGGCACGGGCTTCCAGTCACCGTCGCCCTCGAGGCGGAACTTGTTAAAGGACAGCTGCAGCCGCTGTGGGCCGAAGTCGCGGCCCAGCTTGAGGAAGAGGTCGCCGGCCTGCGAGTCCTGGGTGTCGCCCTGCACGGCCTCCAGCCCGAGGCGCTGGCCATGGCCGTCGACGCCCACACCGCGCAGCGTGGCGCCCACGTGCAGCAGCGCGTCGAAGCTGCTCTTGTGCTCCAGCGTGTAGCCGGCTTTCCACAGCGCGTCGTCGCTGTGGCCCTGGGTGCCGTACTTCAGCTCGACGCGCTGGCGGGTGCCCGCCTCGACCGGCGTCTTCGAGATGAAGTTGATGATGCCGCCGGTGGCACCCAGGCCCTGGGCCGCGGAGGCGCCGGAGATGACTTCGATGCGCTCGATCAGCGAAGGGTCGGCGAAGTAGCCCTCCCGCGCGCCGTTGCGCAGCGGGTTGCTCTGCGGCACGCCGTCGAACAGCAGCAGCGCCGTGCGGCCGCGCATGGACTCGCCGAAGCTGGTGAGCTTCTGGCGCGACGGCGCATACGACGGCGCCAGCACCGACAGCACCGCGCTCAGGTCTTCGGCCACCAGCGTCTGCGTCTCGATTTCCTGCGCGGTGATCACGCTGACGGCGCCGGGAATCTTGTCGATGGCCTTTGTGCCGCGGGTCGCCGTGACCACAACGCGCTCAAGCGTCGGGTCGGCGGCTTGTTGTTGGGCCACGGCGGGAAGCGTGGCGACGAGGGCGAGGGCCAGAGGGCTTAGACGGGGTAAAAACGAAAGCTTGGACGACATCGGAAATAGGGACGACTGAGGGCGAGCGGGGGCTCAATGCAAAGCAATGTTAATTCATAATGAGAATCACTCGTATTTGCGTACAAGTCCCTCACCGGGCGCCCCATTGATGTCGCACCGCTCTTCTTCGAACCACGTCTCAGAAATCCATGCCTCCGGTCTGAAGGTCACGACGCCGCGCGTCAAGGTCCTGCGCGTCTTCCAGGCAGGCGAGCGCCGCCACTGGAGCGCCGAGGACGTCTACCAGACCTTGTTGGCCGAGGGCGCAGACATCGGCCTGGCCACGGTCTACCGGGTGCTGATGCAGTTCGTGCAGGCCGGGCTGCTCTCGCGAACGCATTTCGAGACCGGCAAATCGGTCTTCGAGCTGAACGAGGGCCACCACCACGACCACCTCGTCTGCGCGCGCTGCGGCCATGTGGAGGAGTTCTGCGATCCCGAGATCGAGTCCCGCCAGCAAGCCATCGCCTCCGAACGTGGCTTCGAGCTACAGGCACATGCGCTGGCGCTCTATGGGCTCTGCTCCCGATGCCAGTAACCACCCCGACACGCCGATCCATCCGTACTCGACGGTCAAGTTTCGAAAGAGGCACGTCAAATTCCAGGACCTGCTTCTGGAGTTCAGGTCGCCGGGGACGTTCGCGACGCGATAGCCGGTGTGTTCAGCCAGACGCCCTGATGGGGCATGCCGGGATAAAGCCAGTATTGGCTCATAACACCAAGTGTTATGAACTTCTAGAACTATTCATACCCCGGGTAGTAAAAGGAGCGGCAGCCAGCTTCAGACGGCTATGACGGCCCGTTCGCGCCCTGCTGTCCGCCTTCGAAGTCTTCGCCGAAATTGAAGCGCTTCGCAAACGCCACAAGTGTTCCACTTGGCCAACTCCACGACGTCGACGCGTCGTTTGCATGACTCGCAACGGCTGGCGTAGTGATGACATCTGTGACCGTAACGAAGGCAGCGCCGACCTGCGACTGCCAACCTCGGTAGCGCCCTGCCCGGACAGCTCTTGCTAACCGCATAACTTGCTCGACCGCTCGATGCCCGTGGTCATGCAGGGGGAACACCCTAGCTAGACAGGCTGATACACGCTTGATGCAATGCAGCATCCAATCCAGCATTTCATGAAACTCATCGGCTTCTGGCTTCTGCTTGTACTCGCGGTCATCGTGCCCGCGACCGCCAGCGTGGCCACGTCGTTGTTCTGCCCCACGGTGTCGGTAGCCAAGGCAAAGGCGTCGGTTCAGGTCGCCGCAGCCAGGTCCGCGGGAAAGCATGCGGCGCTGTCAGGCGGGCACCGCAAGAATCCCAGCGCCAAGCTGGTTGGCAAGAAGCCGACCGCACCCGATCCGGACTCCCAGGCCCAGCATTGCTGCGATGCCTCGCCCTGCACCCAGTGCACCAGCTGCGGCTCGTGCGCGTCCATGGTGACCCAGGTCGCACTTGCCGCCGTCGGTCATCCACCGGTGCAGTTGGTCTTGCCGGATGCCGGCAGTCCACGCGCCGAGTTCCTCCTATCCGGGCAAGAACGCCCGCCACGAACCGCCTGACTCAGTACGACCGCCAGCGGCGGCCTGCGTGGATGCGCATGCCGTGACGAGCTGGCCAAGCGTTGGCTGAGTCGCGCGCTGGCGACACGATCCCTCCACAAGCTCAAGGCGCAGGGATCCCCGCTTCCGACCACCGCGATGTGCTCGCCGACGAACCTCTGGTTCGTGGTGCCCGATCCTGCGTTCCCGCCCCGTGAGGCGGCGCCAGGCACCCTTTTTGGATGCACATGATGTCTATCCCCTCCACGCGTACCGCCGTCTCGACGGCCGCCTTGCTCTTCATCAGCCAAGCGTTCGCCCAGAGCGCCCCTACGCCCCCCGAATCCCAGACGACATCGCTTGAGAAGGTCCAGATCACTGGCAGCCGGATCAACCTGAAGCAGGCGCAAATCTCCGGCGTGGGCCCCGTCACCGTCATCGATGCCGAGACCATCCAGCGCACGGGCGCCATCTCGGCCGAAACCCTGCTCCAGCGGCTGCCAGCCTCCGCCGGCACGGCGGGCAACCAGACCTCCGCCTACTGGACCGGCAACGGCTATGGGACGACCCAGGTCAACCTGCGCGGCCTGGGCATCAACCGGACGCTGGTGCTGCTCAATGGGCGCCGCGTCGTCAACGGCGGCACGGGCGCCAACAGCGCCGTCGACCTGAACATGATCCCGGTCGCCATGATCGAACGCGTCGAGGTGCTCAAGGATGGCGCCTCGGCGATCTATGGCGCCGACGCCGTGGCCGGCGTGGTCAACATCATCACCAAGAGCGGCCTCAAGGGTGGCGAAGCTTCGGTGCGCTACGGCCAGACCAGCCGCGGCGATGGTGAGGAGACGGCCGTCGACCTCGCCTATGGGCTTCAAGGCTCGGCGGGCTCGCTGGTGACCGGCATCAATTATTCGGAGAGCGGCGCCATCAACATGGCCACGCGTGCACCCTGCGGCTTGGGAGAGGTGGCCGGCAAGCTCGAGTGCGTGGGCAGTTCCTCCACGATCGGCGGCCGCGCCCGCCTCGCCGACGGGACGCGCATCAACTTCAACCAGACGCCGGGCGGCAACCCCGCCTCCTACGAGCCTTACTCGGCCGCCAAGCACAACTACAACAGCAACCCGGCGCTGAACGCGGTCAACCCCATCAAGCGCCTGAACCTGAGCGCCTTCGGCACCGTCAACCTCACCGAGGAGACCAAGCTCTTCACGGAGGCGCTGTTCTCGCATCGGGAGTCCAACCAGCTGGCCACGCCTGGCACGCTCGGCGTCTACCGCCCGATCAATATCGCGGCCAGCCATCCGACCAATCCCACGGGTCAGAACCTGGTGCTGGAGAGAAGGCGCCTCGCCGAAGGCGGCACCCGCACCTTCGGGCAGGAGTCGAACATCTTCCGCATCGTGGCCGGCGCCAAGGGCAGCTTCGGCAAGAGCTGGGACTGGTCGGCGGCCGTGAACTGGGGGCGCAACACGGGCGTGGACAGCACTACCAACGTGGCGAATCTGGACCGGGTGGATCAGACGCTGGACCGCACCAAGTGCGGCACGGCAGCAGGGGCGGCCATCCCCTGCGGCAACTACCTGGGCTACGGCAGCATCACGCCTGAGGTGCTGCGCTACATCATGGCAACCACACGCGACACCGGTGGTAATGACCAGAAAGGCGTCAGTGCCAACATCAGCGGCGAGCTGTTCGAACTGCCGGCCGGCGCGGTGGGCTTCGCGGCCGGCGCGGAGGCGCGTCGCGAGAGCGGCTGGCGCAATCCCGACAACCTCACCGTGATCGGCGTGGCCAACACCAACCGCCAGGATCCGATCGCCGGCAAGTACACGGCGCGCGAGGTCTATGCCGAACTTGCCGTGCCGCTGCTGAAGAAGCTGCCCTTCGTCGAGTCGCTGCAGTTCAACACCGCCGCCCGCTACTCCGACTACAGCCTGTTCGGCTCCAAGAGCACCTACAAGGCCGGCCTGGACTGGCAGGTGCTGCCCAGCCTCAAGCTGCGCTCCAACCTGTCGTCGGCCTTCCGGGTGCCCAACATCCCGGAGCTGTACGGCGGCGTGTCGGAGGGCAACCTGACGACCACCGACCCCTGCAGCAACTGGAGCGCCTTGCCGACCACGTCGGTGGTCTCGCAGAACTGCAAGGCCGCGGGCGTGCCGGCCGGCTACAAGCAGCTCGGCAACACCATCCTGACCACGGTCGGCGGCAACCCCAACCTGGGCCCCGAGGACGCCAAGACCATGACCGCCGGCGCCGTCTGGTCGCCGATGAAGACGCTGACCCTGACCTTGGACTACTACAACATCAAGATCACCAACGCCATCCAGAGCGTGGCGGGCTCGACCAAGCTCGCGGTTTGCTACAACACGCCAGGCTTGGCGCACATTTTCTGCAGCCCGTCGAGCTTCACCCGCAACAAGACCACCGGCGAGATTGACTTCCTCTCGTCCCAGCCGGTCAATGCAGCGGACGAGAAGATCTCGGGTTTCGACGTGGGGGCGTTGTACGAGTTCAATATCGCCGGCTTCATGGCCACGCTCAATGCCGAAGCGTCCTACCTGAAGAACTACCAGGTGCGCCCCTTCCCGGGCGCGGACGCGATCGACTACACCGGCAAGATCACGGGTGGTCGCGGCAGCTACACACAGTGGCGTTCGCTGAGCTCCATCACCTTGGCCAAGGGCCCCTGGTCAGGCGCCTACACGTTGCAGTACATCGGCTCGGCAGATGACATCAACGCCGCCCCGACCGCCATCGGCGCCAAAGCCCCGACCGTGACCTACCACTCGGTCCAGGTGAAATACGCGGTCAGCAAGCAACTCGACGTCGCGCTCGGCGTCGACAACCTGTTCGACAAGAAGGCGCCGTTCATCCAGTCGTATACCGACGCCAACACGGACACGATGACCTACGACCTCCAAGGTCGACGCTGGCACGTTCGCGCGGGCTACCGCTGGTAGGCCGCATCGCAGTGAGGCACGGTGTCGCTGGCGGGTCCAGCGGCACCCAATCAACGAACGCAGTGAGACATTGCACATGAACCTACCCTTCTGGGTACGCCGAGCCCACAAATGGATCGGCCTCGTCATTGGCGTCCAGGCCTTGCTCTGGATGCTCAGCGGCGTCTACATGACCGCCATCTCCCTGGAGGTCATCCATGGTGACCACCTGGCACATGTGTCCGATGCTCCCCTGGAGCGCCAGGGCGAGCGCCTGGACGTCGGCCAGCTAGCGCAGCTCCGTCCGGGCTTCGAGTCCTTCAAGCTCAAGCGCTTCCTCGGCAAGGAGGTCTACGAACTGCGGGGCGGCGGCAAGGCCAGTCTTGTCGATGCCCGCACCGGCGAGCTGCTGAGCCCGCTTTCGCGCGAGCAGATCGTGGCCCGCGCCAAGGACATCTACCAGGGGGAGGCAGAGATCAGCGAGGTGACCTGGATCACCCAGGCCCCGCAGGAGGTGGCCAAGCGGCCGGTGCCGATGTGGGCCGTCCGCTTCGATGACCGCGCCAACTCGACCCTGTACTTCTCTCCTGACACGGGCGACCTGCTGGCCCGCCGCCACGATCTCTGGCGCTGGTTCGACTTCCTGTGGATGTTCCACATCATGGACTACGACAAGCGCACCGACGTCAACAACAGCCTGCTGCGTGTGGCTGCAGGCACCGGCCTGGTCTTCGCACTGAGCGGCGCCTGGCTGGTGTTCTACAGCTTCCGCCGGAGGGCCCAGCCATGACACTGTGGATGCGCAAGATTCACAAATGGATCGGTCTGCTCATCGGCCTGCAGTTGGTGCTGTGGATGTGCAGCGGTTTCGTGATGAGCCTGCTGGACGCCGAGAAGGTCCGGGGCCGCGAATTCCGCGCGCCCGCACAAGCCGTGAGAGCTTGGCCGGCAGACACCGTCCCGCTGCGCCCATTGATCGGCAATGCCTACGACGCGGCCCAAACCGTTTCGACGGGCTGGCTGCTGGACCGGCCGATCTATCGCCTGGCGACCGAGAAATCCACGCTGCTGATCAATGCCAAGACCGGTCAGCGAATCGAGCTCGATGCGTCGCTGGCCCGCCAGCTGGCCGAAGCGTCGTATCGCGGCCCGGGTCGCGCCGGACCGGCTGAACTCGTCGAACCCTCGCTGGAGACCAGGACCCATGAAGGCAAGGTGTGGCGCGTGGCGTTTTCCGACCCCGAGGACACCACGGTCTACCTGACGCAGCAAGGGGATGTCCTTGACCACCGCAACCGAACCTGGCGCCTGTTCGACGTGGTCTGGATGCTGCACATCATGGACTACACGGGCCGTCAGGACTTCAACAACCCGCTCGTGGTCACTGCGGCAGTGGGTGGGTTCTGGCTGGCGCTCAGTGGGATCTGGCTGCTGTTCACCAGCTTCAGCCTGGCGGAGTTCATCCCGAAGCGGTGGCGCAGCACCCGCGCGCTGATGGTCCATGCGCCTGACGGCAGCCGCCTGCGCAGCGTACGCGCCCATGCGGGCGACACGGTGTTCGTCGCCCTGGCGCAGCAAGGATTGCAACTGCCATCCAACTGCGGCGGCGGCCAGACCTGCGGCCTGTGCGAGGTGCGTGTGCGCGGCGCTGCGCCGGATGCCACCAGCGCCGACCGCGCCCTCATTCCTGCGTCCAGGATCGAGGCGGGCTGCCGCCTGGCATGCAACCTCAAGCTGGACCGCAACCTTGACATCGAAGTCAAGGGCGGCGGCGAGCTGGGCACGGTCAAGGAAGCCGAGGTGGAACGGGTGCGTGCCCTGTCGCCCTTCCTTCGAGAGGTGGTGCTGCGCCCCAAAGGCAAGCCGGGGCCGGAGTACCGACCGGGCGCCTACATCCAGGTGCACGTTCCCGCCTATCGCATGGCCAAGGATCAGATCGCAGCGCCCGATGAGCACCGTTCGGCCTGGGCAGGCCTGCACCTGCCGGCGCAATGGTCCAGCGGGACGCTGCTGCGCAGGTCGTACTCGCTGTCGACACCCGTGACGCAGTCCGACGGTCGGCTCACGCTGCTGGTCCGGTTCTGCCACGGCAAACAAGGCGGCAAGAACCATCCCCCCGGCAAGGGCTCGGCCTATGTCTTCGGGCTCAAGGCCGGCGACCAGCTCCGCTACAGCGGGCCGTTCGGCGACTTCGCCATCCAGCAGGGGCAGCGCGAGAAGATCTTCATCGGCGGCGGTGCCGGCATGGCACCGCTTCGAGCCATGATCCTCGACCTGCTGGAATCCGGCGCCACCGAGCCCATCCACTTCTGGTACGGCGCGCGCTCGGTGGCCGAGGCGCCTTACGTGGAGGAGATGCAGGCGCTGGCCGAGCGTTTCGAGAACTTCAGCTGGCAGTTGGTGTTGTCCGAGGAGCGCGGCACGGCCCATCCGGCTGGTCTGGTCCACGAGGTGGCGCGCGAAGGCCTGCTCAAGGAGCATCCCAACCTGCAGGCCTGCGACTTCTACCTGTGCGGCCCACCCATGATGCTGGCGGCCACCCGCACCATGCTCAGGCAACTGGGCGTGTCCGACGACCGGGTGGCCTTTGATGACTTCAAGATCTGACACCGTCGCAACTTGCTTCAATTGCATGACGCGCCCAACGCGCTGGCCGAGCCGGGCCAGTGCATCATGGGATGGGCGGTCGACGGCGCAGGGCCGGCGCCCCTCATCAAGCAGGTGAAGCCATGGGACTGACAACGGAGCAGGTGCATTGGATCGGCGGCGCCCTGATCGCCGCCACCGTCTTCCTGATGCTGCTCAAGCAGTCCGGCGTGTTGCCCTGGCAGCGGCTGGACTACTTGCTACCGCTGCTCCTGGTCGGCTACGGCATCGAAAGCGCGGCCGACGTGTGGCTGCACGGCGATGCGGTCCCTTCGAACTACGGGTCGGAGGCGCGACAGCACCTGCTCCAGGGCGGCGTGATGCTGGCAGCTGGTTTGATCCAGGGTTTGGTGCTGGGCGGCACTCTTCAACACAGGCTCTGGCAACTGGCAGTGCCGCTCTCGCTGGCATTCACGGGAGTCGTCTTCTGGCTCCACGTCCACCAGGGCATGGAGCACAGCATGGCGTTGGTGATGACACAGCACCGGTCCTTTGCGGTGTCCCTGCTTGTCGCCGCCGGCGCCAAAGCCGTGGCCGTGCTGGGTGGCCAACGTGCCCGCGCCTTCGAGGTGGCGTGGTTGCTGCCGCTTCTGCTGTTCGGCATCGAGCTGATGATCTACACCGAACAGATGTGAATCGCTCGCCAAGTGGGCTACTTGCCCTTGCGCCGGCGGCCGCGTTTGGCGGGCACCTGCCGGGAAGCTGCGGACTTCTTCGATTTGCGCAGGAGATGCCAGACCACCAGGCCTGCGACCGCCAGCCCGACCAGCCAGACAAGAATCAACTGTCCGAACAGATCCCGTGAGATCCAGTGGCCTTCAATCCACATCACGTCCTCTTCTCGTGGGCAGTACTTCGCCGGCGAGCTACTGGAATTGAGATTTCTTGCGCCGAACCTGCCCGTGGTCCAAGCCTGAAGGGTCGGAAGGAGGCCCTGACTCGCCGCCCGCCAGGTTGTCCAGGATTGGGCAGTCCGGGCGCTCATCGCCATGGCAGCAGTGCACGAGGTGCTCCAGCGTCGCCTTCATGGCCAGCAGCTCCTGCGCTTTCGCTTCCAAGGCCTGGATATGCGCTTGCGCCAAGGACTTGACCACTCGGCTGGAGCGGCGGCGGTTTTGCCACAGGCCCACCAGTTCGGTGATCTCGGCGATCGAGAAGCCCAGATCGCGCGCCTGGCGGATGAAGCGCAGCGTGTGGACCTCGCTGTCGCCGTACTGCCGGTAGCCCGACTCCGTGCGGCGCGCGGCCGGCAGCAGGCCGACCTGCTCGTAGTGCCGGATCATCTTGGCGGAGACGCCAGACGCGTCCGCTGCCTGCCCGATGTTCATGCCTTGCATGCCAATGTCCTTGAAGCTTGGGAGGATCAGTTCGCGCGCCAACGGCGCAGCAGCAGCGCGTTGGCGACCACGCTGACGCTGCTGAAGGCCATGGCGGCCCCAGCCAGCATCGGATTCAACAACCCGAAGGCGGCCAGCGGGATGCCGACGAGGTTATAGATGAAGGCCCAGAAGAGGCCGCGCTTGATGGTGGCGTAGGTCCGGCGCGAAACGTCCAGCGAGGCGGCCACCAGCGACGGGTCACCGCGCATCAGCGTGATGCCGGCGGTCTCCATCGCCGCGTCTGTCCCGGTGGCCATCGCAATGCCCACGTCTGCGGCAGCAAGCGCCGGTGCATCGTTGATGCCGTCACCCACCATCGCGACCGTCTTGCCACTGGCCCGCAGCTTGGCTACAGCATCTGCCTTGTCTGCCGGGAGAACCTCCGCATGGACCTGGCGGATGCCCAGCGCTTTGCCGACCACCTCAGCACTGCCGCGCGTATCGCCGGTCAAGAGCACCGTGTCGATCCCCAGGGCGTGCAAGCGCTGCACGGCTTCCTGGGCGGACGGCTTGACCGCATCGCCGAACCCGAGCAGGCCCAGCAGGCTGGGCGCGCCATCGGTCTCGCGGATCAGCCAGGAAATGCTTCGGCCTTCGGATTCAAGCTGCTGCGCCTGAGCCGCCAGTGTGCCGGGTTCAAGCCCCGACTCCCTGAGCAGGCGGGTGCTGCCCAAGGCGACGCGCTGGCCGCGCACGATGGCTTCCAGGCCGCGCCCCGGCAGCGCCCGAACCGCGCGCGCCTCGGGCACAGGCAGCCGGCCATCACGGACGCGGTCCATGACCGCGTGAGCCAACGGATGCTCGCTGTTGCGCTGCAGGGCCGCGGAAAGGCTCAGGACCTCGGTGTCGGTGGTGCCGGCTGCGGCGTGCACTGCCACCAGGGTGGGACGCCCTTCCGTCAGTGTCCCCGTCTTGTCGAAGACCACGGTGTCGACCGCGTGGGCGAGTTCCAGCGCCTGGGCGTCCTTGATCAGCACACCGTGCTGAGCGGCGACACCTGTACCCGCCATGATGGCCGTCGGCGTGGCCAGTCCGAGGGCACACGGGCATGCAATGACGAGAACCGCCACCGCGTTGACCAGGGCCTGTTCCCAGTTGCCGGTCGCGAGGACCCAGCCGACCAGGGTGAGCAGCGCGATGCCCAGCACCACCGGCACGAAGATCGCACTGACGCGATCGACGATGCGCTGGATCGGCGCCTTGGCAGCCTGGGCGTTCTCGACGAGACGGATGATGCGCGCCAGCGTCGTCTCGGCACCGACCGCCAGGGTCTTGACGGTCAGCACGCCCTCGGCATTGACCGCGCCGCCCGTCACCCGATCCCCGACGGACTTGGCCACCGGCAGGCTCTCGCCGGTGATCAATGCTTCGTTGACGTGGCTGCTGCCCTCGACGATCTCCCCATCGACCGGAAGTCGATCTCCCGGACGGACCAGCACCAGGTCGCCGACGCGCACTTGGCCGATGGGAATCTCGGACTCGATGCCGCCTCGCAGCACGCGGGCGACGTCGGGCCGCAGGCCGTTGAGGGCCTGCAATGCCGCCGTGGTGCGCCGTTTGGCGCGGGCTTCAAGCCATTTGCCGAGCAGCACGAGGGTGATGACGGCCGCCGACGCCTCGAAGTACAGGTGCGGCATACCGTGATCGCTGTGCCTCAGAAGCAGATAGACCGACAGGCCGAACGCCGCCGACGTACCCAGGGCCACCAGCAGGTCCATGTTGCCGCTGCCGGCCCGTAGTGCCTTCCAGCCCGCGCGGTAGAAACGCGCTCCCAGCCAGAACTGCACCGGCAGGGCCAGCGCCAGTTGGGCCCAACCGTTGAGCATCCAGTCGATGCCCACCTGCTGAAGCAGCATCGGCGCGACCAGCGGCAGGGTCAGCACGGCGCCGAAGGCCACCGGCAGCCAATCGGGCGCCTCGCTGGCGGCTGGGGTTGGCGCATGCCCTTCGGCCACCGGGCTGGCCTTGTAGCCCGCCTTCTCGATGGCCGCTTCCAGGGCTTCCTCGGTCACGGAGCCCAGGCCGGAGACGGTGGCCCGCTCGGTGGCCAGGTTGACGGTAGCCGATACCACGCCCGGCACCTTGAGCAGCGCTTTCTCAACGCGACCCACGCAGGAGGCGCAAGTCATGCCCTCGACCTGCAGGTTGATCTCGCGCGTCGCGACGTCGTAGCCCGCCTTCTGGACGGCGGCGGTCAACTGGGCTGCACCCACGGAGGGTGCCGCGACCACGGAGACCTTCTCGGTGGCCAGATTGACGGTCGCTTCCTGCACGCCGTCGATGGCCTTGAGGGACTTCTCGACGCGCGTCACGCAGGACGCGCAGGTCATGCCGCTCACCTGAAAACTGATCGGCGCTCTTGGGGATGGAATGGTGGCAGTGCTCATGCTTGGCTCGACCAAGGGAGTGGCGATGGCAGGATGCTCAGGGTTGCCATCGTGGCAAGGTCAAGCGCCGACATTTTCCCCACAGGAATTGTGTCCATCGGCAATCGGGCATTGACCCTCCCACGGTGGCAAGCCTGACAGTGAGGGCTCCGATCTACCAGGAGATGACCATGATCACGTTTGAAGTCAGCGACATGACCTGCGGCCACTGCGCCAGCACCATCACCAAGGCACTCAAGGACTCCGATCCCGCGGCCCGGGTGTCCATCGATGTGGCCGCGCACCGCGTCCAGGTGGAGCCCGCCAAAGCCGACGAGGCGGAACTGATCGAAGCCATCAAGGACGCCGGCTACACGCCTGTGGTCATCGCGCAGCCGGCTGAGGCGGTTGAAGGTGCCGGCAAGAAGGGTTGCTGCTGCGGTTGAGCGTGCTGTGGCGGGCTCGCAAGGCGCTGGACTTCGGTACAGCGCCTTTTCCTTTGCCATGTGGCAAAGCCGGCCCGAGGGCCGGCAGTCGGCAGATGTACGGGCGCAATGGACTGGCGCCCGCCGGGATCAGCCGTTGTGGCCTTCGTTCAGCAGCGCATGCAGGCGGGCCACCTCGTTGCCCACGGCCTTGATCTTCGAGCCGTCGACAGCGGTCAGGATCTCACCGGCCTTGAGGAACACCGCGCGGCCGAACCGGTCCTCGCGGGCCATCTTGCCGTCCTTGAAGACGTGGAGCGTGCCGCCGTCGGCCAGTTCGACCCGGGTCTTGACGATGTTGGAGTTCTCCAGCGCGTCCCGTGCGGAAGCCGTGGAGGCGGCGCCGGCGAGAGCAGCGGAAATAGCGAGGGCGATGGCGAGTGACTTCATGATGGGATCCTTTCCTGGAAGCTGATCAGTGCCTTGAGCACGAAGCAACTCTAGGAATCCGCTCCCGTCGCTATCCCGACCGCCACATGACAATTTCGTCAGGTTCGCGACGGGTCTTTTCACTGAGCGGAATCCGTGGCCCCGTGCGCCACACAATCCGGAGCCGCCACGCCGACTTGTCCCATGCCCATGACCGACAGCCTCCCGCTTCTGATCGACCACTGGAAGGCCGATCCACACAGTAGCTTCAACAGTTGGTTCCTCTGGGAGGAGCGCCTCAAGAATTTCCGCTCCATCCGACGCGGCATCGGCCAGGTGGTGCGGGACATCGACGCCGGGACGTTTGGCAACCAGTACCGGGGCTCCTCCCTTGAGACCGTGGTTCATTCGGTGGCGGAGCAGCGTCAGATCTTCAAGGGTGCGGACCACGCCTTCCTGTGGAAGCCCAAGCTGCGCATCCCGGACATCTACGAGAATGGCGACAACCAGCGCGCGTTCTCGCGGCTGCTCAATGCCTGCGACTGCTGCGACACCGCGGAGGCCGTCATCGCCGCCATCCAGCGCATCGACGCCCTCAAGATCAAGGGCCTGGGGCCGGCCGTCGCCAATCTGCTGTACTTCATCCACCCGACGCTGGTCATGCCATTCAACACGGCGATCGTGAAGGGCTACAACGCCATCACCGGCTGCAACGTGAAACTGGGCCGGTGGGATCACTACCTGTCGATGCGCGAAGGCGCGATCCGGCTCAACTCCGATCACCGGGCACGCCTGTCCAACGATCTTGGCGCGATCGCCGGGCTGATGTTCGACGTGGGCAGTGGCCGCTACCCCGCGCCCCCGCGCGCGGACGACGCCGACGGGATGCGCGCGTGGGAAGCCGACCTGGACAAGGTGCGCCAGGAGTCGGCGGCCGCGCAGAAGCAGTGGGCGGCCGAGCGGGAAAGCGACACCAGCCACACCGAGATCCAGAGCTGGCTGCGGGACTTGGGCCGCTCGCTGGGCTACACGATCTGGATCGCCACCAACGACCGTGGCCGGCTGCATCAGGGAGTTCCTCTGGGCGATGGCTGCCTGACGCAGCTGCCGCTGGGGTCCCAGCCAGGCGCTGATGCGGTGAAGTTGATCGACGTGGTCTGGGTCGATCCGGCCACGCAGTCCGTGGCCGCCGCGTTCGAGGTGGAACATTCGACGTCCATCTATTCCGGCATCGTACGGATGCTGGACCTGGCTCTGGGGACGGTGGTGGGCGCCAAGAGCACGCTGTTTCTGGTGGCCCCGGACAACCGGCGTGAGGAAGTGGCCCAGCAACTGCGCCGCCCGGCCTTCTCGCGGGTGTCCGAACTGGGTATCCGCTATCTGCCCTACAGCCAACTCCAACAGCACCGGGAGGCCATTGCGCGCTTTGGCTCGGGGCTGAAGCCGGTGCTGGAGATCTCCCAGGCGCTGTAGTTCAGGCCGGTCACCGGCCGGCCGGTGGCACCTGGCGGGGAACCAGCGGCACGATCAGGCCGACGCGGGTCTCCGCATCATCGGATCGCACAAACGGCTCTCCGTCGTGCATCCGGGCGATGGCTGCCACGATGGACAGGCCCAGGCCGTGATTGACGCTGGCCTGAGCCCGCGAAGGGTCCGCGCGGTAGAAGCGGTCGAACAGGTGAGGAAGATGCTCCACCGAAATGCGCGGACCTTGGTTGGCCACTGACAGCTCAACCGTTCCCGGCGTGCCCGGCTGGATCCTGACCCGGATCGTGGAATCCGTCACCGCGTAGCGGGTCGCATTGCCCAGCAGATTGGACAAGGCGCGCTTGAGTAGCGAGCTGTCGAGATCGCCGGCGGCGTCTCCTTCGATGTGCACGCGCAGGCCGGCTTCCGCGATGGCGGCCTCGTGGTACTCCACGACGTCCGCGGCCAAGGCTGCCAGGCTCGAAATCGGCTGGCGGCGGGCAACGGCACCACTGTTCGCGTGGGACAGGAACAGCATGTCGTTCACGATGCCGGTCATGCGGCGCAATTCCTCCAGGTTGGAGCCCAGTAGGTCGGCCGTCGCGGGAGGCAGCGTCGGGTCGCGCAGCGCCAGCTCGATGCTGGTGATCAGCGTCGCAAGCGGCGTCCGGAGCTCATGGGCCACGTCGGCGTTGAAGCCCTCCAACTGGGCGTAGGCGCGGCTCAGGCGTGCGAGCAAGGCATTGAACTGGTCTACCAGGGGCTGAAGCTCGCGGGGTTGGCGTGAGCCGTCCAGGCGCTCGTGGAGCTTCTCGGCGGCGAGGTTGCGGGTCTGCATGACGAGGTGGCGCACGGGCGCCAGACCGCGGCGTACCAGCAGGAAGCTCCCGACCGACACCAGCATGGCGCCAATCAGCGAGGCGGTCATCAACGTCCCCCCCAGCCGTCTCAGGAACTGCCGGTCCGCGGAGATGTCCAGTACCAGTTCTGCCACCAGATTGGCGCCGCCAGGCTCCCAGTGCGCAAGCTGGAAGCTGCTTCGTCTGATGGTCTCGAAGGCCTGGGCGAAAGCGGCGTTGTCGTAGAGGGTGCTTCCGTCGGGATGGCGCAGCGTCAGCGCCATGTCGCGGTGGCCGAGGAAGAAGTCGTCGAGCTTGTGCTTCAGCGATTGGAGGTTGCGGTCGGCGCGAGCCTCGTCCAGGACATGCTCGATCAGTTCCCGCTTGTGCTGCAGGGAGGCCGCCTGGCGGCCATCCAGGTCGACGACCGTCAGCAGGTAGACCACGAGGGTGACGAGGCCCAGCCCGAGAAAGGTCTGCGCCGCCAGCCACAGCGACAGGCGTTGGCCGAGAGCCAGCGGCACGCTCGAGCCGGGCCGGGACTGACTCACGAGCGGTCTTCCAGCACGTAGCCCATGCCCCGCACGGTATGCAGCAGCGGCCGCTCGAACGGCACATCCATCTTTCCCCGCAGGCGCCGGATCGCGACTTCCACGACATTGGTCTCGCTGTCGAAATTCATGTCCCAGACCTGCGAGGCCAGCTCTGTGCGCGACAGCACCTCGCCCTGGCGGCGCAGCAGCAGGGTGAGCAGGTTGAACTCCTTGGCAGTCAGGTCCAGCCGCTGGCCGGCACGGGATGCCTTGCGCCGCAGCAGGTCGATCTCCAGGTCGGCAATCTTGAGGGTGGTCGATTCGACAGTGGCCCGCGGCCCGGCACGGCGCAGCAACACCTGGATGCGGGCGAGCAGCTCAGAAAACGCGAAGGGCTTGATCAGGTAGTCGTCGGCGCCGCTTTGCAGCCCGTGGACCCGATCCTCGACGCCGGATCGCGCCGTCAGCATCAGCACCGGTGTCTGCTTGGTACGCCGCAGGGTCGCGAGCAGGCTCAGGCCGTCGATCCCCGGCAGCATGCTGTCCAGCAGCAACAGGTCGTGATCGCCCTCCAGCGCGAGGTGCAGGCCGTCGATGCCGTCGTTGGCGACCTCCACGACATAGCCCACTTCGGTCAGGCCCTTGCGGAGGTAGTCGGCCAGCTTGGCTTCGTCCTCAATCACCAGCAGCTTCATGCCGCGCATTTTGCGAGGAAGCGAATTCGGCCTGGATGACAAATTCGTAATGTGCGAGACGGCTGGCTGTATGGGAAATGCACCTAGAGTGCGTGCCGTGGCGGAATCCGTGCTTTGTCCCTACGGCCGCATAGCCATCCCGCGTCCCCCGGCAGGAGTCCCTTCCCGCGGCGGCTGGTCATGGACAGACACCGATTCAGACCGTTCCCGATTCCAAGAGGCTATAGACTTTCACTGATGAGCAGGTTCTTGCGCATGGTCATGACGTGGGTTCTTGCAGTGGCTCTGCCGCTGCAGGGCTACGCCGTCCATGCCATGACGGCCTGCGGGTCGGCTCATCACCACGCCCACCAACCCGCCCAGGGCGTCTCCCACCCTCACGCGGATGAGACCGGGAGCCACGAGCACGCCGATCATGGCGACGCGGAGGGCTCGCACGCTGTCCATGACCACGAAGCGAAGTCCAGCAAGGCGGCCCATGCAGACAAGTGCAGCGCCTGCGCCTCGTGCTGCCACCTGACGGCCATGGTGTCGACCGACATCCATTTCGATGTGATTCCGTCCCGGCCGGTGACCGTCGCCACGACGCCCGTCGTGCACGACCGCGTGCTGCTGGGTGGCCTGGACCGCCCCCCTCGATCCCTGCGCGCCTGAGCACGGCGTCGTGGCCGCATGGCGGCCGACCGTGTCGGCATTGAACTTTCCCTTGTGCTGAGTCTCGCGTGCGGCTGATGCGCCGCGCAGACATCTGCCCGTTCAACAGCAGGATCACCATGACCGAAGCTTTCACGCGAAACCGCGTGGCCGTCGCATGCGCAGCACTGGCCGTTGCGCTGTCCGCCACCGTTCATGCACAAACGGCGGCACAAGCGCCCCGGCCCACCGCCCTCACCCCGCGCGCCGATCCCGCGGATGCCCGCAGCGAGGTGCCGCGCATCGCCTACCGCTCGCCCATGCAGGGTTACCGGCCCTACGCAGACACCGAACCTGCCCCATGGGTCGAAACCAACAACACCGTGAATCGCATCGGCGGCTGGCGTGTCTACGCCAAGGAAGCCCGCCAACCCGATGCGCCCGAGGCGCCGGCCGCCGCGAGTGCGCCCGCTTCCATGCCGAATCGTGACGCCGCCAGGCCGCAGCCCGCCGGGCACCAAGGCCACAAGATGAACTGAGGACGACGCATGACCACACCCCTCCCGCCCCAACCCCTGCTGAGACGCCTGCGCACGATCGCGCTCGTCACCTCTCCGCTGCTGCTCGCCGGCTGTGCCGCGCTGAGCGCCGATGGCGGCATGAAGCCAGTACAGGCTGTGGCGACGCAGCACCTCGGCCAGAACATCGAGATCCTCAAGAGCGAGGCAGACCAGGATCGGGTCGCTACCCGCGTGGCAGAGCTGCTCGCCTTGCCGTTGACGGCCGACAGCGCCGTCCAGGTCGCATTGCTGAACAACCGCGGCCTGCAGGCGAGCTTCCAGGAGTTGGGCATCGCCGAGACCGAGCTGGTTCAGGCCAGTCGACTTCCCAACCCCGGCTTCAGTTTCGGCAAGCTTCGTCAGGGCGATGCCCGCGAGATAGACCGAACCTTCTCCTTCGACTTGGCGCGCCTGATCGCATTGCCGATGACGCGTCAGCTCGAAGCCCGGCGATTCGCAGCGACCCAGCGGGCGGTGTCGATGGAGATGCTGTCGCTGGCGGCAGAGACGCGCAAGGCCTACTTCGCCGCCGTGGCCGCGGAGCAGACGGCGCGTTACATGCGTGACGTCCGCGAGACGGCGGACGCCGGCGCCGAGATGGCCAGGCGCCTGGCGCTCGCAGGCAACTGGAGCAAGCTGCAGCAGGCGCGCGAACACGGGTTCTTCGCCGAGGCAACGCTGAACCTTGCGCGCGCCGAGCAGGCCCGAGTGAGCACGCGCGAGCGTTTGATTCGCCTGCTGGGCCTGTGGGGCTCGCAGACCCAGTTTGCACTGCCGTCACGCCTGCCCGACCTCCCCACGGAGCCGCTGGACCAGCCCGACATCGAGAGCGTCGCCATGGCTCAGCGCCTGGACGTGCAGGCCGCCAAGCTGCACGCAGAGGCCACCGCGAAAAATCTGGGACTGACCAAGGTGACGCGGTTCGTCAACGTGCTGGAGTTCGGCTACCAGCGCAACACCTACAACGACGCGACCCGCCAGACCGGCTACGAGGTGAGCATCGAGATCCCGCTGTTCGACTGGGGCTCGGCGCGGGTCGCACGCAGCGAGGCCTTGTACATGCAAAGCGTGCACAGGGTGGTCCAGACCGCGGTCGAGGCGCGATCCGAGGTGCGCGAGGCCTACACGGGCTACCGCAGCGCCTACGACATCGCGCGCCACTACAGGGACGACATCGTGCCGACTGCCAAGCGCGTTTCAGAGGAGAACGTCCTCCTCTACAACGGCATGTTCATCAGCGTTTTCGAGTTGCTGGCGGATGCCCGCGCGCAGATCGCCGCAGTCAACTCGGCCATCGAGGCGCAGCGGGATTTCTGGATCGCCAAGGCCGATCTCGACATGGCGCTGGTTGGCAAACCGGCGTCAGGCGCGGCTGGCCGCGCGAACTGAATCAGGAGCAAGAACAATGGTTTCTCGACGTGATCTATTTCGTGGCGCCGGTGCGCTGACTGCAGCGGTCTCTGCGGCCGCCGTGAGCCGGGTGGCGATGGCAGCTCTGCCGGAGCCGGTGCTGCAGACCAAGCCCGACACCATGCCTCCGCTGCTGCCTGAGACGGGGCGTCCGTACAACCCGGTGGTGACGCTCAACGGCTGGACCCTGCCGTGGCGCATGAACCAGGGTGTCAAGGAGTTCCACCTGGTGGCCGAACCCGTGGTGCGCGAACTCGCGCCGGGCATGAAGGCCCACCTCTGGGGCTACAACGGCCAGTCACCTGGACCCACCATCGAAGTGGTCGAAGGGGACAGGGTCCGCATCTTCGTCACCAACAAGTTGCCCGAGCACACCAGCATCCACTGGCACGGGCAGCGCCTGCCCAACGGCATGGACGGCGTGGCCGGGCTCAACCAGAAGGCGATCCAGCCCGGCAAGACCTTTGTGTACGAGTTCGTCGCGCGCCGTCCCGGGACCTTCATGTATCACCCGCACGCTGACGAGATGACGCAGATGGCGATGGGCATGATGGGCTTCTGGATCACGCACCCGAAGAACAAGCATCCCTTGATCGACCCCGTTGATCGCGACTTCTGCTTCCTGCTCAATGCCTTCGACATCGATCCCGGCACAGCCACGCCCAAGATCATGACGATGCTGAACTTCAACCTGTGGTGCTGGAACAGCCGGGTGTTCCCGGGCATCGATACGCTGAATGTGCGCAAGAACGACAAGGTGCGCATCCGGGTTGGCAACCTGACGATGACCAATCACCCGATTCACCTGCACGGCCACGAGTTTCTGGTCACCGGAACGGACGGCGGCCCGACGCCCAAGAGCACGCGCTGGTACGAAGTCACCACCGATGTGGCCGTCGGCCAGATGCGCCAGATCGAGTTCATCGCCGACGAAGAAGGCGATTGGGCCTTCCATTGCCACAAGAGCCATCACACGATGAATGCGATGGGCCACGAAGTGCCGACCATGATCGGGGTGGATCACCGCGGCGTGGCCAAGCAGATCACCAAGCTCGTTCCCGACTACATGGTGATGGGCGAGCGGGGCATGGCCGACATGGCAGAGATGGAGATGCCCCTGCCGGACAACACGATCCCGATGATGACCGGAGAAGGTCCGTTCGGTGGCGTCGAGATGGGCGGCATGTTCTCGGTCGTCAAAGTCCGCAAGGATCAGAAGCCGGGCGACTACAGCGATCCGGGTTGGTACCGGCACCCCAAGGGCGAGGTCGCCTTCGAGTGGACCGGTGCACTTCCGGAACCCGCGCGCTTCGCCGCCGAAGGCGGCCAGTCGATGCCGCGCAAGGTGGCAGCGCCGCCCGCCGAGGTCAACGTCCGCAAGCCCACCGGGCACTCCGAACACTGAAGCGCTCTTTGCCCATTCATTCAACACCGCCGTCGACCGACGGCATCCACCAGGACCCCACCATGAAACTTCAATTCCAACGCGTGATCGCACCTCTGGCCTTCGCCATTGCTTCTGGCGCGGCGATGGCCAGCGGCAACCACCCCGGCGGCCACGTCCATGACGGCGAAGACATCGGCAAGCCCGGCGTCGCCGCCAAGGCCTCTCGCACCGTGCAGATCGACATGACAGACGCCATGCGCTTCACGCCGGCAAGCGTCGACGTCAAGCAAGGCGAGACGGTGCGTTTCGTCGTCAAGAACTCTGGCCAGGTCAAGCACGAGATGGTGCTGGGCACCGAGAAGGAGCTCAAGGAGCACTATGAGGTCATGAAGAAGAACCCGGAGATGGAGCACGCCGACCCCAACATGGTCACCGTGGCTCCAGGCAAGACCGGCGAGATCGTGTGGCAGTTCACCAAGGCCGGCAAGATCGACTTCGCCTGCCTGCAGCCGGGCCACTACGACGCCGGCATGAAGGGCGCGGTCAACGTTGCCGGCAAGGCCGGCGCTGCCAAGTCTGACGGCCATGCAGACCACAAGCACTGAACGCAGGCGCGACATGCTGCTGTTCGGTGCGGCCCTGGCCTTGCTCCCGCGCTTCGCGTGGTCGCAGGCTGCCTCGCAGCCGCCCGTGATGACGGTCTGGAAAGACCCGAGCTGCGGCTGCTGCAAGGTCTGGGTCGAGCACCTGCGCTCCAGCGGCCTGGCCGTGCAGGTGCGTGACACCGGCAACATCGGCGCGCGCCGCCGCCTCGGCGTGCCGGCCAGCCTCGGCTCCTGCCACACGGGCGAGATCGCCGGCTATGTCGTGGAAGGCCACGTGCCGGCACGTGAGATCCAGCGGTTGCTCAAGGAAAGGCCCGACGCGCTGGGCTTGGCCGTTCCGTCCATGCCCCTGGGCTCGCCCGGCATGGACGGCCCCGAATACGGTGGCCGCAAGGACGCCTATCAAGTGCTGCTCATGACCAAGGACGGCGGCACCCGTGTTTATCAACGCTACCCCTGAAGGAGATACCCATGAAAGCAAGCAAGAAGCTGACCCTCGCCGCCCTCGCCGGCCTGACCCTGGCCGCCGGAGCCACGTTGAGCATCCCGGCCGGCGCCCAATCCATGGATCACGGCAAGATGCCGATGGCCGGTGCTGCCGCCGCCGACATGACCGATGGTGAAGTCAAGAAGGTCGACAAGGACAACAAGAAGCTCACCATCAAGCACGGCGATATCAAGAATCTGGACATGCCGGGCATGACCATGGTGTTCCAGGTCAAGGATCCGGCCATGGTCGACCAGGTCAAGGTCGGCGACAAGATTCGCTTCAAGGCGGAGAAGATGGGCGGCGCGATCGTCGTCACCGAGATTCAAGGATCCGGCAAGTAGTGCTGTTGAGGCGCCGCGGCGGGGCGGATGCGTCCGCCCGGGCGGGGCGCCTGCTGCCGGGTCTGAAGACCGCCTGCGGCGGAATGGATCGTCGCTCGTCAGGCACCACTGCACCACCTTGCGGTCCAAGGTTTCGCCGCAGCCATGAAGAAGGAGATGTCTTGAAGAACGCCATCCATCTCGGAACCCTGGTCGCCCTTTTGTTGCTGCCCGCTGCCCGCGCGCAGGCTCAGCTTGTGGAGATTCATTTCGACGAGCAGGGACGGTTCGAGCACAGCGCATCGATTGCCCCTGGCAAGTTCATTGAGATCTGCAGCAAATTCAGCAAAGGGCAACTGCTGTCGTGGACCTTCAGGTCCGACCACCCGATGCAGTTCAACATCCACTACCACGAAGGCAAGAAGGTCGAGTTTCCCGCGAGGCTGCAAGGGGCCACGACCGCCGAGGCGCGCCTGGAAGCGCCCGTGGATCAGGACTATTGCTGGCTGTGGGCGAACAAGGGCGACGCCGAGGCCAGGCTGAGCTTCGCGGTGCGAAGGTGATCCCGCGCCAGAAAGATTGAGGCCCGCTGGTCCGAACGACAGGCAGGACCGGTGAGCCCATCACCACATGGACTTGCGCCCGGGGCGGGGGCATAAGGGGCGAGCAAATAGCAGAGCGCCTGACGGGCCCTCAGAGCACCCGCCAGATGCGACATTCCGATTGACCAAGACGCCGGAGGACGCATGAATGAACTGGACCTGTCGGCGTTGACCGGCCTGGGGCTCGCCTTCGCCGCCGGCCTGCTGATCGGCCTGGAGCGCGGATGGCATCAGCGAGACTTGCCCGAAGGCCATCGCGTCGCGGGCTTGCGTACCTTCGGACTGATCGGGTTGCTGGGTGGGCTGGGCGGACTCTCGGTGCAGAGCTGGGGGACGGCCGTCCTCCTGACACTGCTGGTGTTGGTCGGACTCCTGCTGCTGACCGGCTACGTCGTCACGGCCCGGATGCATGCTGTCATGGGACTCACGACGGTCATGGCGGCACTCGCGACCTTTCTGATTGGCGCGATGGCGGCTACAGGAGAGTGGCGCATGTCTTCGGTCGTGTCGGTCGCTGTCCTTGCGTTGCTGCAGTTCAAGCGACCGCTCCATTCGGTAGTCGGCCGCCTGTCCGAAGCCGAGGTCAATAGTGGCACGCAGCTTCTGTTGATCAGCGTGGTCGTGCTACCGGTTCTGCCAGACCGGGGCTTCGGGCCCTACGCCGCATTGAATCCATATCGCCTCTGGTGGGCGGTCGTGCTGCTGGCCTCGCTGTCCTTCGTCGGCTTCATCCTCATTCGCTGGCTGGGCGCCAAACGGGGCCTGACGCTCACCGCGCTGCTCGGTGGCCTGGCCTCGAGCACGGCCACCACCGCCGCGCTGGCGAAATGGGCGCGACAGACGCCTGCCTGGCGGCCCCTTGCCGCGGGGGGAGCGACCCTGGCGTGTTCTGCGATGTTCGCCCGGATGGCGGCCCTCGTTGCGATCACAGCCCCCGGGCTCGGCGCAGGGCCGGTACTGGTCTTTTCGTCCATGGCCGTGGCCGGGGCGGCCTTCGGCGCGGTTCTCACGCTGCGCTCGACCGGAGACGCCCTGCCCAGCCTGGACGTCGGGAATCCCTTGAAGCTGAGCGCAGCGCTGCAGTTCGCTGCCTTCCTCGTCGGCGTGATGGTTGCCGGGCGGTTCCTGACGGATCGCCTGGGCGACGCCGGACTGATCGTGGCCGCAGCAGCCTCGGGCTTGGTCGACGTCGATGCCATCACCCTGTCCATCGGACGCATGGTCGCCGAGGGCAGCGTGGCCAGGCCGACCGCGACCCTCGGCCTGTTCGTCGCCGCGGCGGTCAATCAGCTCACCAAGCTCGGTCTGGTCGCTTCACTCGATGGCAAATTGCTGGTGTGGCGGCTGGTGCCGGCCTATGCAACCATGCTCGCTGTCGGCCTTTCGGTTGCACTGCTGCAGCGTTGAGCCATGGCGTTCGAACTCTGGCACGGAGCGCTGCTCGTCAGCGCGCTCGTATTGGCGGGCCTGTTCTTCCTGGTCCTCGCCGAACCGGGGCTGCGCTATGGGATCGCCGACCTTCCGCCAGCGCCTGGCGGACATGAAATGCTCGGCCTCTTGGCGGCTCTCGCCGACGCCCCAGTCGGCCACGCGACACGGATCGAGCTGTTGCGCGACGGAAGCTCCTTCTATCCCGCAATGCTTGACGCAATTGCCCAGGCGCGCCGAAGCGTGCACCTTGAGGCCTATGTATTCAGACCGAGCGCGGTAGTCGACCGCTTCATGGCCGCACTGGTCGAGCGCGCGAACAGCGGCGTGCAGGTCAGGCTTGTCTTGGATGCAATCGGCAGCTGGAGCTTGGCGGACCAGAACCTGCAGGCCCTGCGACGGGCGGGCGGCCACGTCGCCTGGTATCAGCCCGTGAGGTGGCATACGCTGAAGCGCTTCAACAACCGGACGCACCGGGAGTTGCTGATCGTTGACGGCGAGGTCGGCTTCACGGGAGGTGCGGGTATCTCGGCCTGGTGGGACGAGGCCCAGGGCGATCGGCCGCCATGGCGGGACATGATGGTGCGACTGCATGGCCCCGTGGTTGCGTCGCTGCAGGCCGTGTTCGCGGAGAACTGGCTGGAGGGCAGCGGAGAACTGCTCACCGATGCGGGCTCGTTTCCACATTGCCGCGCGGAGCCGGCGAATCAGCCGCCCGGGTCTGCGGCCATCGTTGTGTCGGGAACACCCTCGGCAGGACGGGCAACGCGCGCCCGCATGCTGTTCCAGCTCTTGATTGCCGGTGCACGGCATTCCATCGCCATCCAGTCGCCCTATTTCCTGCCCGACCGGAGCATGCGCGCCGAACTGTGCCGCGCACGCGAGCGGGGCGTACGGGTCCAGATTCTGGTCCCAGGACGGCACAACAACCACCCAATCGCCCGGCGTGCCAGTCGGCGCCGCTATGGCGAGCTGCTGCGGGCGGGCATCGAGATCTCCGAGTATCTGCCGGGCATGAACCACACCAAGTTGCTGATCGTTGACGAGGTCTGGTCCGTCGTAGGAACGAGCAATTTCGACAACCGGTCGTTTGGGCTGAACGACGAAGTGAACGTCGTGCTGACAGACGGCCCCCTTGCGGCGGAATTGCGCGAAGGTTTTCAGCGCGACATCCGTTCCAGCGCGCCGATCGATCTGTCGACCTGGCAGGCTCGCCCCTGGTCGGAGCGAGCGCTTGCCATGCTTGGCGTTCTTCTCGAACGCCAGCAGTGAAGCATCGCCGCCCCGGGGCGGCGTCTCGGTGCCCGATATCGAACGCACCGCGACGGTGCCGGTGCGAGGCCGGAGTCCGTAGCCGCGTACGGAATTGCGATTGATCCACATCAAGGGCGACAGGCTTCCCCGAACCTATTCTGGCTGCGTCTCAACGAGATCCCGCTCCTCGCATCGAGCGCGATCAACACCCTGCCCCATCTCTCGCACCGCGACCCGCCAACTGCCACCAAGGAGTCCTTTCCATGCGAACCTCGTCATCCACCATTGCCTCGCTGACCGTCATGCTGGCGCTTTCCGCCGGTGCCGTGATCGCCCAGGAGGCCAAGCCCAGCGCTGCAGCGGCGTCAGCGGCTGCCTCCATGCCCATGGACTGCGGCTCAGGCATGAAGCGCCACGACCATGGCGCGGAGCGCAATGCCCCGGCGGCGAAGGCGATGCCCTGCGCGCCGGAAGCTGCAGCATCGGCGGCCAGGGCGAAAGCGAAGCCCAACCATGACCACGCCAAGGTTCACAAGAACCAGTAACGCAATCCAACGCAAGGAGCGTCGACATGAACCTGCCATCTGACCCGGGCGGAGAGCGCCGCACAGGACCCAACTGGTCCCGCATTAACCAATGGCTGCTGTGGCTCGGTCTGGCGGCTGCCGTGGCCTGGCTGTTCTTCCGCCACAACGAGCATCTCCTGCAACTGCTGCCGTTCTTGTTCATCCTGGCCTGCCCGCTGATGCACGTCTTCGGGCACGGCGGCCACGGCGGCCACGGCGGGCATGGCAGCGGTTCTTCGGACGATCCGGACTCGCCCTCGCAGCGCGGCTCCGAGCAGAGCCAGAACAAGCAACCTCCGGCGGGCGGCCACGCCGGCCATCACCATTGAAGAGCCGGGGGGGGGAAGATGGAAAACATCGAACTGCGGATTGCAGGCATGACCTGCGGGTCCTGCGTGGCCTCGGTCACCAAGGCGTTGAAGCGGGTATCCGGTGTCGATGAGGTGCACGTCGACTTGCACAGTGGCGTTGCCCGCGTCACCGGTGAGAAGGCAGCGCAGCAGGTGCAGGCGCTTCTTGCGTCAGTGCGTGACGCAGGCTTCGACGCATCGCCAAGCTCAACGGCGACGCCGGAACACACGGCCCGCCCGGCCGCATGCCATTCGCCAGCCTCGGATGGCGGCGACAGGAAGCACGGCGGCGGTTGCTGCTGCCACTGAACGACGGCCCCGTGATGCAGCCCCCTACATACCGGACGCCGGGACCTGGCGGTTCACTCGCCACCTACTGGCTTGATCTGGCGTGGCGGTCGGTGGCGACAGCCGATACGCTGCGCCAGCGTGCCGCCAATATGGCGGAGCACGAGGCGGCGGGCATGCCGCCGCTGCTGCACTTCGAGTCCGAGCAGATTGCCGACGGGCATGACCACGAGCCCCCTTGCAACTACCGATTGCTGCGGGTGACACGCTGCGGGTCCGACGCGCTCGAGCGTCACGTTCGCAAGGGCGCTGCGCCAGTGATGGTCGTCGATCCGCGTGCCGGCCATGGCCCGGGTATTGGAGGGTTCAAGCGCGACTCCGAGGTCGGCATGGCCCTGCTGGAAGGGCATCCGGTCTACTTCGTGGTCTTTGATCCCGAGCCGGTGGACGGCCAGACCCTGGGGGCCGTGGTCCGCACGCTGGCCGTGTTCATCGATTTGCTGGCCACGCGCCATCGCGGTCAACGTCCCATCGTCTACGGAAACTGCCAGGGCGGGTGGGCCCTCATGCTCGCGCTGTCGCACTGCCGTCACCGCGCTGCGCTCGCGGTGCTGAACGGGTCGCCGCTGTCGTACTGGGCCGGAGAGCGCGGTGTGAATCCGATGCGTCTCCTCGGCGGCTTCACGGGCGGCGTTTGGCCAGCGCATTGGATCTCGGATCTGGGCGGCGGCACCTTCGACGGCGCCTGGCTGGTGCAGAACTTCGAGGCCTTGCGGCCGGAGGGCGTCTTCCGAAAGTACGACACGCTCTTCGCCCAGCCCGACGCTGAGCGTGAGCGCTTTCTGGAGTTCGAGCGCTGGTGGAACGGCTTCTATTTCATCGGCGGGCAGGAAATGCTCGCGATCGCGCGCGACCTCTTCGTCGGCAACCTGCTCGCGGATGGCAAGGTGGTGGTCGATGAGCACTGCCAGGCCGATTTGACGAGCGTGCGCACGCCGCTGGTGATCTTCAGTTCCTACGGAGACAACATCACCCCGCCGCACCAGGCCCTGGGCTGGCTGCCGGCGGTCTATCCATCCACGCAGGCTCTCGTCGAGGCCGGACAGCGCATCGTCTACCTGACCCATCACGAGGTGGGGCATCTGGGCATCTTCGTTTCGGCGGGCGTGGCACGCCGCGAGCATCGAGCGATCCTGCACCACGCACAGGCCATCGAGCGACTGCCCCCTGGGCTCTACGAGATGCTGCTCTTGGACGGCCCCGCGGCCGACTCGGCGCCACAGGCGCGCTTTGAGGCACGACGGGTGGAGGAACTGCAATTCGATCCAGAACCAGCCGGATTCGAGAACGTCAGGGCCATGTCCGACCACCTCGAACGCGCCTATTCGCAGTGGGTCTCGCCGGCCGTGAAGGCCGTCGTGCCGCCAGGGAGCGCGCGAAGCTGGCGTGCCGCGCATCCGATGCGGGCGAGCCGGATGCTGTGGTCCGAGAAGGTCTCGCCGGCGCTGGCCTGGCTGCCCTGGCTGAACGACTGCCTTGAGGGACTCGAGGCAGCGGACCCGAAGCGAGCGGACAACCCGTGGTACCGACTCGAGCGATCCGGCGCCGACGCCGTCGCACAAGCCTGGACGTCCTGGAGAACCCTCCGGGATCTGTGGGCCGAGTGGGCGTTCGATCAGGCCTACGCTGCATGGCCGAGCTTCAAGGACGCCCGGAGCGGGGAGTCCTCATGAGCCAGGCGCGCCAAAGGAGCTGGATGGGGTGGCTGGCCGGCCTGCTGTTGCCGCTGCTGCTCTGGTCACCGGCCGCATCCGCCCAGTCCCGCATCGACAAGGGCGGCGTGACGCTGTATTGGGGTTTGGTGCCGGCCGCAATGCTGGCGCCGAGCCACCCGGTGGACGATCTCCACGGCGGACCTCCGAAGACCGGAGGCCAGGTTCACCATCTGGTCGTCGCATTGTTTGACAGTGCCAGCGGGCGCCGCATCGACGATGCCGTCGTCCGGGCACAGCTGAGCGAGGTCGGATTGGTCGACGAAGCGCCGAAGTACCTCGTTCCCATGAGGGTCAACGAACAGGCGAGCTACGGGCAGGTCTTCGGCGTCGCAAAGGAAGGCCCCTACCGGTTCAAGGCATGGGTGCGACTGCCAAGGGCAGCGCAGGACATCGAGTTCACGTTCTCGGCGTGGTCCTCCCATCGCACCGAGCGCTAAGGAGAAGCTCAATGCTTATCGACAAGTCACCGCGACCCCAAGCCGGAAGGGCGCTGGCCCTCGTCGCGTTCTGGATCTTCGCTGCCGTCGCGCTTGCATTGATGCTGGCCGAGCACCGAGCACATGCCTGGGGCTTCGGGTGGCACGCCCTACTGCTCGGCGGATGCGTTGCGTTGCTGTATCTCCTGATACGGGCCGGAGACGGCTCGGGCGACGGGCGGGGCGCCGAGTAGCGCTGAGACAGTCCATGGAAGCCATCGACCTGTCCGGAAAGAAGGGCCTCGTGGTCGGCGTCGCGAATGCAGACAGCCTGGCCTGGTCCGCTGCCCAGCACTTTCGAGCAGCCGGCGCCGATCTGGCGCTGACCTATTACAGCGACAAGGCCAAGCCTCACGTCGAACCGCTGGCGCAGCAGGTGCAAGCCATGCTCTTGCCGTGCAATGTGCTGAAGGCGGGCGAGCTGGAGGCTGTGTTCGAGGCGCTGGGCAAGACCTGGGGGCGGCTGGATTTCGTCTTCCACTCCATCGCGTCAGCCCCCAAGGAAGATCTGCAGGGCCGCCTCACCGACTGCTCGGCAGCAGGATTTTCCGAAGCGATGCAGGTCTCCTGTCACTCGCTCATCAGGATGGCGCATCTTGCCGAGCCGTGGATGAGGGACGGCGGCAGCCTCACGACAGTCAGCTTCTACGGCGCCGAGAAGGTCGTCGAGCACTACAACGTCATGGGTCCGGTGAAGGCCGCACTCGAGGCCTCGGTGCGCTACCTCGCGCATGAACTGGGACGTTCCCACATCCGGGTCAATGCCATCTCCGCAGGCCCTGTGCGAACGCGTGCGGCCTCGGGCATCACCCATTTCGAAGAGCTGCTGGATGCTGCGGCGCAGCGCTCACCGCAACGCCGCACCATCGACGGCTGCGAAGTCGGCCGCGTCGCGCTGATGCTGGCAAGTTCGTATGCCTCGGCGATCACGGGCGAAGTTGTTCACGTTGATGGTGGGTTCCATGTCGAGGGCATGGTGTTTCACTGAGCGAGCCGGTTCGCGTCCTTTTGCTCCCTGCCGACCCTTTCGCCTTCACCCAATCACGAGTTCGGAAATCACCCACATGAAATCCAATGAAAGTCGCAAAGCCCTCCTGGTCGGAGGCGGCATCGGCGCGCTGAGCGCCGCGGCGATCCTCATACGAGACGCCGGATTTGCCGGGTCGAACATCCGCATCATCGAAGAGCTCCCGGTGACCGGCGGCGCCCTCGACGGTTCGGGAAGCGCTCAAGGCGGCTATGTGTCCCGCGGGGGGCGGATGCTCACCGAGGAGACCTATGTGTGCCTGTGGAACCTGCTCGACAGCATTCCATCGCTGGATGACCCGGCGGTCTCCGTCAAGTCGCAGGCGTGGGCCTTCAACCGCGACTGGCGATCCGACGCCAAGGCCCGGCTGATTGGACGTGACCGGCGCATCCTCGACGCCAGCGATCTGGGCTTCAATCTCCAGGACCGGCTGGAGATCACGCGTCTGCTGGTGACACCCGAGCGCTCGCTGCACACGCGGCGCATCGAGGACTGCTTCTCGCCCCACTTCTTCGAGACCAACTTCTGGGCGATGTGGCGGACGACGTTCGCATTCCAGAACTGGCACAGCGCGGTGGAACTCAGGCGCTACATGCTGCGGTTTCTGCAGGAATTTCCTCGCATCCACACGCTGGCCGGCGTCCGCCGCACGCCGCTGAATCAGTACGACGCCATCGTTCGCCCGCTGGAGCGCTGGCTGGCGGAGCGGGGCGTGATCTTCGAGACCGGTACCAAGGTCGTGGATGTGGACTTCGTCGAGCAAGGACAGCAGCGCAGGATCGAATCCTTGCATGTGCTGCGCGACGGGCGCGAAGCCATCTATCGCCTTGACCCGGACGACCTCGCGTTGATCACCATCGGGTCCATGACCGCCGACGCGACGTACGGCGACGATACGCATGCGCCGGAGTTGGTGCGGGACAAGCGTGATGGCGCCTGGACGCTTTGGGAAACCATGGCCCGCAAGGCGCCGGGACTGGGCCGGCCCAACGCCTTCTGCGGCAACGTCGATTCAAGCAAGTGGGAGTCGTTCACGCTGACGCTTCGCACACCCACGCTGATTCGGCGCATCCAGGAGCTGACCGGCAACGCGCCCGGCACTGGCGGGCTGATGACCTTCAAGGACTCCAACTGGCTGATGTCGATCGTCGTGCCGCACCCGCCGCACTTCGCGGGTCAGCCCGAAGACGTCTACACGATCTGGGGCTACGGCCTGTTCGTGGACAACAAGGGCGACTACATCGACAAGACGATGGCGCAGGCATCGGGACGGGAAATTCTCACCGAGCTGATCCATCACCTGAAGTTCGAAGACATCCTCGAGGAAGTGCTGAGCACCACCACCGTGATTCCGGTGATGATGCCCTACATCACCAGCGAGTTCGAACGCCGCGAGGCAGGCGATCGCCCGCCCGTGATTCCTGCGGGATCCACCAATTTTGCGCTGCTGGGGCAGTACGTGGAGATTCCCGAGGACGTCGTTTTCACCGTCGAGTACTCGGTGCGCGGCGCCATGCACGCCGTCTATGGCCTGTTAGGCATGGACAACGAGATTCCTCCCATCTATCACGGCATCACGGATCCGGAAGCCGCGATTGCCAGCTTGAAGACGCTGCTGCACTGACGAAGTGATGCGCGATAGGCCGCGAGCGGCTCGCATCCGGCAAGGAGATCTGGGTCGCGGACCCGCATGAACATGCCCTGCGCGTGCTGAGGCAATCCGAGGAGCGGAGTATGACGATGGACAGGAAGCAGGTGTTTTCGTTGTGGTACCTGTTGGCAGCGCTGGTCGGCCTGATCCTGCTGCAGGAGTTCTCGGCACCACGCCACACCCAGACGCTGGCCTACAGCGAGTTCAAGCAGGCGCTCGCCGCAGGCAAGCTCGATGAGGTGCTCATCGCCGACGGCGTGGCCACCGGCAAGCTGCGCATCGAGGGGCTCGAACAGATCCTTCCCAAGGAAAAGCTCGAGGCGCTCAAGCGCTCCGGTGGCGAGCACGGTTTCGCCACCGTGCTGATCGAGGATCCCGGTCTGATCGCCCAGCTCGACGCCGCCAAGGTTCGCTATGGCTCGGTGCGCGAGAGCAAGTGGCTGGGGACGCTGATCTCCTGGGTGGCACCGGCGCTGGTCTTCTTCGGTATCTGGTGGTTCCTGATGAAGCGCATGGGCGGTGGGATGGGCCATGGGGGCATGCTGGAGATCGGCAAGAGCAAGGCCAAGGTCTATATACAGACCGAGACCGGCGTGACCTTCAAGGACGTCGCCGGCATCGACGAGGCGCGCGAGGAACTGATGGAGGTCGTCGAGTTCCTGAAGAGCCCCGATCGCTACAAGCGGCTCGGCGGCAAGATCCCCAAGGGCGTCCTGATCGTCGGCGCGCCGGGCACCGGCAAGACGCTGCTGGCCAAGGCCGTCGCGGGAGAGGCCGGCGTGCCGTTCCTGTCGCTCAGCGGCTCCGAGTTCGTGGAGATGTTCGTCGGCGTCGGCGCCGCTCGCGTGCGGGACCTGTTCGAGCAGGCCGCGGCGAAAGCCCCGTGCATCGTCTTCATCGACGAACTCGACGCATTGGGCAAGGCCCGCGGCGTCGGACTGAGCGGCGGCCATGAAGAGCACGAGCAAACGCTAAACCAGTTGCTGGTCGAGATGGATGGCTTCGACACCAATCGCGGCGTCATCATCATGGCCGCGACGAACCGGCCCGAGATCCTCGATCCGGCGTTGCTGCGGCCGGGTCGCTTCGACCGCCATGTCGCGATCGACCGGCCAGATCTGAACGGGCGCCGGCAGATCCTCGAGGTGCATGTCAAGCACGTGACGCTCGCGCCCGACATCGACCTCGCGGCCATCGCCGCTCGCACGCCGGGATTCGCCGGCGCCGACCTCGCCAACCTGGTCAACGAGGCGACGCTGCGCGCCGCCAAGCGCGACAAGCCCGCTGTGGAGATGAAGGACTTCGACGAGGCGCTCGACCGCATCGTTGCCGGTCTGGAGAAGAAGAACCGCGTGATGAACCCGATGGAGCGCAGGTTCGTCGCCTTCCACGAAGCCGGGCATGCCGTCGTCGCCGAGATGCGGCGCAACACCGATCGCGTGTCCAAGGTTTCCATCATTCCGCGCGGCATCGCGGCGCTCGGCTACACGCAGCAGTCGCCCACCGAGGACCGCTACCTCATGCGCCAGAGCGAGCTGCTCGACCGCATCGATGTGCTGCTGGGCGGCCGGGTCGCCGAAATGCTGGTCTTCGACGACGTGTCGACCGGCGCCGAGAACGACCTCCAGCGGGCCACCGACATGGCGCGCCACATGGTGACGCACTACGGCATGAGCGAGACGCTCGGCCTGGCCACCTTCGACTCGCGACCCGCCCCGCTCTTCCTCAACGGACCGACGCTGCCCGAGCCGCGCAATTTCAGCGAGCGCACGGCGGAGCAGATCGACACCGAGGTGCGCCGCCTGCTCGACGAGTCACGCCAGCGCGTGACCGAGACACTCACCGCGCAGCGGCCGGCGCTCGATGCCTTGGCACAGCTGCTGCTCGAGAAGGAGGTCGTCGACCGCGCCATGCTCGACCAGGTGATGGCGAGCGCAGCTGCGGCGCCGGGTCAACTGCGGGTGGCGGCGGTGTCGCTGCAGGCGCCATGAATGGCGGCGTCGAAACGCGCCGGGCGTTGCTGCGCCAGGGCGCAGCGGCAGTCGCTGTTGTCCTCTGTCCGGCCAGCGCCCGGGCTCAGGTCTCCGAGGGCCGCGAGATCCTCGACCGTGTCGAGAAGCTGCTGTGGGGCAGCACGGTGCGGGGCGACTACGAGATGACGATCACCACGCCGCGCTGGCAGCGCACGCTGGGCTTGAAGGTCTGGATGGAGCGGCCCAAGCGCTCGTTCGTGCGCATCGTCTCGCCGGCCAAGGAGGCCGGCATCGGCTCGCTG
The DNA here is from genome assembly GCA_003963005.1 of Burkholderiales bacterium. Taxonomy (GTDB): domain Bacteria; phylum Pseudomonadota; class Gammaproteobacteria; order Burkholderiales; family Burkholderiaceae_C; genus Pelomonas. The sequence continues at coordinate 50,000 of RXJW01000031.1, forward strand.
CGCATCGGCGGGGAGATGTGGAACTACCTGCCCAACGTCGAGCGCATCGTGAAGATTCCGCCGTCGATGATGCTGCAGCCCTGGATGGGTTCGGACTTCACCAACGATGACCTGGTCAAGCAGAGCAGCATCCTTGATGACTACACGCACAAGGTCCTGTCCGTCGCGGTACAGGAGGGCGTCGACGTGCTGCAGATCGAGGCGACGCCGAAGCCGGACGCGGCGGTCGTCTGGGGGCGCATCGTCTACTGGGTGCGCCGCGCCGACACCATGCCGCTCAAGCAAGAATTCTTCAGCGAACGCGGCGAACGAGTACGCGTGCTGAGCTTTTCGGACATTCGCCCCGTCGGCGGCCGTGTGCTGCCCACCCGCTGGGAGATGCGACCGGATGCCAAGCCGGGCAACGCCACGACGATCGTCCTGAAGGACGCCCTGTTCAACCAGCCGGTCGAGGACGAGGTCTTCAGCCAGCGCAACCTCCAGAAGAAATGAACCACCAGCTTCCTTGGATCGCCGAGCGTGTGAGGCTGTTTCGCGAGGCCGACCCCGAGTTCGCGCGCTGGGCGCGCGGCTTCGGTCCGATTGCTCATCGTGACGAAACGCAGCTGCGCATCCACGATCTGGCGCAGGTGCTCGTCGCCGGCGGCAAGGCGCCGGACACGGCGTCGGTCTATCGCCTGCTCTGGGCTGCGGACCGGCTCGCCGCGGCCGCCATGTGGCTGACCGTGCACATGACCTATGCCCGCAACGTCTACCTCGACGGGCGCGAACTCGCAGTGGACGATTTCAAGGCGACGCCGGAAGGCCACACGGGGGGCTCGCTGAACATCGTGCCGGCGTATGCCGGCTACCTCGCGGCCAATGCGCTGAGCGGGCTGACGCGCAGCTGGCTGATGGGACAGGGCCACTGCGTCGCCGGCATCGACGCCTGCAACCTGCTGGTGGACAACATGACGCCGCGCCATGCGCAGCAATACGACCGCAGCGAAGCGGGCCTCACCCGCTTCGTCCGCGACTTCTACAGCTATGCGATCGATGCCGACGGCGCGCCCGCCTCCGCGCTCGGCAGCCATGTCGGCCCGCACACGGCAGGGGGCCTGTCCGAGGGGGGCTACCTTGGTTTTGCCGAACTGCAGTACGTCCACATGCCGTTGAAGGGAGAGCGGCTGGTTGTCTTCCTCAGCGACGGCGCGTTCGAAGAGCAGCGCGGCAGCGACTGGGCGCCGCGCTGGTGGCGCGCCGAGGACAGCGGCTTCGTCGCGCCCTTCATGATCCTCAACGGGCGGCGGATCGAGCAGCGCAGCACCCTGCAACAGCAGGGTGGACGGGCATGGTTCGAGGAGCACCTGCGGCTGAACGGCTTCGATCCGATAGGCATCGACGGGACCGATCCGGCGGCCTTCGCCTGGGCGATCCACGCGATGGAAGAGCGGCTCGCCGCCTGTGCGACCGCGGTCGGCGAAGGCCGCATCGGCTATCCGGTGCCGCTGCACTACACGATCGCCGAGGCGCCCAAGGGATTCGGCTTTCCGGGCGCTGGCACCAACGCGGCTCACAACCTGCCCCTGCCCGGCAATCCGAGCGTCGACGCCGCCGCGCGCCGGCTGTTCAATGAAGGCGCTGCGGCACTGCGCGTGGACGCGTCGGAACTCGACGAGGCACTGGTCCTGCTGTGCCGGCACGAGGCCCAGACGCGCCCGCGCGAGCGGGACCACGCGCTGGCGCGGCGCAATGTCGCACTCGCGAACCTGCCCGAGGCCGGGTGGGCCGCTGCCGGCTCGGCCGACGGCTCCCCGATGGCCGCGCTGGACCGGGCGTTCGCCGGCATCGTCTCGGCCAATCCCGGGCTGCGGCCTCGCGTCGCCAACCCGGATGAACTGCGCAGCAACCGCATGGACCGTACGCTGGACCTGCTCAAGCACCGGGTGCTGGTGCCGGAAGCAGGCGTCGCCGAGGCGGTGGACGGCGCCGTGGTGACGGCGCTCAATGAGGAGGCGGTCATCAGCGCAGCGCTGGGCAACAAGGGCGGCATCAACCTGGTGGTCTCCTATGAAGCCTTCGCGGTGAAGATGCTGGGTGCGTTGCGCCAGGAAATCCTGTTCGCGCGCCACCAGGCCCAGGCGGGCACGGCACCGGGCTGGCTGTCGGTGGTGACACTGGCCACCTCCCACACCTGGGAGAACGGCAAGAACGAGCAGTCTCACCAGGATCCGACGCTCGCCGAAGCCCTGCTCGGCGAGATGTCGGACACCTCCCGCGTGCTCTTCCCCATCGACGCCAACAGCGCCGTCGCCGCCATGCGCGCGGCCTACCGGACCCGCGGCCAGTTCTGGACGATGGTCGTGCCCAAGCGCGCGCTGCCGGTGCGGCTGAACGCCGAGCAGGCCGAACGTCTGGTTGCCGACGGCGCGCTGCCGATCAAGGTCTGCGAGCGGCCGGCCCTGCTGCTCGTCGCGGTGGGTGCCTACCAGCTGGGCGAGGCGCTGCGTGCCGCGCAGCGCCTGGACACGCACGGCATCTCGACGGCCGTGACCTGTGTCCTCGAACCCGGCCGGTTCCGCCTGTCGCGCGACGCCCGCGAAGCCGCATTCGTCCATGCCGACGAGGCTCTGGCGCGTCTGTTCCCGGATGCGGCCGCAGCGCGCGTGGTCGTCAGCCACACGCGGCCCGAACCCATGCTCGGGCTGCTGCGCCGCCTTGACACCGGTCCGCGAACCACGGCAGCGCTCGGCTACCTCAGCCGCGGCGGCACACTCGACGTGGCCGGCATGCTCTTCGCGAACCGCTGCACCTGGGCGCACATCGTTGCCGCGGCGGCACCGCTGGCCGGGTTCGACCCGGCGGCGGTCCTGACGCCGGCCGAGCGCGCGGCGGTGGCGGGGCACGGCGATCCGCGCGCGGTGACACATGCCGAATGAACCGGTACCACCGGCCTCCGACGCGATCGTCCGCGTCGAGCGGGCGACCAAGGTCTACCAGCGCGACAGCGTGCCGGTGGCCGCGCTGCAGCCGACGAACCTCGAGATCCTGCGCGGCGACTTCGTCGCGCTGGTCGGCCCGTCGGGCTCGGGCAAGACGACGCTGCTCAACCTGATCGGCGGGCTCGACCGGCCGACTGAAGGGCGCATCTGGATCGCCGGCCAGGAGATCACCGCGCTGGACGCGAAGGCGCTGGCGGAGGTGAGGCTGCACAAGATCGGCTTCGTGTTCCAGGAGTACAACCTCGTGCCGGTGCTGTCGGCGCTGGAGAACGTCGAGTACGTGATGCTGCTGCAGCGTGTCGGCGAGGCCGAGCGCTGCCAGCGCGCCCTGCAACTGCTCGCCGAGCTGGGGCTTGCGGGGCTCGAGCACCGGCGGCCCAACGAACTGTCCGGCGGCCAACAGCAGCGGGTGGCCGTGGCGCGCGCGATCGCGGCACGGCCGGTCATCGTCCTGCCCGACGAACCCACCGCCAACCTCGATTCGGCGTCGGGCGCGGCATTGATGGACCTGATGCTGCGACTCAACGAGGAGGAAGGCATCACTTTTGTTTTCTCCACGCACGACTCGATGGTCGTCGACCGCGCGCGGCGCGTGATCCGCCTGCGCGACGGCCGCATCGAAGCCGACGAACGCCGGCCCAGCGGAGTCGCCCGATGATAGGAACGCTGGCCGTGCGCAACATACTGCGCAACCGCCGCCGCTCCGTCATCACGGTGCTGTCGATCGCGGTCGGCTTGGCAGCGCTCACCTTCCTGTGGGGCTTCGTCGATGGCATGAACCGCCAGATGGTGAACAACACGACGCGCTACTTCGCCGCCGACGTACAGGTTCACCTGAAGGGTTACCACGACGATCCGAGCCTCGACCGCGCGATCGACAGTGGCAATCGCATCCTCGATGCCGTGGCCGCCGATCCGGCCGTTGCCGCGGCGACACCACGCCTGGAGACCACCGTGCTCGCCAGCCGCGGTGACCGCTCGCGCGGAATCGTGGCCGTGGGCGTGGATGCGGTCCGCGAGGCCGCCGTGACCGATCTGTTCAAGGCTGTCGTCGACGGCCGCCCCCTCGAGGCCGCCGACGACCGTGGCGTGCTGCTCGGCGAGGCCCTGGCCGAGGCGCTCGGCCTGCGCGCCGGAGACGATCTGGTGCTCGTGGGACAGGCCTATGACGGTTCGGTGGCGAGCGCCCGCATGCCGGTGCGCGGCGTGTTCCGCACCCGGATCGACGAGCTGGACGGCTACGTCGCCGTGATGCCGATGGCGGCGATGCGCGACTTCCTCGCGACGCCCGATACGATCACGGGGGTGGCACTGCGCTTGCGTGATCGCACTGCGCTGGCAGCGGCGACCGCTGCCCTGACCGCGCGCGTGGGAGCTGAACACGAGGTGGTCGGCTGGCCGACCCTGCTGCCGATGGTGGCGGTCAGCATCCGCTTTCACGAGGTGATGGGCTCGGTGATCCTGGCGATCTTCTTCGTGATGGTCGCCGCCGGTGTCGCCAATCCCGTGCTGATGGCCGTGCTGGAGCGCAGCCGCGAGTTCGGCATCATGCTGGCGGTCGGCACCCGGCCGGCGCTGCTCTTCCGGCTGGTCCTCGCGGAGGCGGCGCTGTTGGGCCTGGCCGGGCTGTTGCTCGGCAACCTGGTCGGACTCGGCGCGACCGCAGCCTTCGGCCGCATCGGCATCGACCTGGGCGCCTTCGAGGCCGGGTTGCGGACGATGCCCGGCCTGGCGGATGTCATCTTTCCGGTCCTGCGGGCCGAGCGCAGCGTGGTGATCTCGCTGCTGGTCTTCGTGATCGCCTTGCTGATGGCGCTCTATCCGGCGCTGCGGGCAGCGCGGCTGGAGCCGGTCGCCGCGATCCGTGGCGTCGGCGGACCGGCCACGTCCGCCCGATCAGCCCCCTGGGGCCGGCACCAGGGGTCGCTCGCGCCCTCGCGCCTGTCGGTGTTCGTGCGGATCGCTGCGCGCAACCTGCTGCGCAACCGCAAGCGCAGCGCGATCACCGCCTTCGGCGCGGCCTTCGCCATCGTCGCCTACGTCTTTCTCTACGGCTTCTTTGACGGCTTTGCCGAACAGATCGTCGCCAACTCGACCGGCTACATCACCGGACACCTGCAGATCGAACGCCCCGGGCTGCGCCGTGACCTGGCGCCCGAACTGGCCTTCGATGACGCGGCGACGGTGCTGCAGGCTGTGGAACGCCTGCCGGGAGTGGCCGGCGCCGCGCCGCGCGTGCAGGCGCAGGCACTGGCCAGCAGCCCGACCAAATCGGCCGGCATCGTGCTCTACGGCGTCGACCCGCAGCGTGAACGCGGCATCACGGTGCTGCACCGGGCCTTCGTCGAGGGCACGGCACTCGACGCCGATGCCGAGCGCGACATCGTCATCGGTCGGCGCCTGGCCGAGAAGCTGGGCATCCGCCTGGGCGAGAAGCTCGTGGTCATGGCTCCCGGTCTCGCCGGCGAGATCGGCACCGCGGCGTTCCGCATCCGTGGCATCTTCGCGACCGAGAGCAGTTCCTTCGATGGCGCGATAGCTTTCGTCACGCTGCCGGCAGCGCAGCGCATGCTGGGCCTGGGACAGCGGGTCTCGTCGATCAACCTGCGGCTTGGCGACCGCGCCGGTGTCGACGCAACCGCCGCCCGGCTCGGCACCGAGCTGGCGGGTCGTGGGCTGGTCGCAGCGCCTTGGCCGCAACTGATGCCGCGCGTGGCGGACATGGTTGGCCTGATCCGCGCGATCCGCACCGTGGTGGTCGCGGTGTTCTTCCTGGTCGTCGCACTGGCGGTGATGAACACGGTTTTCATGGCGGTGGCCGAGCGGACGCGTGAGTTCGGCGTGATGATGGCGCTCGGCACGCCGCCGGATGCCATCCTGCGCATGGTCATCTATGAGACCGTGGCGCTGATGCTGGTCGCATCGCTCGCGGGCTACGCGATCGGTGCAGCCGTCGTCGGGCTGTTTGGCACGGTCGGGCTCGACCTGTCCGGCTTCTTCAAGGACTACAGCACGATTCCCGGCCTGACCGGCATCGTGTACACGCGCTTCGTACCCGCCAATCTGATCGGCCCGGGTCTGGGCCTGTTTCTCGCCAGCGTGGCCGTCTCTCTGTATCCGGCGTGGCGGGCCGCACGGCTGGATCCGACCGCTGCGCTGCGGCACGCGTGATGAGGCGGCGTGCGCTGGCCGCTGGGATCGTCGCCTTGGGCGCGCTGCTGGGGGCCGCCGCGCAGGCGCAGGACGCGGGCCTCGAAATCGGAGGCAGCCTGAAGACGCTGGGCCTGCGCTCGCGCGACGCCGGCGGCGACGGTTTCGGCCTGAGCCTGAATCGACTGCGCCTCGAGGCAAAGGGGGATCTCGCGCCGGGACTGGCCATCGACCTGCAATACGACAACGAACTGCTGCTCGGCAGCTATCTACGCACGGGCGAGTTCCAGGCGATGAAGGATCTGCGGCCGCCGCAATACTGGCGCGCCGATGCCAACGTGCTGGAGCGCGGCGACGTCTACGACCGACACCGGCTCTACCGTGCCGCGCTCACGGCCAGCATCGGCACGGTCGACGTCAAGCTCGGGCGCCAGCGCATCGCCTGGGGCACCGGGCGCTTCTGGAGTCCGCTGGACATCCTCAATCCGATTGATCCTGTCGCCCTCGAACGGGAGGAGCGCCTGGGCGTCGATGCGGCGCTGGTGGAGGCCAAGCTGGGACCGTTGTCGCGGTTGTCTCTGGTCTACGCGCCGGCACCAGACCGGGGTGCACCGAGCCGCGCCGTGCAGCTGCACGGCAATGCGGCAGGGATCGACGCCTCCCTGGTGGTCGGCCGGTTGCGCGGCATGGAAGTGGCTGGCCTGGACCTTGCCGGGCAGATCGGCAACGCCGGCGTTCGCGGCGAGGCCGCGCAGCTGCGACCGCTTGGCGGGCGGCCTTTCCGGCGGGTACTGCTGGCAGGCGACTACGCGTTCGACGGCGGGCTCACGGTGTCCATCGAGGTCCACTACAACGGGGGCGGCGCGCGCGATGCGACCCTGTACGACTGGAACGGTTTGCGCGCGGGACGGGTCGCCAGCCTGGCGACGCGCTATGCGGGGCTGTACGTCGCCTACGAGATCACCCCGCTTTGGAAATGGGTGTCTTATGTGGTGCGCAATGCCGACGATCGAAGCCAGGCGCTGGACACACGGCTGGTGTGGTCGGTACGCGCGGACCTGGAGGCAGTACTGGCGGTGCAGCGCTTCGCCGGGTCTCGCCTGAGCGAGTACGGGCGCCGGCCGGACAGCGGCTTCGTATCGCTCACCTGGTACTTCTGACGCGAATTTCGGGGATGCAAGAACGCTGCGGCAAACCGGCGACGAACCGAAGGCTCGCGCGCAACCTTGCGAGGCCACGCCAAATGTAGTCCCCTGAAGACATACGCCACCACGTGAAAGTGGTGACGCGATGCATGCTCGACATGGATTGCGCCGCGATCCTGCGCCCCGCCGCAGGCGGCATCGCACGCGGCCGGACCGACTACGGTGAGGTCAACGAGTACCGCTCGAGCTCGACATGGCTCGCCTTGAGCGACACGTTGATGCGAAGCGGCGCCGCCATGTCCGCCTGCGGCGCGTCGAAGATGCACGCCAGTTCGATGTCCCCGTACTCTCCATCGGAGCTGACCTTGCTGCCGGGCCCGCAGGCAAGCTCGACGCCGGAGTGCCGGACTTCGAGCACTGATGACGAATCGTCGTGGCCTCCGCTGAGGCGCACGCTGAAGCGGAGGCGACTTGGCGACGGCCGCGTCAGCTCGCAGGTGATCTCGTATCGGCTGCCGGCAACGGTCTCGGATCTGCAGGGAACGACATCCCCTGCCTGAGCACGAGCCTGCGGCGCGCCAGTCAGCAAAAGAACCGCGCACGCGCCGAGCAGGCACGTTCGCATCGGCAGATCCTCAAACATGAGCTCCATTGTCTTGAACGCCATTGACCGAACCATGACAGTGCGCGCAGCACGCCGCAGTCGTGAGCATCCAACCGGCCACATGGACCGGGCCGGAGCCTGCATTGAAGTCCTCGGGGAGGCGGCTCAGACAGCCGTTCTCAGGCGACCGGGCATGAGGAACTGCCAGACGACGATGACGCTGAGCAGCGCGGCGAAGAAGCACCACACCGAGATGAACCAGGTCGCATAGAAGGCATAAGCCGCGACCGCGGATACGAAGGCGGCGACACCGAATGCCATCACCCGTCGGTGGCTCGAGAACATCAGGCTCACGCATGTTCCGATCACGTATAGACCCATCGTGGTCAGCACGTAGAAATGTGGAGAGTCATAGAGGATGTGCTGTCCGGTTACCCGTGCGACGATCGGAAGGCGGATCAGCATCGCGAGCAGGTACAGGCCGACAAGTCCTCCTGCGACGGCGATCGAGGCCAGGACCGTGCGACGCCAGGGCACCGTCTCGAGTGCCAGGGCGGCGAGCGGAACGTAGACCGGCCACAGCACGTGCGAGAACAGCGAATACGCGTGCGTCAGCCAGGTGTTCAACGTCGGCGCCCTGTCGGGAAAGGTCAGCCAAAGCGCACCTTCCAACAATTGCTGGAGCCCGAACAGCACGGGAATCATCGCGTATGGAATCTCGGCGCGCCTTGAAGCACGGGTAACCGTTGCGGCGCCGACGGCCAGCAATGCAACGCCAGCGACGAAGCTGGCTTGGGCGGAGAAGCACATGGAGGTGGTTGATTTGTTGGATGGGGTGGGATGTCAGGACGCGCCTGCGTCCTCGGGCGTGATCTGGGTTCCGGCTTCGCCCCGGAGCATGGCCTCGATGTGATCCAGCGATCCGATGACGGCCCGGCGCTGGGTCATGCGAACGAAACTGTTGGCTGCTTCGACCTTCGGGCCCATCGAGCCGACGGGAAAGTTCCGATGACTCAGCGTCGCTGGCGACGCGCGACGCAGGGCTCGCTGTGTCGGCAGCCCGAAGTCAACGTAGACGGCATCGACGTCGGTGGCGATCACGAGGCAGTCCGCGCCCAGTTCACGCGCCAGAAGGCTGCTGCACAGGTCCTTGTCGATGACCGCCTCGACGCCGTGAAGCTCACCGCCTGGCGCCGCGCGCGATACCGGGATGCCCCCGCCGCCGGCGGCGATCACGAGTGCGCCGTGGGAAAGCAGCCAGCGTATCGACTGCAGTCCCACGAAAGATCGGGGAGTCGGCGAGGCGACAACCCGGCGAAAGCCATCGCCATCCCTGGCCATCGGCCAGCCCTGCTCACGCCTGATCGCCTCAGCCTGCTCGACGTCGTAGACCGGACCGATCGGTTTCGTGGGCAAGCCGAAGGCCGGGTCGGCCAGATCCACTTCCACGCGTGACATCAGCGTTGCGATCGGTCGATTCGGAAGCAGGTTGCCCAACTCCTGCTCAAGCAGGTAGCCGATCATGCCGTCGGTCTGGGCGCCCAATACGTCCAGGGGATAGCTTTGCACCGACCTGTACGCGGCCGACTGCAGCGCCAGCAGTCCTATCTGTGGCCCGTTTCCATGGGTCAGTACCAAGTCGTTTCCCGGAGCGATGCGCGCCAGTTGGGCAGCGGCCCTGCGGATGTTGGCGAGCTGATTCCCGGAACTGGGCATCTCGCCGCGGCGCAGCAGGGCGTTGCCCCCGAGTGCCACGACGATCTTCATGTCTGCAGCGTGCCGGATGCGAGGCGCGGTCGGGGATTGGCCGTCATTCGGCACCGGACTTCCTTGGCCGGGGCGCCGAGGCTTGCGTGGCCTGCGCCATGACGCCATGCAGGGCCATCATGCGCGCCTCGCCGCGCATCAGGAGTCGGCCGGGGTAGCGCGCGGTCAGCCAGGCATACGCGGTGTACTTGGCCAGCTTGCCGATCCACAGGGCGGCCAGCACTTCCACCACCGGCAGCCGCGAGATCGCCGCAAACATCAATGCCGGTGTCAACGGCAGCGGCAGTGCGGCGATGACGAGCAATGAGATCACGCCGTAGCGCCGCAACCATCCGCTGGCATCGGCCCATGCCGCCGAGCGCACGACCTCGGGATAGGCCGCGAACAGCCGCGCCCATCCCAGGTGATGGAAGACCAGGTACAACAGCGCCGCGCCCAGCGCAGCTCCCAGGCTCGAGCTCAACGCGATCGTCCACCAGCGTCGCGGCGCCATGAGCACGGCAGCGACGAGCATCGACGCATAGGGCACGCTCATGGACAGGGTTGCCGCCATGGCGATGGCCGCCGCGACCCAAGGCAGTGCCTGGCGGTCTGCCGCTCGGGTCAGCGCCGTGACGAATCGGGTTTCCAGCATGCCCATGCACTTTCACAGCTTGCGCGTGATGGGTCGCTGTCCGAGCTCGACCGTCACGGCGATGGGCTCGCTGCCACGCAAGACCTTGAACTGCGCCCGCGTCCCCGGCATCAGCGCCGCCGTCTCGTCGATCAGGGCCGCCGTATCGACCACTTCCTTGCCATTGATGGCGATCACGGTGTCGCCTGAACGCAAACCGGCCCGGTCCGCAGGACCTCCACGCTGCACCGCGATCAGAACAGCGCCAGCAGGCGCCCCCGTCGATTCGTGGACGACGTCGCGGGCCCCCACGCCGAGCCAGCCGCGGCTGACCCTCCCGGTGGCGATGATCTGTTCCATCACCTGCCTGGCCAGGCTGACGGGAATGGCGAAACCGATGCCCTGCGAACCTCCGCTGCGGGAGTAGATCGCCGTGTTGATGCCCACCAGATTGCCGGAGGTATCCACCAGGGCACCGCCAGAATTGCCGGGATTGATGGCTGCGTCCGTCTGAATGAAGTTCTCGAACGTGTTGATGCCGAGCCGGTTGCGGCCTGTCGCGCTGACGATGCCCTGTGTGACGGTCTGACCGACACCGAAGGGATCACCCACCGCGAGAACGATGTCGCCAACCTGCACCGACGCCGGATCCGCGAAGGTGATCGGCTGCAAGCCCTTGGCGTCGACCCGCAGCACGGCGAGGTCCGACTCGGGGTCGGTACCCACGATGCGGGCTTCGGCGACCTTGCCGCCAGGCAGCATGACGGCGATTTCGTCGGCACCGTCGACGACATGGTTGTTGGTGAGGATGTGGCCTTGCGCCGCGACGATCACGCCCGAGCCGAGGCTGGACTGTCCCCGCGCGGTTGCATCTTCCTGATCATTGGGCGGGCGCAGCCAGCCCGGCAGCGGTCGAGGTGCCGCCTTGCGCGTGTAGATGTTGACGACCGAGGCCGACGCCTTGGTGGCGGCGGCGCGAAAACCGGCCTCCAGCCTCGCCGCCACGGCCTTCGCGGAGGGCGCGGAAGCCGCCGCTTCGAGTGCAACCGGGGCTTCGCGCAGTGCCACGACGTCGTGGTGGATGGCCGGCGCGGACTGAGCAACCGTCTTGAAAGTCAAGCTTGATGCAGCGACGCATCCCAAGTCGACCCGTTCTTGGCGATGGCGTTGAGCATGGTCAGCAGCTTGC
>RXJW01000122.1 GCA_003963005.1 Burkholderiales bacterium
GCGGCCCCAGTCGGCCAGCGACAGGTCCTTGACGATGTGGGCGGGGAGGTTGGCGGTCATGTCGGCTCCTTCAGGGAATGAAGCCGCTGACGATGGGACCGGGGGAGTTCATGCCTCACCCCGACCGATGGTCAGCGGGTGAGCGCGGTTGCAGGGGGTAAAACTCCGAGCCTGGCCTCAAAAGGTGCTGAGGTTGCAACGCTCCTCGGAAGCTGCGCATTCTAGCCAGCCTTGCAAAGACCTTGGGGTTCAACCGCCCCCGCCGGGTGCCAACAAATCGTCGCCGGCCACCGACACGAGCGCCGGGCGCCCGACGATCAGCGGGTCCACCGCGCCCACGCGCTCAGGCTTGCGCTCGGTGTAGGGCAGGCGGTTCAGCACGAATCGCATCGCGTTGAGCCGTGCACGCTTCTTGCAGTCGCTCTTGATGACCGTCCAGGGCGCGTCCGACGTGTCGCAATGCAGGAACATCGCTTCCTTGGCGCGGGTGTAGTCGTTCCACTTGTCGAGCGACGCCATGTCGATGGGGCTCAGCTTCCACTGCTTGAGCGGGTGCAGCTTGCGCTCCTTGAAGCGCCGGCGCTGCTCCGCGCGGCTGACCGAGAACCAGAACTTGAAGAGGTGGATGCCCGAGCGCACCAGCTGCCGCTCGAACTCCGGCGTCTGGCGCAGGAATTCCTGGTACTCGCTCTCCGAGCAGAAGCCCATGACCCGTTCCACGCCGGCCCGGTTGTACCAACTGCGGTCAAACAGCACGATCTCGCCGGCCGTGGGCAGGTGGTTCACGTAGCGCTGGAAATACCACTGGCCGCGCTCGACCTCGCTGGGCTTCTCCAGCGCCACGACGCGCGCGCCGCGAGGGTTGAGGTGCTCCATGAAGCGCTTGATCGTGCCGCCCTTGCCGGCCGCGTCGCGCCCCTCGAACAGGATGACCACCCGCGCCCCGGTCTCCTTGACCCAGGCCTGCAGCTTCAGCAGCTCCACCTGCAGCCGGTACTTCTCCTTCTCGTAGCGCCGGCGCGAGAGCAGGTTCTTGTACGGGTAGGCGCCCTGGCGCCAGCCGGGGCTGAGCGCGGTGTCGGCGTCGGCTTCAGCCACCGGCGTGACGGACTCCTCGTGCTGGCGCAGCGCGCGGCGCAGGTGGCGTCGCTCGTCGGGCGAGCTGCCGTCCAGCAGCGTGGCGAGTTCTTCGGCCAGCGCGGCCGGGGCGCCTTCACCCTGTTGGTGGCGGCGCAGCAGTTCGGCCAGCGTCTCGCTGCCGACCACGTCGTGGCGTGTGGTGGCGCGGTTGACGCGGTGCTTTTCCAGGCTGCCGGCATCGAGTCGCGGCGGGGTGTCGCCCGACGCCACACGGCGCGTGCTGTTGCGGGGTGGGTTGGGGCGGACGAGGTCGGAGCTTCGGGCGCGGGGCGAGGTGGGCATGGGCACAACTCCGGCGTGTGACGCGGTGATGACGATGCTGCGCCCGTCGGCCCCTTGCCCGCTTGATCGGGGTCAAGGGGGCGGCAGGGGCAGCGGAGGCAAGGGCGCGAAGCGCTCGGGCCGGCCACGCTCCAGGTGTCTCAGGCGCCGCTCCAGGTCGGCGAGATCCGTCGAGCCCTGCAGCGCCGCCACCTCTTGGGGCTGCGCAGGCCGGCGGACGACGCGGCGCAGCCAATCGCCGAGCGGGGCCAGCCCAGAGGGTGCGGTGGGCAGGGATGAGGCGTCGGCGGGGTTCAGCATGAGGCTCTCCTGGGATGACGCCACGATAGAAAGACGTGGCCACCGCGAAAAGGCACAGGCAAGCCCTGACGCCGCCATGCTGTATCAGGCTTGGGGGTCCTACAGCGGCGCCGATGTCCGTAAGCTCGTGCCATCACCCCGCTTCGCAAGGATGCTTCGCATGACCCCGGATTACTTCCCCCGCCGCCGCCTCGGCGCGCACGGCCCCGAGGTTTCAGCCCTGGGCCTCGGCTGCATGGGCATGTCTGACTTCTACGGCCCGGCCGACGACGTCCAGTCGAACGCGGTGCTGAACCACGCCCTGGACCTCGGCATCAACTTCCTGGACACCGCCGACATGTATGGCATCGGCGCCAACGAGCGGCTGCTGGCGCCGCTGATGGCTGCGCGGCGTTCGGAGATCGTCATCGCCACCAAGTTCGGCCATGTGCGCGCGCCGGACGGCACGGTCGTGCGCATCGACGGCAGCCCGGCCTACGTGCGCGAGGCGTGCGACGCGAGCCTGGCGCGCCTGGGGGTGGAGCGCATCGACCTCTACTACCAGCATCGCGTGGACAAGCACGTGCCGATCGAGGAGACGGTCGGCGCCATGGCCGACCTGGTGCGGGCCGGCAAGGTGGCGCACCTGGGGTTGTCGGAGGCGTCCGCCGCGACGATCCGGCGCGCGCATGCCGTTCACCCGATCGCGGCCGTGCAGACGGAATACTCGATGTGGAGCCGGGATGTCGAGGCGGAGATCCTGCCGACCTGCCGCGAGCTGGGCATTGCGCTGGTGCCCTACAGCCCGCTCGGCCGGGGCTTCCTGACCGGCGCCATCCGGTCGGCCGATCAGCTCGCGCCCGACGACCGCCGACGCATCCACCCACGCTTCCAGGCGGGCAACCTCGACCACAACCTCGCCCTGGCCGACGCCCTGCGCACGCTGGCCGCGGCCTGGAGCTACACGCCCGCCCAGCTGGCGCTCGGCTGGCTGCTGCATCAGGGGCCGGACATCATCCCCATTCCCGGCACGCGCAGCATCGCGCGGCTGGAAGAGAACGCGCTGGCCGCGTCGATCCGTCTCGATGAGGGCCGGCTCGCGCGGCTTGCGGCACTGCTGGCCGAGCATGCGATTGCCGGCACACGCTACCCGGCCGCCCAGATGGGTTCGGTCAACGGGTAGCGCCGGCGGTGCTGCAGTAGGCCCAGAAGCGCGGCAGCAGCACCCCGGTGGCCATGACGCCGAGCAGGCACACCACCCCGCCCACCCAGATGGCCGGGCCCACGCCCCAGGCATCGGCCATGAAGCCGGCGCGCGCGTTGCCGATCAAGGGCCCGGTCAGGTAGCTGATCATCTCGATGCCCGCCAGCCGGCCGCGCAGCGTGTTGGGAATCGTCTCGTTCCAGATCGTGCCGCGGAACACGCCGCTGACCATGTCGGCGGCCCCGGCCACGGCCAGGCAAACGAGGCCGAGCCCGAGGCTCGGTGCGAAGCCCAACGCGACGATGCCCAGGGCCCACACCGCTGCCGCAATCACCACCGCGCGGCCGTGCCGCGTGACGCGCCCCGTCCAGCCGCTGAACAGGCCGATCAGCAGCGCGCCCACCGACATGGCCGACAGCAGCCAGCCGACCGACTCGGTGCGCCCGTCGGCCGCCGCCATCGCCGGGAACAGCGCCACCGGGAAGGCAAACGCCATGGCGACGATATCAACGATGTAGGTGCCCATCAGCACCGGCCGCGCCCAGGCGAAGCGCAGCCCTTCGGCGAGGTCGGCCAGCAGGTGCGGGCGCTCGCCGGGGTCTTCCGGTGCGCCGATGGCCGCGCGCGGGATGCGGGCCAGGAAGAACAGCGCGGCCAGGAAGGTGACGAAGTCGAACAGGTAGGCGCCCACCGCCCCCCACTGGGCCAGCAGCAGGCCCGCCAGCGCCGGCCCGGCCACCATGCCCACGGTGCCTCGCACCGAGGACAGCGCGGCCACGGCGGCGAACTCCTCGGGCCGCGCCAGCTTCTGCGTCAGTGCTTCGAGCGCCGGGCGGTGAAAGCCGCTGGCGCCCTGCAGCACGGCCACCAGGGCGTAGATCGCCAGCACGCTGGGTGCGGCGGCCAGCGCGTTGAGCAGCAGCCCGGCCAGGCACAGCGCCATCAGCGCCTCCGAGCTGATGAGCAGGCGCTTGCGGTCGACCCGGTCGGCCACCGCGCCGCCGATCAGGCCGCAGGCCACCACAGGCGCGAGTTGCACGATGCCCAGCAGCCCGACCTGGGCGTTGGAGCGCGTCAGTTCGTAGAGCTGCCAGGGCACGGCCACGTAGCTGACCATGGTGCCCAGGCCCGAGATGAACTGGCTGGCGAACAGGCGGCGGAAGGCGGCGTTGTGCCGCAGGGGTGAGATGTCGATGAGCATCAGCCAGCCAGCCCCAGGAAGGCCCGCAGGCGCTCGATCTCGTCGTCCAGTGCGGTGCGGTAGGCCGCGTCGCGCGGCGCCTTGCCGCTCACGTAGCCGACCTCGACCTGCAAGTCACCGCCCTTCACGCCGGCATTGGCCCAGCCGATGACCTGATCGCGCCACAGCAGCGGCAGCGCGTAGTGCCCGCGCACCCGCTTGTGCGCCGGGGTGTAGGCCTCGAAGCGGTAGGCCCAGCCCCACAGCAGCTCGAAGCGGCGGCGGTCCCAGACGACCGGGTCGAACGGGGCGAGCAAGCGCACCTGCGACGGGATGCGCCAGCCGCGCGCCGGGTCTTCGTCGGCGGGCCAGTACCAGTCGACGCCGTCCACCCGCGCATGCGCCAGGCGGGCCTTGGCGCGGGCGAGTGCCGCCTGGCGCAGGTCGCGCCACTGGTGGGCGGCATGGAAGAGCATCGCGGTCAGCTGCGACAGACTGGCCGCGGGCAGCGGCGCGTATTTGCACACGAGGACATCGACCAGGGCGTCCATGGCCGCCGGCGGGTCGGGATGGGGCTGCCAGGGGGCGGCCACACGGTAGACGCGCGTGCCGCTGTCTCGCCGCACGACATCCAGGTGGCCCCGGTAGTGCAATCCATCCAGCAGTTCGGTGGACAGCCGGCTGTTGCCGCCGAACCAGTTCTTCACGGCGCCGTGGCCGAGGGCCGCGTCGACCTCGGCGGGATGCGCCTCGCCCAGCCGCGCGACCTCGGCCAGCACGGCATGTGCGAGCTTCCAGCGCGCCTTGTCCCACACCCGGCGGGCGGTGCGCGGATGCATCAGTGCCCGCAGTTCGGGCGTGACGAAACCGTAGTTGATGAAGAAGTCTTCCTGCAGCGGCAGGCGCGGGTAGCGCCGTTCCAGGTCGCCGGCCTGGTAGCCCTTCACGCGGTGCCGCAGCGTCAGGTCCTGCGCGCGCGCCGGGGCACGGAGCGGGTCGGCCTGCACGAAGCCACCGAGCTGCTCGATGGCCTTGAGCAAGGTCGTCGGGGTGAAGAGGCTGCGGGCCACGGCATGGCGGCGCAGCGCGGCGAGGTCAACCGGGCGGTCAAGGCGGGTGGGCATCGGGAGGGGCGGTCTTCAAGCGGTGGGCGTACATGTCCGCATCGGCATGGCGCAGCAGGCTTTCAGTGTCCTGGCCATCGTCAGGGTACAGCGCAATGCCGAAGCTCGCGCCGACGATGAAGTCCGCCGGGGCCACGTCCGCCAGGGCGTCCAGCGGCTCGCGCATCGCGGCTTCGAGGTGCTCGCGTGCAGCTTCGGCGTCGGCCCGGTTGTCGACCGAATCGAGCAGCAGCACGAACTCGTCGCCGGCATAGCGCGCCACCACGTCGCCGATGCGCACGCCCGCGCGCAGCCGCTGGCCGGTTTCCTTCAGCACGGCGTCGCCGACGGCATGGCCGAAGCGCTTGTTGATTTCCTTGACGCGGGCCAGGTCGACGAACATGACCGCGAACGGCCAGCGGTCGCCGCGCCGGCGCTGCTGCAGCACGCGATCCTCGATGCGGCGCAGGATGGCGCTGCGGTTGGACAGGCCGGTCAGCTGGTCGGTCAGCAGCCGCTGCTGCATGTCGGCAAAGCTGCGGGCGAGGTCGCCGAGCTCGTCGCTGCGGTGCACCTCGGGCGGTTCATCGAGCACGCCCTCGCCGACGCGCCGGGCGGCGTCCGCGAGTTCGCGCAGTTCGCGCGTCACGACACCGAGCACCACCCAGCCCAGACCGAGTGCGACAACCACGCCCAACCCTGCCAGCACGGCGGCCTGCACGACGTTGCGCTGCACACCGGCCAGGAAGTCAGCCTGGGGGGCGGCGACGATGACGAGCCAGTCCAGGCCCAGCGCGCGGTCGACGTGGGCGTAGCCGACCTGCACCTCGCGACCGTCAGCGTCCTTGAACTGTTCGGTGCGGGGGGCCGTGCCGATCGTGTCCTGCCCGGCGGCCGCACGCCGGCGTACGGCGTCGAAGGCAGCCTTGACGAGCGCGTCGGGGCTCTGCGAGGCATTCAGCCGCTCATGCTGCCCGGGGGCACGGGTCTGCACGTGGGCGCCGCGCGAAACGCCCACCAACTGGCCGTCGGCTTCCACCACCATCGCGACCGCGTGCTCCGTCAGCGACAGGCGCTGCAGCAAGGCATTGATCTGCTGCAGGGGCAGGTCGGTGGCGGCCACGCCTTCCGGTTCTCCGACGTCGTTGCCGATGCGCTTGGTGCGCGTCATGACGAGGTCCAGCGTCTTGAAGTCGATGTAGACCGGCGTCCAGTTCAGCGAGGCCGGGTTGGCGAGTGCGGTCTGGTACCAGGGGCGCTCGCGCGGCTCGAAGACCTTGTCCTCCACCACGGGCGAGCGCAGCTCGCCGGTGATGCCCGTGAGCCGGTACACGGTGCGAGGGCCGTTGCCCCGGGTGCGCAGGCGCAGCTCGGCTTCCTGGTTGGAGAAGCGCCACAGGCCCAGGAAATGCCCGTGCCGGTCGCCGTAGTAGACGTAGTTGTTGGGGTCGCGGTGCACCGAGGTGGCCAGCCAGAAGCGGGTGCGCAACGTGTCCAGCTCGCGCTCGACGTTGTCGGGCGCCGGCAGCCCGGTCGGGAAGGCGGCTTCCAGCACCGTGTCGGCGCCTCCCACGTGCCGCTCCAGCGACAGCACGATCCGGCCCACGGTCTCGCCGAGCAGCCGGCCCGACAGGGTGTCCACGGTGTCGCGCCCCGCCCGCCAGGACAGCACGCCGACCAGCAGCACCAGGCCCAGCACCAGAACGACGTACGGCAGCGTCAGCAACTGGCGCAGGCTCAGCCGGGCCGCCAGGGCGTTCAGCGACGAGTGACGCGCCTCGGGCATGGCGGGGTTACGCATCGAAGGGTGCCAGGCCGCTGTCCTCCACACCTGCCTGGCGCAGCAGTTCACTGGCGCGCCGCAGCATCTCGCCATCGGACTCGCAGAACTCGAGGCGGTAGCCGCAGGCGTCATGCACCTGCTTCCACAGCGGTTTCATGAAGGCGGCATCCTCGATTTCCGGCCCGACCTGCCACAGGCAGGCCAGTTCGGGTGCCATCACCTGCCGGCCCAGGCGCAGCAGGCCGTGGTAGGCCTCCAGCACCTCGGGCGAGGCCAGCAGGCTGCCATGCCACCAGGTGACGACCACGTAGGGCTCGCTGGGCTGCCACTGCTGCAGCAGGCGCCCCACGGCGCGGGACATGGCGCCGACCATCTCGACATTGAACGGCCCACCCGCCTCGTAACAGAGCAGCCGGGCGTGATGCCAGACCTGCAATTCCCCGTGCGCCATGAACCGCCCCTGGGGCAACTGGCCGACGTTGATGCGGGTGGGGCGCTCGTCCATGGCCGCAGCATAGCGGCGGCGGGGCTGGCCGGGCAGGGACTTAGAATCCCGGGTTGCTTGCGCCCGCAGTGGGCGCCCGGAGCCGGTTGCGTGCCGGCCGGGCTCCGTCAGCCGCGGCAGCCGCATCGTCCCTCTCCGAGTGAATTCCCCAAGGAACGCAACGTGTTTATCTCCAACGCCTACGCCCAGGCCGCCTCCGCTGCCGGCCCCGAGAACGGCCTGCTCGGCATGCTGCCGCTGGTGCTCATGTTCGTGGTGCTGTATTTCGTGATGATCCGGCCGCAGATGAAGCGCCAGAAGGAGCACAAGGCCATGATCGACGCCGTGCAGAAGGGCGACGAGGTCGTGACTGCTGGCGGTCTGATCGGCAAGATCGCCAAGCTGGGCGACAACTTCATCCACCTGGAAGTGGCCAACGGCGTGGAAGTGCAGCTGCAGCGCAGCGCCATCACCCAGGTTCTCCCTAAGGGCAGCTTGAAGTAAACGGCCCCGCGCCCATCTCCGTCGGCCAGCCCGCTCCCGGGCGCCGATGCCGCCTTGCTGGCGCCACTGAGGACCCTTCCCATGAACCGCTATCCGCTCTGGAAGTACGCGATCCTGCTGGTCGCGTTGCTGATCGGCACGCTCTACACCCTGCCCAATCTGTTCGGCGAGTCGCCGGCGGTGCAGGTGTCCAGTGCCAAGGTGACCGTCAAGGTCGATGCCTCGATGACCGCGCGCGTCGAGGCCGCGCTGCAGCAGGCCGGCGTGAAGGCCGACTTCGTCCAGTTCGACGGCAATTCCGTCAAGGCCCGCTTCAGTGACACCGACACCCAGCTCAAGGCCAAGGACGCCATCAGCAAGGCGCTGAACCCCGAGGGTGCTGACCCGGCCTACATCGTGGCCCTGAACCTGCTGTCCCGCTCGCCCCAGTGGCTGGCCGGTCTGCATGCCAACCCGATGTATCTGGGCCTGGACCTGCGCGGCGGCGTGCACTTCCTGATGCAGGTCGACATGAAGGCGGCCCTCACCAAGAAG
>RXJW01000007.1 GCA_003963005.1 Burkholderiales bacterium
AGTTGTTGATGCCGTTGACGATCGCGCGCGCCATACGGTCGACAGTCTGGAGCGACTGCAGACGTGTCTCTTCGTCGGGATTGGCGATGACGCCGGCCTCGATCAGGATGGCGGGCGCCTTCGAAGTCTTCAGCACCACCAGGTCATCGAAGTAGTGCGCGCCGTAGCTGCGCTCCAGGAACGGCCGGTTCTCTCCAGGGATGGGTGTGGCGTGGTACCAGGAAGGCCTTTCGCCGGCGTCCAGCAGCGCGCGACCGACGGTCCGAGCGCAGAGTTCGCTCTTCGGCACGTCCGCATTGCGCCGGCTCACGAATACGGCATAGCCGGCGAACTCACGACGCCGGCCTTCGTCGATCCAGGCCTGTTGCAGTGAGTCGTGATGCAGGCTCACGAGGAGATCGGCGCCGGCCGTCCCAGTGGTTCGGGAGGCCAGGGCAATGTCTCTTCCGTCGGCGCCCACCCGCTTGACCGTCGTGCCTTGCGTGCCCAGCAGCCCGGCGACCGCATCGGACAGCCTCAGGTTGAACTCGTACTCGCCGCGGCCGGCCGCAGACAGCGCGCCTGGTCGCGCCGGCGTGTGACCGGTGTCGAGCACGACGGTAGCCGCGGTGGATGGCGCTGCGCTGGCAACCAGCACGGCGGAGAGTGCACCGATGGCAAGCGTTCGCTTCATGGCACGAAGGTGTTGGGGATCATCCCGTAGTCGAGCATCTGGTCCCATCCGAACCGATCCAGGTCGTCGATGTCATCCGGCCCGAGCACCGTGCCGTCCGCGAGCTGGACTGCCTCTGCGCCGCTGATGATGCTGTCCCAGCGGCGCCGCTCTACGAGTTGCTCACCGCGAAACAAGTTGACCTGGATGTCCGTGTTCGGTGCGGGCCGGTAGCGGCCTGAGTCCGCTTTCGTGGGCATGGGGATCAGCTCAATGCGGGCCTCCAGGCCCTGCTGAAGTGGAATGGCCTTCGGCAGGTAGGTGGCGGCGTCAGCGGTCATGGCCGGCCCCTTGGTTCAGCGCAGCGTCGGCTGGCGGCTCGTCGAGGGCGTGCTTGCGGCTGTAGGGGTAGACGCGCTTGCCGTCGACGAGCCGCGAGAGGACGACTTCGCCAGCGGCCGGCACCTTGAGCAGCTGCCGCACCCCGACACCGATGGCCTCCGTGAACTTGTTCGTCATGCCGTAGCCGTACGAGGAGATCGCCAGCATCGTCAGGGACGCCAGCGCGATGAGCGTGCCGCCAAGCTTCAGCGTCGCGATGGCCAGGCCCCTGAGGTCCTCGGGGGTCGCGGCGTCGCGGAGCCAGACGAGGCCGGCACTCAAGCTCGCGGCGTCGATGATCGCCCAGCCGATGAGCAGGTAGAAGGCAGCGCCCGGTAGGCTGGCCAGCCCCTGCAAAAGCGCTCGCTTCGCCGCACCGGCGCAGTTCAGGGCCTGGACGATGAAGGTTCGGTACTCCGAATAGACCGTGTGCTGGATCTGGGCGAGATCCGCATCGGAGATGCTGCCGACCGCGACGTCACCCACATGAACGTCCCAAGTGAGGGAGTTTTTGGCCTGGGCACGCCGGGTGAGTTCTTGGAGGTATCGATGGAGCCCCATGTGCAGCAAGGCCGTGACGGCGGCCGCCATGACGAATGCGAAGACCCAGTCGCCGAACCCGACCAGCAGCAGCAGCGGCAGCAGCGCGCAGAAGCACACGGCCGACTGCCGCCAGTTGGACATGGACAGCCTGATTTCGTTGCGCAAGTGATGGAGCTTCATGGTCGCCTTCTTGTGGCCGGCTGCTGGGAAGTTCTTGGGGGCGTGCGCCGGCGCGATGCACGCCCCCTGGGAAGACGGACTGCGCTCAGGCGGCTTTGTCCACCGGCTGCAGGAGTTGCTCGACGGGACGGCTGACCGGCAGGGCCAGCACTCGGCCGCCCCGTGCGACCTTGATGAGCGCCTCCACCAGGTAGGCGGCAGGAGCGGCCAACAGGCGCGTCACATCGCCACGGCGCTCATCGGCGCCGATGTGGTTCTCGATGCTGCGCATGAGGTCCGCGGTCAACGCTGCGCTTGCCGAGCCAGTAGCGCCCGCGGCTCCAGGCAGCGGCGTGCTGATGGCCGGCCCGACATCGACCTGGTCATCGGCGATGCCTCGGTAGCCAGCCGAGTACCAGGCTCCGCCGCTTCGGCGTGCCGGCAGCCAGCGGGACCAGCCTTCACCGGCGCGAAAGCGAACGAAGTGCCAACCTGTCTCGACCTCACCCGCCTCGGGCCCGGGAGCGGCCAGGGCCGCCTGCTGCCCTTCGTTGATAGCTCCGGCTGCGACGAGCAGTTCATCCCAGGTCCACCCGATGCGGCCAATGACCTCGGCCATCGCGGCGGTCAGGCGGAGCGGAACGATGGCATGGCCCGGAGGCACGACGGAGGCCGCCTCATTCGTAGGATCACCTACGCCTGCCTTGCCCGGCTCGACCTTCTCCACGCGTTGCTCCGGGAAGTCGAAGACGCCGCGCAGGTACGGCATGCCGCAGCGAGGGCTGCTGATGAAGTCGAGGAGCTCCTCGGCCGCGAACTGGGTGGCATCGGCGGGCTGGCGCGCTCCGAACGTCCGGAAGATGACGGCCAGCTGCTGCTTCACCTCGGGCCAACTGGGCGCGATGATCATCTCGAGCACGTCGGCGGTCATGAGGATGTTCGGGACGGCACGGCCGAAGATGTGCGGCAGCATAGGCAGAGCGCCATCGGGCGACGCCAGCCGGTCGAGCATTTCGGTCGCAGCGTCGGGCAGTTCCTTGGCAGGCCGCTTTTCGCTGGCCAGCCTGACCATGGCTTCCGCCAAGATGCGGCGTGCGTTGTCCCACGGAGGAACGTCCATCAGGCACTTGGGTTGCTGTGTGTTCATCGCGCTCTCGTGTAGATCAGCCCCTGTGGCACTGCCTCTGGATCTCCGCGGGCCGGGTGGGGATCACGACGGACAAGGCTCCCCCACGCGGGGGATGCCTTGACCAATGCCTGAGGTCAGGATCACATGCCGCCTTCTAGCCAAATGGCGAAACCCCCGGGCCCTGGGCCCCGGGTTCCTGCGCTTGGCCATGCTCGGCTGGACTTTGTGTCCCCGTGAGTGGGGACAGCCCACCACTGGCCCAGGGCGAAGCTGGAGCCCCCGGCCGACATGCTCTCCGACTTGTCTAGTTGCGACCTTCACGCTAAAGTCGCAACTCGATGTTTAGTCGCAACCTTAACGACACCACCCCCGTCGACCTCGAGTGGTCTCACCACGGAGAGGTTGTGCTGGTAGAAATCAAGCGGACCAGTTCCGCCCGGGACATCCGGGAGGCACTGCTTGCGCTGGCCTATGCCCTGCGCGACCAAGAGCTGCGAGCACGAGGACTCTGCGTGGTGGTCGGCTCGCGACTCTCCGGCTCGCGACTGGGCCAGGAACTGGAGCACTTTCGGATGATCGTGCACCCCGACCTCGCGGAGCGGGTCTACCTGGCTTCGGCAGACGAGAAGCACCAACTGCACGGCGCCCTGCCGGTCCAGTACCCCGACTTCCTCGCAGCGGTTCGGGACGCCATCAAGAAGGAGCGCTCGCCGACCGCCACGCGCGTGACCCGGCAGCACGTTGTCGCCTCGCTGGTCGAGCGGCATCTGAACCGCCTCGAACCGCTATCCATGGCCGAGATCGGCCGGCGCACCGGCGCGAGCCACCCAACCGTGTCCTCAGCCATTGCGCACCTGACAATGATCGGCGCACTCGGTACGGAACGCGAAGGCCCCGTGGCCTTGCGCCCCTTGAGCGTCAGCACGCTGAACAAGATCGCCGACGAGCATGCAGCGGCCCGCCAGACCCTCCGCTTCCAAGACCCAACGGGCCAGGCCCGGACGCCGAGAGATATGGCGGACCGACTCGCGACCTTGCGAAGGAAGGCCATAGGCCTGCAGGTCGGCATCGGCGGCGTGATCGGCGCGAGCCACTACTTCCCAAAGCTGAACGTCACGGCCGCGCCGCGGCTGGACCTCTCTGTGTTCGACGCTGACACCAGCTTTCTAAAGAAGCTGGACGCTGGCTTGATCGAGGCGGACCGGAACCCCTACCGGCAGCCCGCTCTCGTGCTGCATCTGCAGCGCGACTGCCGGCCCAGAGAGATGGTCGACGCTGCGCCTGAACTCGCAGCACGCCTCGACTGTCTGGCGGACCTGCGCGAGCTGGGGCTGCACGCCGAGGCGGACGAGTTCGCCTACGAACTTTCCTTCGCTACCAAGGGCTCCTGATCATGAAAGACCTGTCCCCAGCCGCCGTCATGGCCCAGGTTGTTGACGATCACCCAGAACTGACCCGGCGCGATCATTCAAATCTGACCCACCCCCAAGGCTACCGGATGGCGGCCTGTTCTGTGGATAAGTCGAGTTCCTTCGTGTCGGTCTGAGCTCCTTTTCTGCGTGAGTTGATGGCTCTGCCACGGGCCGTGGCCGTCGTCGTGCTGCTGTGCTTGAAGCGCCAGGACTCGTTGCCGGTCTCGACGATGTGGCAGTGATGGGTAAGGCGGTCCAAGAGCGCGGTGGTCATCTTGGCGTCGCCGAAGACGCTGCTCCACTCACCGAAGCTCAGGTTGGTGGTGATGACCACGCTGGTGTGCTCGTAGAGCTTGGACAGCAGGTGGAACAACAGGGCGCCACCAGCCTGGCTGAACGGCAGGTATCCCAACTCGTCGAGGATGAGCATGTCCACGTACATCAGCCGGTGAGCCAACTGACCGGCCTTGCCCTGAACCTTCTCGGCCTCCAGCGCATTGACCAACTCGATCGTGGAGTGGAAGCGCACGCGTTTGCCGTGGCGCTGGATCGCTTCTACGCCCAACGCGGTAGCCAGATGCGTCTTGCCGGTGCCCGGGCCGCCGATGAGCACGACGTTGTGCGCGGCGTCGGTGAAGGCGGTCGTGTGCAGACTGCGTATCAATGCTTCGTCGACGGTGCTGTTGGCGAACTCGAAGCCCGCCAGGTCCCGGTGTACGGGGAAGCGAGCCGCCTTCATTTGGTAGCCGATGGATCGCAACTGGCGCTCCGCACCTTCCGCGTCCAGCAACTGCTCGACCAGGGATTCTGGCTCCAGTGCCGAGTGACGGCAGCGTGCCACCAGCTCGGGCCAATTCGCGGCCATGCCGTGCAGCTTCAGCGACTTCAAGCGAGCGATGATCTCGGTGCTCATGGACGGGTCTCCCGGAGTTGGTCATAGCGGTGGACGTCTGCACGCGGCTCTTCACGCAGCGCGGGTGTCCCCATGTGTGGCAGCGCAGCGATGGGCAATCCCTCCTTGAGGCGGGCCAGCACGTTGAGCACATGCTCTGCGCTGGGTCGTCCGGCCTCGAGCGCCAACTCCGCAGCCACCAGTACTGCATCGAGTCCATGCACCGGTACCGCTGCCAACACCTGCGTCATCACCCGGTCGCCTCCAGCGTGCCGAAGCAGATGCCGCTGCAGCGTCTGCAGGACCTCAGGCATGGTCTTGAACGGTGCGCCGTTGCGCAGCGCGCCAGGCTTGGTCTCGACCAGGGCGATGTAGTGCTGCCAGTTGAAGAAGGTCTGGTCGCGCTCGAAGCTGCGGATGTGGCGGGCCACCTCAATGCCCTCGGCCACCAGCACCAACTGCTCCGGATACACACGAAGACTCAGGATCGCGTTCACATGCCGGGTGGGCACGCTGTAGCGGTTACGCTGGAAGTGAATCAGCCCGGTGGCTGAGACCCGCACCAGATGCTCGACGTAGCCGTCAAAGGGCTTGGGCACCGGCATCAGCCGGGCCTGCTCGTCCTGCCAGACCTCGGCGACCTTGAGTGCCGGCCAGTCCGGGTGGCTGCTCTCGTCCCAGCACTGCCGGCAGCGCTCGGCCAACCAGGTGTTGAGACTCGCCAGATCAGGCCAACGGCGCTCTGCCGCTTCCCGCCAGACTTGGCGGCGACGGTCTTGCACGTTCTTCTCGACCACACCCTTCTCCCAGCCTGAGGCCGGGTTGCAGAACTCCGGATCGAACAGGTAGTGTGAGCACATCGCCTGGAAGCGGATGTTGACGCTGCGGGCCTTGCCGGTGCCCACCTTGTCCACGGCCGTCTTCATGTTGTCGTAGATGCCCCGCCTGGGCACGCCACCGAAGGCCGCAAATGCCCGTGCGTGGGCATCAAACAGCATCTCGTGGCTCTGTGTGGGGTAGGCGGTAAGCCAGAAGGCGCGTGAACTCGCCAGCTTGGTGTGGGCCACCTCCAGCCGCCGACGCAGGCCGCCGACGAAGACGTACTCGCAGCTCCAGTCGAACTGGAACGCGTCCCCCAGCTCGAAGCTCATCGGTACGAAGGCTGCGCGACGGGGCTCTTGGGCTTGGCGCTCACGCCAGCGCCGGACCCACACGGCCACCCGCGGGTAGCTGCCGGGGTAGCCCATCGCCTGAATCTGCTCGAACAGCGCCTTGGCCGTTCTGCGGTCGCGCACCGGCCGGTGCGCATCCGTTCGCAGCGCCGCCTCCAACTGCTCCGCCCAAGGATCCAAAACACTGGCCTCCACCCGGGTCGAGTACCTCGGCTCGGTCACGCCTTCTTGACGCAACCACCGCTTCACCGTGTTTCTTGACAGCCCGGTGCGGCGGCTGATCTCCCGGATGGACAACCCATCCCTCAGGTGCATTCGCCTGATCTTGGCCAACATGCCCACGTTGATCACTCCTGCTTCCCCTGCTCATTCATTGAGCAGGTCAGTGTCGTTACGTGGGTCAGATTTGCTCGATCGCGGGCCCTATAGGTGGGTCAGTTTTGAATGATCGTCAACACCCAGGTGGCCGAAGCGCTCCCGCCCGAGGCCAGGAAGAACGTCATCATCGTTGGACGCTTGGCAGCTGGGTACCACTACTTTGCCTCCGACGGCGCCCGGGCAATTCGCACCAAGGATGTTGACTGCCTCTTCAGCCCGCACGCCGCTGCCGTGACCGTTGCGGCCGACGTGACCGACCAGCTGCTTGGCGCGAACTGGCAGTTGAAGCCCGGGGAATGGGGCAAACCTGGCACCAAGGGCGATGCTGAAGAGCAACTGCCCATGGTGCGCCTCCTGCCGCCGGACGCAGCCGCAGACAACTGGTTCCTCGAGCTGCTCTCAGCACCGCCCCGCTTCGACCCCACGACACCGTCCAAAAAGCTGCGCCGGGTGGAGACAAGCGCCGGGCACTTCGCCATTTGCAGCTTTGACTACCTCGCCCTGGCGGAATGGGAGCCACTTCCCACGAAGCACGCCGTGCGTATCGCGCGGCCCGAGATGATGGCCCTGGCCAACCTGCTGCACCACCCGAGGATCGCCGACACGCTGATCGCAGGCACCGACTACAAGCGGTCCAACAAGGACCTCGGCCGCGTGCTGGTCCTGGCCTACCTCACCACCGAACGTGACCGCCGCGACGGCTCCGACGAACTCGGCAAGTGGGCCGAGCGAATGTGGGCCGCTCTGCAAGCGAAGTTCAACGGTCAGGCACAGTCTCTGGCGCTCCAGGCCGGCAGCGGCATCCGAGCCCTGCTCGCAAGCCCGGGCGATCGCGACCAGGCGCTTCGGATCGCCAACCTGGGCCTGCTTGCCACGATGGACGTCGGTCGCGAGGCCTTCGACGCCACTGGCGCGCGCTTCCTCGCAGAGGTTGTCGACGAGCTCGAGGACCTGGCTAGGCCTGCGGCAGCCACCGGCCAGTGAGGCCCACTCACTCGGCGGCGCCGAATCGCTGCCACAGATCGATCATGTAGGCCGCCAGCGCCGCCCGTTCCTTCGGCGAGATCTCGCTGCGCAGCGCAGTTGGCGATGCGTAGGAGTGCGTGTCGCCCCTCACACTGCCGACGTCCCACACGCGCAGGCTGCGGTCAATTGCGACGGCACCTCCCCAAAACTCAAGCGCGCATCCCTTGGGGCGTATGGGTGGCAAATCAGCGGTGGAGCCGCCCTCGGCGACAAGGGTTGCCCGGTGCTCTTTGCGCTCCAGTGGGGACATGCTCGACCTCTCCTTCGTCAGCCCGATCGCAGGCTGTCCCGGGCGCCCTCAGACGAGACCAAGGCCCGAACCCGAGGCCTGACCCAGATCGCCAAACCGAACTGCGCGG
This sequence comes from Burkholderiales bacterium, assembly GCA_003963005.1. Taxonomy (GTDB): domain Bacteria; phylum Pseudomonadota; class Gammaproteobacteria; order Burkholderiales; family Burkholderiaceae_C; genus Pelomonas. The sequence goes on from RXJW01000007.1 coordinate 8,104, forward strand.
CCGCGATCACCAGCGCGGTGACGACATGCTCAGCCGGCGGCCCCTGCTCGCCGCCACTCACTGCCAGCACCACCATGACCCCGGCCAGGAACAAGGTCGTCGCCAGCATCCCGTCGAGCGCCATGCAGGCCAAGAGGGCCTGGTCTGCGGTCAACGTGGCGGCAGGAGCAGCGTCGACTTCACCCGCACGCTGTGCGGCGCCCGTTTCAGTGGGACTCATTGGACGTGACGACGCCATCAACGGCCCCGCACAGGGCCCATGCGAGCTGCTCTCGCCCCGAGAACGCATTGCCAATGGCGGCCCCGAGCGCCTTCATCCGCGGCCCATCG
>RXJW01000067.1 GCA_003963005.1 Burkholderiales bacterium
TAGTCGCGCATCAGCTGCGCGGCGATGCTCTCCACGCTCTGCGGCCGCACCGGCGCGCCGTCGTGCACGCAGTGCTGCACGCCGAGCTTCACGTAGAGCAGGCGCAGGAAGTGCCAGACCTCGGTCGTCGTGGCTACCGTGCTCTTGCGGCCGCCGCGCGACAGCCGCTGCTCGATGGCGACGGTCGGCGGAATGCCCCACACCGCATCCACCTCGGGCCGGCCCGCCGGCTGCACGATGCTGCGGGCGTAGGCGTTGAGCGATTCGAGGTAGCGGCGCTGGCCTTCGTTGAACAGGATGTCGAACGCCAGCGTGCTCTTGCCCGAGCCGGACACGCCGGTCACGACGTTGAACTTGCCACGCGGGATGTCCACGCTCAGACCCTTGAGGTTGTGCTCGCGGGCGTTGACGATCTTGATGGCCTCGTCCGCCGCGCGGCGGGCCTGGATGAGCTGCTGCAGCGGCCGGCCTTCTTCCACGGCCACGGCGGGGCGGTCCATGTGCAGCGCGTAGTCGCGCAGCGCGGCGGCCGTGTGCGAGGTCGGGTGCTGCGCCACGGACTCCGGCGTACCGATGCAGACGACCTCGCCGCCGGCATCGCCGCCCTCGGGGCCGAGGTCGATCAACCAGTCGGCCGCGCGGATGACGTCCAGGTTGTGCTCGATCAGGATCAGCGAATGCCCGGCCGTCAGCAGCTTGCGCATCGCGCGCATCAGCTTGGCGATGTCGTCGAAGTGCAGGCCGGTGGTCGGTTCGTCGAACAGGAAGAGCGTGCCCTTCTTGGCCACGCCGAAGCGCGGGTTGCTGGCCGCTTCGGCCAGGAAGCCGGCGAGCTTCAGGCGCTGGGCCTCGCCGCCCGAGAGCGTGGGCACCGGCTGGCCCAGGCGCACGTACTCCAGGCCGACGTCGACGATCGGCTGCAGCTTCTGCAGCACCGCACGGTGCTCGCTGAACAGGTGCGCGGCCTCGGCGACCGTCAGCTCCAGCACGTCGGACACGCTCAAATCGCGCCCCTTGAGTGTCAGCTTGACATCCAGCATCTCCGCACGGAAGCGCTTGCCGTCGCAGTCCGGGCAGCGCAGGTAGACGTCGCTGAGGAACTGCATCTCCACATGCTCGAAGCCAGAGCCGCCGCAGGTCGGGCAGCGACCGTCGCCGGCATTGAAGCTGAACATGCCGGCGCTGTAGCTGCGCTCCAGGGCCAGGGGGGCGTCGGCGAACAGCTTGCGGATCTCGTCGAACGCGCCGACGTAGCTCGCCGGGTTGGAGCGCGCCGTCTTGCCGATGGGGCTCTGGTCGACGAACACCGCGTCGGCGAGGTGATCGGCGCCGAGCAGGCGGTCGTGCGCGCCGGGAGACTCGGTCGCCTTGCCGAACTGCCGGGCGAGCGCCGGGTAGAGCACGTCCTGCATCAGCGTGCTCTTGCCGGAGCCCGACACGCCGGTCACGACGACGAGGCGCTGCAGCGGGAACTCGACCGACACGGCCTTCAGGTTGTGCTCGCGCACGCCTTCGAGGATCAGCCGCGGCGTGTTCTCTTCCACCAGCCGCTTCAGGCCCATGCCCACGTGCTTGCGTGCGCCCAGGTAGGCGCCGGTCAGCGTGTCCGCCGCGCGGATGGCCTCGGGCGTGCCATCGAAGACGATCTGGCCGCCGCGTTCGCCCGGGCCGGGGCCCATGTCGATGAGCCGGTCAGCTGCGAGCATCACGGCCGGGTCGTGCTCCACGACCACCAGCGTGTTGCCGGCGTCCCGCAGGCGCTGCATGGCCTGCACGATGCGGCCCATGTCGCGCGGATGCAGGCCGATGCTCGGCTCGTCCAGCACGAACAGCGTGTTGACGAGCGAGGTGCCCAGCGCCGTGGTGAGGTTGATGCGCTGCACCTCGCCGCCGGACAGCGTGCGGCTCTGGCGGTCCAGCGTCAGGTAGCCCAGGCCGACGTCGCAGAGGTAGCGGCTGCGGTGGCGGATCTCGTCGAGCAGCAGCTTGAGGGCTTCGTCCAGCATCGTGCTGGGCAGCTGCAGGCCGTCCACGAAGTCACGCAGGCGCTGGATGGGCAGCTGCATCAGGTCGTGCAGGGACAGGCCCGGCAGGGCTTCGAGCTGCGCCCGGGTCCAGTCCACGCCCACCGGCAGGAAGCGCTGCGCTGCGGGCAGGGCCGCGTCCGCCAGGGCCTTGCTGCCCACGCGCCACAGCAGCGCCTCGGTCTTGAGGCGCGCCCCGCGGCAGCTCGGGCATTCGGTGTAGCTGCGGTACTTGGACAAGAGCACGCGGATGTGCATCTTGTAGGCCTTGCTCTCCAGGTAGTCGAAGAAGCGCTTCACCCCGTACCACTGCTTGTTCCAGTTGCCGCTCCAGTTCGGCGTGCCGTTGATGACCCAGTCGCGGTGGGCCGGGCTCAGCTCCTTCCAGGGCGTGTCGCGCGGGATACCCGCTTCGCCAGCGTACTTGAGCAGGTCGTCCTGGCTGTCTTTCCAGGCGGGGGTCTGCATCGGCTTGATGGCGCCGTTGCGCAGGGTCTTGCGCTCGTCCGGGATGACCAGGCCCAGGTCCACGCCGATGACGCGACCGAAGCCCCGGCAGGTGTCGCAGGCACCGAAGGCGGAGTTGAAGGAGAACAGCGCCGGCTGCGGGTCGGCGTAGCGGATGTCGCTTTCCGGGCAGTGAAGGCCGGTCGAAAACCGCCAGAGTGTGGCGCCGTCGTCACCGACGTGAACATTCACCCGGCCACTGCCGCGCTTCAGGCAGAGCTCGATCGCTTCCATCGCGCGCTGCTTGTCAGCACCCTGGATGCGGAAGCGGTCGGCGACGACGTCCAGCACCTTCTTCCCATCGATTTCACGCTCGCCCTGGATGCGGGTGAAGCCGCTGGCCGAGAGCCACTGCTGCACCTGTTCCGCCGTGGTGTTGGCGGGCAACTCCACCGGGAAGCTCAGCACGACGCGCGGGTCATCCGACGCCGTGCGGGTCATCAGCTCGGCATAGATGGTCTGGGCGGTGTCGTGCCGGACGGGCAAGGCGGTCTTGCGGTCGAACAGCTCGGCAGCCCGAGCGTAGAGCAGTTTCAGGTGGTCGTTCAGCTCGGTCATCGTGCCGACCGTGGAGCGGCTGGTGCGCACCGGGTTGGTCTGGTCGATGGCGATGGCCGGCGGCACACCGTCCACCTTGTCGACCGCCGGGCGGTCCATGCGGTCCAGGAACTGGCGGGCATAGGCGGAGAAGGTCTCCACATAGCGCCGCTGGCCCTCGGCATAAAGGGTGTCGAACACCAGGCTCGACTTGCCGGAGCCGCTCGGGCCGGTCACGACGGTCAGTTCCGCCGTGCGCAGGTCGACGTCAAGGTTCTTGAGGTTGTGCTGCCGAGCGCCTCGGATGCGGATCAGGCCGTCAGTCATGGGGGAGCGGGGTGCCAGAACGACAAAGCCGGGCAGTGTAGGGAGGGCCGCTGACGGAAACTGTCAGCACTCGCGAACGATGTAGGGGCTTTGAACCCGACATCCGTCGTTCACGGCGCACCGGTTTTGGGGGTCAACGGGTTGCACGGGCCCGCCGCCTGCGGCAACAATGGCTGATGGTCTGACCCAGGCCGAGATAACAACAAACGTAGCAAGGACATGGGGATGGAAGAGTCGAGGTTGCACGAGCCTGCGAGCACGCCGGTTCCGCTCTGGCTGAACGCCGCTACCGAGGAGGGCCGCGGTGATGGGGCGCGACCGGGACAGGCGGGCGTCGCCCGCGGCCAGCGCCTGGCCCAGGTCCTGCTTGTCGAAGACAACCACATCAACCAGGTCGTGGCGCTGGAATTCCTGTCGCTGATGGGGGTGCAGGCCCGGCTGGCCCGCAACGGCCTGGAAGCCCTCTCGGCCTGCGCCGAGGCCGCCCCCGACCTCGTGCTGATGGACATCCAGATGCCGGGCATGGACGGCCTGGAGTGCGCCCGGCGCCTGCGCGCGCAGCAGCGCGACGGCAGCCTCCCGAGCTTTCCCATCCTCGCCCTGACCGCGCACGCGCTCGATGCCGACGTCGCCGCCAGCCTGGAAGCCGGCATGGACGAGCACCTGACCAAGCCCCTGGATTTCGTGGCGCTGCGCACCCGCCTGCAGCGCTGGCTGAAGCTGCCCGACCCGAGCTGAAACCTCAGCGCGGCCCATCTCGCCCCCCGGGACACCCCTGGCTGCGTCCGGGCAGGGAGTGGGTGGTGCCTTGCCCATAATCGGCGGCACAACACCCACGGAGACAAGCCGATGAAGCGACGCACCCTGCTGCCCGCCCTCCTGAGTCCCTGGCTGGTTCAGGCGCAAGGCAACAAGCCCTTCACCTGGATCGTGCCCTTCCCGGCCGGTGGCGGCACCGACGCCTTTGCCCGCCCGCTCACGGCCATCCTCACCAAGCAGATCGGACGCCAGGTCATCATCGACAACAAGGGTGGCGCGGGCGGCACGGTCGGCGCCAGCATCGCAGCCAAGCAGGCGGCGGACGGCAGCAACTTCTTCATGGGCGCCGTGCATCACGCGATAGCGCCATCCATGTACCCACGACTGGACTACCGGCTGGAGGACGACTTCATCCCCGTCGCCCTGCTGGCCAGCGTGCCCCAGGTGATCGTCGTCCATCCGGGGCAGGTGCCGGTCAGCGACCTCAAGGGCCTGCTGGCGCTCCTGCGAGCCAAACCGGGCAAGTTGAACTACGGCTCGGCAGGCAACGGCACCTCCCACCACCTTGCTGGAGAACTGTTCAAGCTGCAGACCAAGACCTTCATCACCCACATCCCTTACCGCGGTTCGGGGCCGGCGTTGCAGGACCTGATCGGCGGCCAGGTGGACCTGATGTTCGACGGCCTGGGCTCGTCGGCCACCCACATCAAGAGCGGCCGCATCAAGGCGCTGGCCGTGGCCTCCCAGAAGCGGGCGGTGGGCTTTCCGGACGTTCCCACAGCAGCCGAAGCAGGCCTGCCGGGCTACGAGGTGTCGACCTGGTACGGCCTGTGGGCGCCCAAGGGCACGGCCCGGGAAGCCATCTCGGCGATGCAGGCGGAACTGCGCAAGGCTTTCGCCACCGATGAGATCCGCAATCTGTGGAACGGCCTGGGCGCCGACACCCCCAACCTCTACGGCGACGCCTTCGGGCAGTTCGTCAGCGCCGAGACCAAGCGCTGGGCCGAAGTCGTGAAGCGCTCGGGAGCGAAATTGGACTAACCCCCGCCGGCTGCGCCGGCCCCCTTGGGACGGGGGCACTGCCGATGGCCCGGCAAAGCCGGATCCATGGCTGCCGCTGGGTCATGCACTCCTTCTGCCGATGCTTATATGAATCTCTACACCGCCCTGCGCGCCGGCTTCCCGGCCGACCTCGATTCAACCGCCATCGACGCCGACGGCGCGCTCTACACCTGGCGCGACCTCGAACGCGGCAGCGCGATGCTCGCCAACTGGTTGCACAGGCTCGACCTGCCCGCCGGCAGTCGCGTGGCCGTGCACACCGACAAGAGCGTGGAAGGCCTGCTGCTGTATCTGGCCGTGCTGCGCGCCGGCCTCGTCTACCTGCCGCTGAACCCGGCCTACCAGGCCAGCGAGCTGGAGCACTTCATCACCGATGCCGCGCCGGGCGTGGTGGTGTGCGCGAGCCGCCATTTCGGCTGGGTCAGCAAGCTGGCCTTCCAGCGCGGTGTGCGCTGGGTGTTCACGCTGGACGACCAACGCCAGGGCACGCTGCTGGAGCGTGCGGCGCAGATGAGCGACGTGCAGCAGCCCGTCGCCCGCGCGCCTGGGGACCTGGCCGCCATCCTGTACACCAGCGGCACGACCGGGCGCAGCAAGGGCGCCATGCTCAGCCACGCCAATCTGCTGAGCAACGCGCAGACGCTCAGAACCTACTGGGACTGGCGCCCTGATGACGTGCTGCTGCACGCGCTGCCCATCTTCCATGTGCACGGCCTGTTCGTGGCGTCGCACGGCGCCTTGCTCAACGGCAGCAAGATGCTGTGGTTCAACAAGTTCGATGCCGCCGCCGTGGCGCGGCGCCTGCCCGAGGCCACGGTCTTCATGGGCGTGCCGACGCTCTACGTGCGGCTGCTCCAGGAGCCGCAGCTTGACACGCGGTCGATGCGTCTCTTCATCAGCGGCTCCGCGCCGCTGCTGATCGACACCTGGCGCGAGTGGCAGGCCCGCACCGGCCACCTGATCCTGGAGCGCTACGGCATGAGCGAAACGCTGATGCTCACCTCCAACCCCTGCCGCCCCGAGGACGGTGAGCGCATCGGTGGCACGGTCGGGCCAGCGCTGCCGGGCGTGGGCCTGCGCATCGTCAACGATGCCGGCGAGCCCTGCGCCGCGGACGAGATCGGCCACGTGCAGGTGCATGGGCCCAACGTGTTCAGCGGCTACTGGCAGATGCCCGAGAAGACGGCCGAGGAGTTCACCGCCGATGGCTGGTTCAAGACCGGTGACGTCGGTCGCGTCGGGGCCAACGGCTATCTGACGCTGATCGGGCGCAGCAAGGATCTCGTCATCAGCGGCGGCTTCAACGTCTACCCTGCGGAGATCGAGGGCTTCCTGAACGAACTACCCGGCGTCGAGGAGTCGGCTGTCATCGGCGTGCCGCATCCGGACTTCGGGGAGGCCGTCGTCGCCGTCGTCACGCCCCAGCGGGGCCGCGAGCCCGTCCCGGACGCCCTGATCCAGGCCCTGAAGGGCCGCATCGCCGGTTTCAAGGTGCCCAAGCGCGTGATCGTCATGCCCGAGCTGCCGCGCAATGCGATGGGCAAGGTGCAGAAGAAACTGCTGCGCGAGCAGCACGCCGGATTGTTCGCCGGCGTCTAAAAATCACGCCAGACCGGCCAGGGGGGCGGCGCACAATGACTCGCCCCCGTCGCCCAGGAGCGCGCCATCCCGACCGCCGACCCGCAGTCCGAAGCCGAGCAACAGCGCGTGGCGCGGCGCCGCCGCTGGCGCGAGCGCGCCCTGCTGTACGCACCGGCGCTGGCCTTCGGCCTCGTCATCGTGACGATGTGGGCGCTGCTGGGCTGGTACGTGGTGCAGCAGCCGCGGGACCTGCTTGCCCGCCAGCGCCAGGAACTCGCCACCGCGGTGCGCACCGTCGCGATGCAGACCGAGCCGGTGCTGCGCCAGTCGGAAAGCGCCCTGCGTGCGGTGGACCTGTGGTTGGCCGACGTCCACGGCGACCATGCGCTGGACGAGCCCTCCCTGCTGCAACTGGCGGACAACGTGCGCAGCAGCTCGCGCCACATGGTCGACGTGATGCTCGTGTCGACCACCGGCCGCGTGCGGCGCCTGCAGGCGGGTGCGGCGGATGACGGCGCGAGCATCGCCGGCACGGCCGCCTTCGACCAGGCCCTGACGCGCCCGGCAGAGGGCGTCGTGCTCGGCTTGGCGCTGCGGCTGGGAGGCCGGCAGGACGAGGCCCGGCTGCAGCTGCCCCTGCTGCTGCGTCTCACCCATCCGGTGGATGACTACGTGTTCGCGATGGCCGTCGTCGACATCCAGCGCCTGCAGGACGCACAGAGCCTGTTCGTGCCGGATCCCGAGGCCTCGCTGGTCATGTTGCGCAGCGACGGCATCGCCCTGTCGCGGCGCCCTGAAGTGCCGGGCTTCGCCGGCCGCAATCTGTTCGAGCAGTTTCCGGCGGCGGGGCGGGAACTGGGCGGCAGCGAGGGCTTTTATGCCAGCACGGGGGCAGCGACCGACGGCCGCCCGCGCATCGGTGCCTTCGTCACGCTCGGAGACTTCGGCCTGAAGCTGCTGCTCTCCGGCCGCGAGGAAACGGCCTTGCTGCCGCACCTGCGTCAGCGAAGCCTCCTGCTGGCCTCGGCGGTGGCGCTCACGGTCGCCCTGCTGCTGTTCGCACGCTGGCTGTCGCTCGTGCAGCGAGCGGCGCGTGTGCGCGAGGCCATGCTGCAGGCGACCAGCAATGCGATGCCGCTCGGGCTGTTCCGCACCGATGCAGCCGGCCGCATCGTCTACGTGAACGACAGCTATCTGCGGGTTCACGGGCTGCGGCGCGAGGCCATCGAGTGGGGTTGGACGACGCTCGTGCAGCCCGAGCAGCGCGACATGCTGATCCAGCGCTGGAAGCACCAGATGGCCACCGGCGAGCCGATCGACATGGTGCGCAAGATGAAGCGCGGCGACGATGGCCGCATCCGCTGGATCGCCGTGCGCACCGCGCCGCTGATCCTGGACGGCCGCGTGGCCGGCCAGGTCGGCACGGTCGAGGACGTGACCGAGCGCGGCGAACAGCAGCACGCCCATCAAACGCTCGCGGCCATCTTCGACATGACCCCCGACCTCGTCTGCCAGGCCACCGAGCGAGGCGACGTGATCTACCTGAACCCCGCCGCGCGCGCCCGCATCGGCCTGGCGCCGGATGCGCCGCTGAGCGATGCGCACATCGTCGACTTCTTCACGCCGGAACAGCTGCAGGCCTACGAGCGCGATGTGCTGCCGCAGGCGATTGCCGAGGGCCATTGGCGCGGCCGCATCAGCCTGCAACTGGGCGATGCCCTTGTGCCGATGGAGTGCCTGGTGGTCGTCCACCTGGACGTGCGGGGCCGTATCGAGACCGTGTCGGTCATCCTGCGTGACATGTCCGAGCAGCTGCGCGCGCAGCGCGAACGCGAACGCAGCGAGGCCATGCTGCTGGCCGTGGCCCACACCGCCCGGGCGCAGTTCCTCGTGGCTGACAACGACGCGCGGGTGATCTTCTTCAATGCTGCGTTCGGGGAGGAACGCGGCATCCAGCTCGCCGACTGGGTGGGGCGGCCGCTGGCCGAGCTGTTCAAGCCGCGCGAGTACACGGCCCGGGCACCGCTCGTGGCGCAGGCCCTGGCCGGCGAGACACACCGGCTGGACGTGCGCGACGGCAGCGACCGCGATGCGCGCAGCTTCGACGTGCAGTACGCGCCGCTGCGGGTGCAGAGCGGCAAGATCGAGGGCGTGATCGCCATCGAGGTCGACGTGACCGAGGCCCGTCGCGAGGAAGCGCGGCTGCGGCTGGCCTCGCAGACCGACCCGCTGACGCAGCTGCTCAACCGCACCGGCTTCGATGAGGGCGCGCGCCATCTGCTGCTGGGCGCCGCAGGCCAGCGCGTGGCCCTGCTCTACCTCGATCTCGACCGCTTCAAACCCGTCAACGACCAGCACGGTCACCCGACGGGCGATGCGCTGCTCAAGGCGGTGGCGCTGCGCCTGCGGCACGCGCTGCGGCCGGACGACCTCGTCGGGCGGCTGGGCGGCGACGAGTTCGCCGTCATGCTGCCGCACCTGCATGAGCTGCGCGATGCCGACAAGGTGGCGACCAAGCTGCTGGCGGCGTTGAGTGCGCCGTACCACATCGGCCACCTCGAACTGGAGATCGGCGTGAGCATCGGCTATGCGGTGGCCACCACGGGCAGCGTCACCTTGGACGAACTCGTCGCCGAGGCCGACGCGCACCTGTACGAGGCCAAACGTGCCGGGCGCGGGCGCACCAGCGGCAGCCTGGTGGCGAACTGAACCGCGCCGTCGCTTCGACGATTTGCGCATATCGATGCCGGCTGGCGAGGCCCTGCGGCTGGCTATGCTGCCGCCATGGCACATGACATCCTGGGCAACCCGCTGGTCGACACCGACCCCGCGCTGATCGCGGGCATCGACGACTTCGTGGGCGGCTTTCTCGCCTACGAGACGCGCGCCGAGACCATCCTGGCCACCGCAGCGGCCCACCCGCAGTCGGTCATGGCGCAGGTCTATGCCGGCTGGCTGTGGATGTTCCTGGAAGCGCCGCAGGCGCCGAGCCGGGCGCAGCCCTTCCTGGAGGCGGCCCGGGCCGCGCGGCGCGCGGTCGACTCGCCCGCCCATGCGCGCGAACGTGAGCAGGTCGCCCTGCTGGCCGACTGGGTCGCGGGGGACACGGCGGCCGTCGAAGCCCGGGCGCTGGCACTCGTCGAACGCTGGCCGCACGACCTGGCGGTGGTGAAGCTGGCCCAGTACCTGGCCTTCAACCGGGGCGACGCGCCGGCCATGCTCCGCATCATCCTGGCCGTGCTGCCCCTCAACGCCCACAACGCCTACGCCCACGGCATGGCGGCGTTCGCCTACGAGCAGGCGCACCGGCTGGACGAGGCCGAAGCCAGTGCGCGCCGGGCCCTGTCCCTGCAACCGCGGGAGCCCTGGGCACAGCATGCGCTGGCCCACGTGCTGCTGACACGTGGCCGGGTGGATGAAGGGCTGCACGTCCTGCAGGCCGCCAGCAGCACCTGGACGGGGCTGAACTCGTTCATGGTCACGCACCTGTGGTGGCACCTGGCGCTGTTCTACCTGGCGCGCGGGCGCAACGACGACGCCCTGGCGCTGTACGACGACCGTGTCTGGGGGGTGGCCCCCGACTACTCGCAGGACCAGGCGGGCGCGGTGCAGCTGCTGGCCCGGCTGGAATGGGTGGGCGCGGACGTCGGCCCCCGCTGGGCGGCGCTGGCCGAGCACCTGGCGGCCCGCGCCGAGGACACCACGGAGCCGTTCCTGAGCCTGCTCTACCTCTACGGCCTGGCGCGTGCCGGGCGGCCCGAGGCCGACCGCCTGCAGGCGGCCATCCAGGCGCGTGCCGATGGGGCCGCGGGCGAGGCGCGCATCGCCTGGCGCGACGCGGCCCTGCCCACGGCTGCCGGCCTGCTGGCGCTCGCGCGGGGCGATGCGGTCACGGCCGACGCGGCATTCGCACAAGGCCTGCCGCGCCTGGTCCGGGTCGGGGGCAGCCACGCGCAGCGCGACCTGTTCGCGCTGCTGCACATCGAGGCCGCGACCCACGCCGGCCAGTGGCGCGATGCCCAGCAGGCGCTGGAGCTTCGCCGCCTCGTCGACCCGCAGGACGTGCCCGTGCGCGCGCGGCTGGCCGCCCTGTACCGCCGGCTCGGCCTGCCGTCACTGGCCGAGGCGACCGACCCGGCATGAGGCGGCTGGTCGCCCTGCTGCTGATCGCGCTGTGGTGGCCCGCCCACGCGGCGACGCTGCGCGTGGCCCTGCAACTGGAGCCGCCGCTGCTGGACCCGACCGTGGCTGCTGCCGCGCCGATCAGCGAGGTGGTGTACGGCAACGTGTTCGAGGGCCTGGTGAGCCTGGCCGAGGACGGCAGCGCGCAGCCGCGCTTGGCCGAGCGCTGGGACATCGCGCCCGATGGCCTGTCGCTGCGGTTCACGCTGCGCGACGGCGTGCGCTTTCATGACGGCACGCCCTTCGATGCCACCGTGGCGCGCTTCGCGCTGGAACGGGCGCGGGCCGAGGGCTCGGCCAACCCGCAGCGCAGCCTGCTCGCCGCGATCGCCGCCGTCGAGGCGCCGGACGCGCACACCCTCGTGCTGCGCCTGAAGCACCGCGACGGCGGCCTGCTGCAGAGCCTCGGCAGCGCCGCCTTCGTCATGGTCGCGCCGGCCACGGCCGCCACCAATCCGACCGCGCCCAACGGCACCGGCCCGTGGCGCTTCGTCGACTGGCAGCGCGGCAACCGCATCGAGCTGGTGCGCTTCGAGGGCTACTGGGGCGAGCGGGCGCAGCTCGACGGGCTGCGCTACCGGTTCATCGCCGATCCGTCCGCCGCGTATGCGGCGGTGATGGCCGGGGATGTGGACGTGTTCTCCAACTTTCCCGCGCCGGAGCACCTCGCCCAGATCCGGGCCGACCGGCGCTTCGAGCTGCGGGTCGGCCTGAGCGAGGGCGAGACGCTGCTGTCCATCAACCACCGGCGCGCACCGCTGGCTTCGTTGGCCGTGCGCCGGGCGATTGCCGCAGCCATCGACCGCCAGGCGCTGATCGACGGTGCGATGTTCGGCTACGGCCAACCCATCGGCAGCCACTTCTCACCGCGGCATGCCGCCTACATCGACCTGACCGGCCAGAGCCCGCATGACCCGGCCCGGGCGCGCGCGCTGCTGGCCGAGGCCGGCTGGCCGGCCGATCGCGTGCTCAGCCTCAAGCTGCCGCCCACGGCCTACGCGCGGCGCGGCGGCGAGATCCTGGCGGCACAGCTCGCGGCGGTCGGCATCCGCACGCGGGTGGAGAACCTGGAGTGGGCGCAATGGCTCGACCAGGTCTTCGTGCGCCACGATTTCGACCTCACCGTCATCGTGCACAGCGAGCCGCTGGACTACGGCATCTACGGCCGCGACGACTACTACTTCGGCTACCGCAGCGAGCGCGTGAAGGCCCTGCTGCGCCAGCTCGACGAGCAGACCGAGGACGCCGAGCGCCGCACGACCCTGCAGGCGCTGCAGCGCCAGTTGAGCGACGACGCCGTCAATGGCTTCCTGTTCCAGTACCCGCGGCTGGTCGTGGCACGCGCCGGGCTGGCCGGCGTTCGCTTCAACGCGGTGGGCAGCCTGGAGCTGGCGGGCGCCACGCTGCCGGGCGCGACCGCCGGCGCTGCCGGGGACCGCGGCGCGGTGCCGCGAGCCGTGGGCTGGGGCGTTGCCCTGTTGCTGGTGCTGGGCCTCGTGGGGCTGATGAGGCGCGCCGACCCGCGCTGGCTCGTGGCGCGCGCCGCGTCGTTCGGGCTGACGCTCGGGGTGGCCAGCGTGCTGATCTTTGCGCTGGTGCAGGTGGCGCCGGGCGATCCTGCGCGGCATGTGCTCGGCTTGCAGGCCGACGAGCAGGCCGTGGCCGCACTGCGGGCGCAGCTCGGCCTCGACGACCCGGTGCCCACGCGCTACGGCCGCTGGGTCGCTGCACTGCTGCAGGGCGACCTCGGCACCAGCCTGACCTACCGCGTGCCGGTGGCCGAGCTGCTGGCCGAGCGGCTGCCGGTCACCTTGCCGCTCGCGGCGCTGGCGCTGCTGCTGGCCGTGACCCTGGCCCTGCCGGCCGCGCTGCTGGCAGCGCGGCGTCCGGGCGGCCGGGTGGACCATGCCGTCAGCGCAGCCAGCCAGCTGGGGGTGTCGGTGCCTGACTTCTGGCTCGGCGTGATGGGCGCGTGGCTCTTCGCCGTGTTGCTGCGCTGGGTGCCGGCCGGGGGCTTCCCGGGCTGGGAGGCCGGGCTGGCCGCGGGCCTGCAATCGCTGGCCCTGCCGGCGCTCGCGCTGGCCGTCCCGCAGGCGGCCATCCTGACCCGCGTGCTGCGGGCCGCGCTGGCCGAACTGGCGCAGGCCGAGTTCCTGCGCACCGCACGGGCCAAGGGCGCCAGCCGCTGGCGAGCGCTGTGGCGGCATGCGCTGCCCAACGCCGCCTCGCCGGTGCTGACGCTGCTGGGCCTGCAGACGGCCTATCTGCTGGCGGGGTCGGTCATCGTCGAGAACGTGTTCTTCCTGCCGGGCGTGGGTCGGCTGCTGTTCCAGGGCGTGACGGCGCACGACCTCGTGCTCGTGCAAAGCCTCGTGCTGGTGCTGGTGGCACTCGGGGTGGCGATCTCGGCCGCGGTGGAACTCGCCGCCCGCGCCGCCGACCCGCGGCTGCAGCGCCGTGGAGCTGGGGCATGAACCGCCGCTTCGTGGCCGGGGCGCTGCTCGCCGGGGCGTTTGCCGCGCTGGCGCTGCTGTCCCTGGTCTGGACGCCCGCGCCGCTGGATCAGCTGGCCATTGCCCAGCGCCTGCAGCCGCCGGGCGCCGCGCACTGGCTGGGCACCGACCACCTCGGCCGTGACGTGCTGTCGCTGCTGATGCGCGGTGCGGCCACGTCGCTCGGCGTGGCGGCGCTGGCCGTGAGCCTGGGGGCGCTCGTCGGCGTGCCGCTGGGCCTGTGGGCCGCTGCGCGCGCGGGGTGGCTCGACGAGGTGCTGATGCGGGGCAACGACATCGTCTTCGCCTTCCCGCCGCTGCTGCTGGCCGTGCTGCTGACGACGGCGCTGGGGCCCGGCGCGGTCAGTGCCATCCTGGCCGTGGGGGTGTTCAACATCCCGGTGTTCGCGCGGGTCGCCCGCGGGCTGGCCCTGCCGCTGTGGCAGCGCGAGTTCGTGCTGGCCGCGCGCGCGGCGGGCAAGCGCGACGGCCGCATCTCGCGTGAGCACGTGCTGCCCAACCTGGTGGGAGGCCTGGTCGTGCAGCTGAGCCTGCAGCTGTCCCTGGCGTTGCTGGCCGAGACGGGTCTGTCCTACATCGGCCTGGGGACGCAGCCGCCGCAGCCGAGCTGGGGGCGCATGCTGGCGGATGCCCAGACGCTGACGGCGCTGTCGCCCACGCTCGCGCTGTTCCCGGGGCTGGCCGTCGCGCTGGCCGTGCTCGCCTTCCACCTGCTGGCCGATGGCCTGCGGGCACGGCTGGACCCGCACCGGAGCCCGGCATGAGTGCAGCGCGGAGCGCGAAGGCTGCACCAGTGAGTGCGCTGCTGCGGTTGCGGGGGGTGCGGGTCGCGCTGGGCGGCGCCGAGCGATTGCAGGCGCTGGACCTTGACCTCGCCCCGGGCGAGGTGCTCGGGCTGGTCGGCGAATCGGGTTCGGGCAAGTCGCTCACGGCCCTGGCCATCGCCGGCCTGCTGCCCGCGGGCGCCGAGGTCCGGGGCGAGGTGCTGCTCGACGGGCAGGACCTGCTGGTCTTGAGCGAGCCGGCCATGGATGCACGGCGCGGTGCGCAAATCGGGCTGGTCTTCCAGGAGCCGATGACGGCGCTGAACCCGTTGATGACGCTCGGCGAGCAGGTGGCCGAGGCACTGCGCCTGCACCGCCCGATCACGCGGCAAGAGGCCGCGCGCGAGGCGGAGGCGGCGCTGGCACGCGTCGGGCTCGCGGGGCTGGCCGCACGTCATCCGCACGAGCTGTCCGGCGGGCAGCGCCAGCGCGGGGTCATCGCCATGGCCGTGGCACTGCGGCCGCGCCTCCTGATCGCCGACGAGCCCACCACCGCCCTGGACGTGCGCGCCCAGGCCCAGGTGCTGGCGCTGTTGCGGGACCTCGTCCAGGAGCAGGGCAGTGGCCTGCTGCTGATCAGCCACGA
Source organism: Burkholderiales bacterium (assembly GCA_003963005.1). Taxonomy (GTDB): domain Bacteria; phylum Pseudomonadota; class Gammaproteobacteria; order Burkholderiales; family Burkholderiaceae_C; genus Pelomonas. Next base: position 14,903 of record RXJW01000067.1, read on the forward strand.
CCTGCCGCTGGTGGCCGGCGTGGCGGATCGCATCGCCGTGTTGCGGCAGGGCCGGCTCGTCGAGCACGGGCCGGCGCGGGACCTGCTGCGGGCACCGCAAAGCCCCGAGACGGCCGCGCTCGTGGCGGCATCGGTGCTGGCGCCGCGGGCGGCCGTGCCCGTGCCCGACCTGGCCGCCCCCCTGCTCGCGGCCGATGGCCTGGTGCGCGAGGTGCGGCGCGGCGGTGGCCTGTTCGCGCGGCCGGTGTTCAAGCGGCTGCTGGACGGCGTCTCGCTGCAGGTGGCGCCCGGCGAACGGGTGGGCCTGGTGGGCGAGTCGGGCAGCGGCAAGAGCACGCTGCTGCGCGCCTTGCTGGCGCTGGAGCCTCTCCAGGCCGGCGAGGTGCGGTTGCAGGGGCAACGCTTCACCGGCGAGGAGCGCGCTTTGCGCCGCCAGGTGCAGATCGTCTTTCAGGACCCCGCCGGCAGCCTGGACCCGCGCTGGCGGGCGTGGGAGCTGGTGGCGGAGCCGCTGGGGCTGCGCGACCCCGTGCCCGACCGCGCCTTGCAGCGACGGCTGGCCTGCGATTGGCTGGACCGTGTCGGGCTCGGCGCGGACGCCGCAGAACGCTTCCCGCACCAGTTCTCCGGCGGGCAGCGCCAGCGCCTGGCAATCGCCCGCGCGCTGATCCTGGAGCCGGCCCTGCTGGTGCTGGACGAAGCCGTGTCGGCGCTGGACGTGAGCCTGCGCGGGCAGGTGCTGGACCTGATCGACGGCCTCTGCCGCGAGCAGGGCACGGCGCTGCTGTTCGTCACGCACGACCTGGCCGTGGTCCGGGCTGCGACGGACCGGCTCTACGTGCTCCAGGCCGGCCGCATCGTCGAGAGCGGGCCCACGGTGCGGGTGTTCGAGCAGCCCCGGCAGGCCTACACGCAGGCCCTGCTGGCCGCCATGCCGGACCTGGCCCGGGCGCTGGCCTGATCAGGCCGGCGGCGCGGCTTCGTACACGGCGCGGGCTAGGGCGCGGGCCAGGCAGTCGGCGGCTGCCGTGCCGAGGCGACCGAGCTGCACGCCGCGGCCCGAGCCGTCGCCCACGCGCTGTGCGCCGGACGCCAGCGCGAACACGGTGTCGCCATCGAACGGCGTGTGCGCGGGCCGCACCGCGCGGGCGATGCCGTCCTGGGCCATCATGGCCAGGCGCTTGCACTCGGCCGTGCTCAGGTCGGCGTTGCAGGCCACCACGGCCAGCGTGGTGTTGGCACCGGCCTGCAGCCGGCCGAGGTCGGCCAGCCGCGAGGCGTCGGGCAAGGGGTCGATGACCGGCGGATGGCCTTGCGGCCGCTGACCGCCGAACTCGCCGTCGATCTCGAAGGGCCAGGCCCAGAAGGTCTGCCCGTCGGGCATGAGCGCCGAGCCGATCGGGTTGGCCGCCACCAGGGCGCCGACGATGAGGCCATCGCCGAGGTCGAGCGAGGCCGAGCCGATGCCGCCGGGCCGGTGGCCGGCCATCGCGCCCCGCCCGGCGCCCACGCGGCCCAGGGCGAAGGTGCGCGCGGCCGCGGCCACCGCCTGCTGTCCCCAGCGGCGGTAGGGCGGCTCCAGCCCCCAGGCCTTGTCGCCGCCATTGGCCAGGTCGTGCAGCACGGCCCCCGGCACCACCGGGATGGCCGGCGAGCCGGGCTTGAGCTGCAGTCCCTGGCCCTGGCTCGACAGCGCGGCCACGACGCCGTCGGCCACGGCCAGGCCGAACACGGAGCCGCCTGCCAGCGCGATCGCATGCGCCCGGCCGACCAGGTTCTCGGGGGCCAGCGCCTCGGTCTCGCGCGTTCCCGGGCCGCCGCCGCGCACATCCACCGCCGCAGCCCAGAAGCCGTCCGTGAGCAGCACGGTGGCGCCGGAGCGGACGGTCTCGTCGGTGACATGGCCGACGGCGAGGCCGGGCACGTCGGTGATCAGGTTCAGCGGACCGGGGCGGCAGGTGGGCGTCATGGGGCAGGCAGGCGGGCCACGAAGGCGGCGACATCGGCCGCCGAGCGCGCGGGGATCTCGCGCTGCGGCAGGTGGCCGACGCGAGGGTAGACGATCAGCTCGGCGCCGGCGATGGCGGCGGCGAAGCGGCGCGAGTGTTCGAGCGGCAGGATGGGGTCGACGTCGCCGTGCAGCACGAGCGTGGGCAGCCGCAGCCCGGCCAGCCGCTCGGCGGTGACCGGCGCCTGCGCACCCGGCGCGGCGGACATCAGGATCGGGCGGTGGCCCGGATAGCGCTGGTACAGCGCCCAGCGGTCGACGAGGGCATCGGTGATCAGCGCCGGGTCGCCCACCTGCGCCCGCAGCGCCTGGCGGATCAGCGGGCGGTTGTCGATGCGGGCGAGCAGGGCCCGGCCCCACGGGTAGGCGAGCAGCCGGAAGGCCAGTGACGGGGTGCGGGCCGGCAGGGGCCATCCAGCCGCCGCGACCAGCACGAGGCCCCGAACGGCCTGGGGCGCGTGCAGGGCCACGGCCCAGGCCACGCCGCCGCCCATCGAGTTGCCGGCCAGCACGGGAGGCGGCAGCGCCAGCGCCCGGACGAAGCGCAGCACCAACTGCGCAAAGGCGTCGCGGTCGATGGCGGTGCCCGCGGGCGCTGCCGTCAGGCCATGGCCGGGCAGGTCCAGGCTGATGAGGCGGTAACGGCCCCGGAGTTCGGCGGCCCAACCCTCCCAGGTGGCATGGGAGTCGCCATAGCCATGCAACAGCAGCAGCACGGGGGCCTCCGGCGGGCCTTCGTCCCGGTAGTGCAGGCGCAGGCCGTCGCCCAGGTCCAGCACGTGGTCGGACGGCGTGCCCAGGCGCGCGTGCAGTTCGGCCGCCGGCAGGTCCGGTGCGCGCAGCGCCAGCGCGGCCACCGCCACCAGGGCCGCCAGCAGCACGACGGCGATCAACACGGGCGAGACCATGGGCGGGATCGGCGCGCGGGAAACGGCAGCGGGCGCAAGGCCTAGGCGGACACGCTCTGCTTGATTTCGCCCAGGGCCAGTTGCAGCACGCGGGCGTCGCTGCTCGCGCGGTGGCGGGTGAGCCGCTGGCGCTGCCGCACGGTGTCCACCACGCCGCGCCAGCGGGGGGCTTCGGCCTCGGTGAGCAGCTTGCGCAGGTCATCGAGCCGGAAACCCATCGGCAGGCTCGCGGCGTCGTACAGGCGCGCCAGCCAGGGGTAGTCCTGGCCCCAGCCGTCGCAGTAGACCGTCTGGCCGCCGAGCCGGGCGTTGAGCTGTTCGGCCATCCAGCGGGCCGGCCGGCCGTGGCGCCGCAGCAGCTCGCGGGTGATGCCGTGCAGCGCTTCGGCGCCCGGGTCCCAGTGCTGCCAGTCGGGCTCGGGCAGCACGAGGCCGCAGAACAGCGCGCCGTTGGCGCCGCAGAAGCCGACCTCGATGGGATAGCTGCCCCGACCGAAGCCCGAGGCTTCGACGTCCAGGATGGCGGGCAGCTGCATGGGCCCCAGTATGTCGCGGCTGGCTGCGGACGTTACACAGGGTTGTCGATCACCTGCTCACGCTCGAACAGCTGCAGTGCCGCTCGCCCCACCTGGCGCGTGTCCCACCAGGCATAGGCGCCGACCCCCGCCGCGCCCACGACCGGCACCCAGCGCGAGAGCGCACGGCTGGCCGCCTTCTGGCCGATGTGCAGCCCGACCGCCTGCGCGGCACGCTGCAGCAGCACCTGTGCCGCCGGACGAACGACGACCCGCTCGCCCACCCGCACCGACAGGTCACGCAGCGCCTGGGCGGCCGTGTGCCGGAACAGGCACCACAGCATCTGCGACGGCCCCAGCTCGGCCGTGCGGCCGTACAGCGCGGCGATGTCCGCCACGAGCTGGCGCTGGATGTGCCAGACCGCGAGCATCTCCGGCGCGATCGTCGCCCAGCCGAGCGGCCCGGGCGGCAGGGCGAGTGTTCCTGCGGCCAGCGCCGCCTTGGTGGCGGCCGCCTCGATGGCCCGGGCGGCAGCGTCCGCCGGGCGAGGACTGGGCACGCAACCGGGCTGCGGCGGCTGTGTCACCAGCGCCAGCACCCGATCCGCCATGCCGGTTTCAGCTGTCATGTCTTGCTCCCGGGCTGCGCCGGATCCACCGTGTCGCTGCGACTGTCGCACAGGCGCGGGCCGACCGTGCCGGCGGGGTTGCCGGCGATGACGGAGCGGCCGGCCGGGGCCTTAGCATCGGGCTCCCGGATCCAGGAGAACCTTGATGCAGACCCTGCCCTGGCGCGGCATCTTTCCCGCCGTCACCACCAAGTTCCATGCGGATGAAAGCCTCGACCTCGACGGCACCGCGCGCCACATCGACTTCCAGATCCGCAACGGCATCCATGGGGTGGTCTGCTGCGGTTCGCTCGGCGAGGCCAGCACGCTGACGCTGGAGGAGAAGCTGGCCGTCGCCCGCTGCGCGCTGGCGACCTCGGCGGGCCGGGTGCCGGTGCTGGCGACGGTGTCCGAAACCAGCACGCGCGAGGCGCTGCGCTTCATCGACGGCGCCAACGCGCTGGGCGTGGCGGGCTACATGGTCATGCCCTCGGTCATCTACGTGGCCGACGCCCGCGAGGCGATGGCGAATGTGCGCGCCTTTGCCGCCGCCGCCCAGCGGCCGCTGATGGTCTACAACAACCCGGTGGCCTACCGGGTGGACCTCAGGCCCGAGCACTTCGCCGAGCTGGCGGACTGCGAGCACATCGCCGCCATCAAGGAAAGCAGCGGCGACGTCACCCGCATCACCGACCTGCGCAACCTGCTTGGGGACCGCTACCAGCTCTTCATGGGCGTGGACGACCTCGCGTTCGAGGGCCTGGCGCTGGGCTGCGACGGCCTGCTGGCCGGCGTGGGCTGCGCCTTCCCGCGCGAGACGGTCGCCCTGTTCGAGTTGATGCAGGCCGGCCGATGGGAGGAAGCCCGCACGCTGTACCGCTGGATGACCCCGCTGCTGCACCTGGACGTGTCGACCAAGCTGGTGCAGAACCTCAAGCTGATCGATGCGCTGGTGGGCGTCGGCACGGAGCACATGCGCCGACCGCGGCTGCCGCTGGTGGGCGAGGAGCGCGCGCGCGTGCAAGCCCTGGTGCGCACCGCCCTGGCCACGCGCCCGGCGCACTGCCAGTCCCAGCCTTGACGTCACGGCCATGCAGCGCATCGAGATCATCGATTCCCACACCGGCGGCGAGCCGACCCGCGTCGTCATCGCGGGCTTTCCGGACCTGGGCGCCGGCAGCATGGCCGAGCGGCGCGAGGTGCTGGCCCGCGAGCACGACCACTGGCGGCGCGCCACGCTGCTGGAGCCCCGCGGCAGCGAGGTGCTGGTCGGCGCGCTGCTGTGCGAGCCGCAGGACCCGGCCCATGCGGCTGGCGTCATCTTCTTCAACAACGCCGGCTACCTCGGCATGTGCGGCCACGGCACCATCGGCCTGGTCGCGACGCTCGCCCACCTCGACCGCATGGCGCCGGGCGAGCATGTCATCGAGACCCCCGTGGGGCTGGTGCGCGCCACGCTGCACGAGGACGGGCGCGTGAGCGTGCGCAACGTGCCGGCCTACCGGCTCGCGGCGGACGTGCGCGTGCCCCTGCCCGGCGGGCAGGTCGTCACCGGCGACATCGCCTGGGGCGGCAACTGGTTCTTCCTGTGCGCTGACCACGGCGAGGCGGTGCGGCCTGACCGTGTGCTTGCACTGACCGACTACGCGGACAGGCTCGGCCAGGCCCTGCTGGCCCAAGGGCATCGGGGGGCTGAGGGTGCGGTCATCGACCACATCGAGCTGTTCGCCGAGGCCGACCCGGCGCTGGCCGATTCGCGCAGCTTCGTGCTGTGCCCCGGCCGGCAGTACGACCGTTCGCCATGCGGCACCGGCACGAGTGCCAAGCTGGCCTGCCTGGCCGCCGCAGGCAAGCTGCCGCCCGGTCAGGTGTGGCGGCAGGCGAGCGTGATCGGCAGCGTGTTCGAGGGCTGGTACGAGCGCGCCGGCGAGCAGATCGTGCCGACGATCCGCGGGCAGGCCTTCATCAACGCCGAGGCCACGCTGCTGATCGATCCGGCCGACCCGTTCGGCTGGGGCTTGCCGGTCGCCTGAGCCCGCCGCCGGGCGCCCGCGATGCTCAGGTCTTGAAGCGCGCCAGGCTCTCCACCAGCCGCTCGGACTGAGCCCGCAGCGACTCGGTGGCCGCCGTGGCCTCCTCCACCATCGCGGCGTTTTGCTGCGTGGTCTTGTCCATCTCCATGATGGCCTGGTTGACCTGCGCGATGTCGCTGGCCTGTGCCGACGCGGCGCGCGTGATGTCGCCCACCATCTGAGACACGCGCTGGATGGACTCGACCACCCGGGTCATCGTGTCACCGGCCACCTGCACGCGGGCCGTGCCGCGCTCGACCTGCTCGACGGAGGAGCCGATCAGCGTGCGGATCTCCTTGGCCGCCTCGCCGCTGCGCTGGGCGAGCGACCGCACCTCGCTCGCCACGACGGCAAAGCCGCGGCCCTGCTCGCCGGCTCGCGCGGCCTCCACTGCGGCGTTCAGCGCCAGGATGTTGGTCTGGAAGGCGATGCCGTCGATGGTGCCGATGATGTCGGCGATGCGACGCGCCTGCGTGCTGATCTCGTCCATGGCGGCGACCACGTCGCCGACCACCGTGCCGCCTTCCACGGCCACGCTGGTGGCCTGACGGGCGAGGGTGTCAGCCTGCTGGGCATTCTCGGCCGACTGGCGGATGGTGGCGGCCAGCTGCTCGACGGACGCCGCCGTCTGTTCCAGCGCCGAGGCGGTGTGCTCGGTGCGGGCTGACAGGTCGGCATTGCCACTGGCGATTTCGCCGGAGGCGTTGTTGACTTCCTGCGCCGTGCTGCGCACCTCGCTGACGATCTGGCTGAGGTTGCGCGACACGACCTCCAGGGAGCCGAGCACGCGCCCCGTGGCATCGGCGGATCGCTCCACGTCGCGCGTGCGCAGGTCGCCTTCGGCGAGGTCATCGGCGATGCGTGCAGCGCGTTCCAGCGGGCGGGTGATGGCCCGCACGAAGGTCAGCGACAGCAAGGCACACACCACCAGCGCGGCGGCCGAGACGCCAAGCGAAATCAGGGACACGCGGTTGGCGGCCTTCTCGGCCTGCTCGACGGCAGTGGCCGCCAGGTCGCGCTCGACCTTCACGAAGGCATCGATCTGCTCTCGCACCTTGGCGTACTGGCTGTCCACGGTGACCACGTAGCCCGCAGCGTTGGCGACGCCGGCCGACTTCATGTCCAGGGCATCGGCCGCGGTCTTGGCGTAGCTGAGGTAGGTCTTGTGGACGTTGCGCAAGGCCACCTGCTGTTCGGCGGAGAGGGAATCGTCGCCCCCGGCGCCGTCGAGTGTCTTGCCGAAGGCGGTCAGCTCGGCCAGCAGGCCGTTGTCGAGGTCCTTGATGCGCTCGGCGCGCTGGCCGATGGCTTCCCAGGTCATGCTCTGGTAGAGCTTTTGATGGAGCTGGGTCAGTTGAGTGGCGAAGGCTTGGGCCGACACCACACGCTCGACGCCCGCGCCAGCCACTTCGCGCAGGTCGGTGGTCAGGCTGCGGGCGCTGAACCAGCCGATGCCGGTGACCAGCATCAGGCAGAGGATGGCGATGGCCGGTGCCATCGCAACCTTGATGCCGATCGACGCATTCTTGAGCAGGTGATTCACGGACTTCTCCTGGCGCCGCCGCTGCGGTGCCGCCACGAACGCATGCAGGCCGCACCAGACCGGAAGGACCGGGCTGCGCGGCCTCTGGCGATCTTTCTGGGGTCTATTGCTTGTAGATGCCGACGCCGATGAAGCCATCGCCGCTCGGCGGCTTGCGGGCATAGGTCGACTTGGCCATGATCTTCTTGGTCACGGGATCGGGCCAGTCGTAGTCGAACCAGCCGCCGCCCTTGGCTGCCACGGCGATCATGCCGGTGACGATCGGTGTGCCGTTGGCGTCCTTCACGGCCGACATGTCCTTGCCCACCAGCTTTTCGTTGGCGCCGTGCGCGAGCGCGGTGCCCTTGCTGTCGTAGACCATCACGTAGAGGTCTTTCTTGGTCCAGGCTGCCTTGTCGTTCGTGAAGTCCTTGAAGGCCTTGTCAGGGCCGACCTTCTCGATGTGCTTGTAGGCCGCATCGCTGAGCGCCTTGGCCTCTTCCTTCGTGCCGCGCTCCTGCGCTTGCGCACCGGCCAGCAGGCCCACGGCAAGCAGCGAGGACAGCATCCACTTCAAGACAGATTGGGTCATGGGCTTGTCTCCATCGGTTTTCACGAGAACGGTCCCTCGGCGACGAGGGTGATGTTTTGTATCCAAGCGGTGGCGTTCTGTGAAGCCATGGCTGGCCAATGAAATGGACCGATGTGGCATCACCTCACGAAAGCGCCGGCGGCGTTCATGGCGACGCGGCGCCCGCGGGATCACACCCAGGCCGATTGCGCGGGCCAGCCCTCACAATCCCGCCCCCATGAAGCGTCTCCAACAACGACTTGACCGCGTGCCGGAAGGCTCGGCGGTGCTGTTCATGGTCCAGGTCTTCGCGACGCTGGGCTTCGCCGTGCTGCAGTCCACCCTGGTGCTGTATGCAACCCGCCGACTGGGCTTCAGCAGCGATCAGGCGGCGCTGATGATGGGCCTGTTCGGCGCCTTCAACTACGGGCTGCACCTGTTCGGCGGCTACCTGGGCGGGCGCTTCCTGAGCAACCGCAATCTGTTCGTCGGCGGCATGGTGCTGCAGGTGCTGGGCTGCGGCGCCATCGCCGGCGGCTCGCTGGCGGGGCTGTACTGGGGCCTGGCGTTCTTCCTGACCGGCAGCGGCCTGAACGTGACCTGCCTGAACATGATGCTCACGCAGCGCTTCGCCCCCGAGGACGACCGCCGGGAGGCCGCCTTCCTGTGGAACTACGCCGGCATGAACGTGGGCTTCTTCGTCGGCTTCACGGTGGCGGGCCACTACCAGCTCGACGAGGCCTACAGCACCATCTTCTGGTTCGCCACCATCGGCAACACCGGTGCCATCGTGCTGGCCCTGCTGTTCTGGCGCACGCTGGCCGACCGCGACACGCCGTTGTCGCAGCGCCGCGGCGCGGACTTCTGGGGGCGCTTCGCCATCGGCGTGGCGGTGTTGGCGGGGCTGGTGCCGCTGCTGGCCTGGCTGTTGCAGCACCCGAGCGACACGGCCATCGGCATGAAGGCGCTGTGCTATGCCGTGGGCCTGGTGCTGCTGGTGCTGACGCTGCGCCACCCGGTCGCGGCGGAGAAGCGCCGCATGCAGGCCTACCTCGTGCTGACGCTGGGCTCGCTGGTGTTCTGGTCGCTCTACCAGATGGCGCCCAACGGCCTGCAGATGTTCGCCGTGGGCAATGTCTGGATGAACGTCTGGGGCGTGCCGGTCGCGCCGCAGTGGGTGCAGAACATCAACACCGTGGTCATCGTGATCGGCGGGCCGTGGCTGGCCGCCGTGTTCGCCCGCTGGCGCGCGCGCGGCTGGGCGGTCGACATCCCGATGCAGTTCGCCGCGTCCCTGGCCTTGATGGGCCTCGGCTTTCTTGCGCTGCCGCTCGGCATCCACTTCGCCGACCCGGCCACCGGCCGCTCGGACTTCGTCTGGCTGTTCCTGAGCTACGTGCTGCAAAGCGTGGGCGAGCTGCTGATCTCGCCGGTGGGCTACGCGATGATCGGGCGCCTGGCGCCGCGCCAGTACCAGGGCGTGATGATGGGCAGCTGGATGCTGGTCACCGGGCTGGCGTCGCTGTACGCGGGCGACTTCTCCGGCATGGTGGCGCAGCCTGTGGACGGGTCCGCGCTCACGACCAACCCGCAGTACGCCACGCTGTTCACGCAGTTGGCCATCGGCAGCCTGCTGACCGCGGTGGCCCTGTGGGCCATGCGCCCGTGGCTGCGACGACTGATCGATCGCGAGGCCCCGGTCCAGGCCAACACCCGCTGAACGGCCTGCACGACCGCGTAGCCGGGTGTGGCGCCACCCCCGCGTCAGCGGCTCAACCGCACTGCCCGACGTAGCCGCAGGCGGTGCAGAAGTCGCAGCCGTCCTTGTGGATCATCGTCGCGTTGCCGCACTCGGGGCAGGGTTTGCCGGCCTGCAGTTGCAGGCTGCCCGCCGGTGCGTCGAGCTTGGGGGCGGGCGTCTGCAGCAGGCCCATGTCGGTCAGGGGCTGGCCTTCTTCGTCGAGGATGCCGAGCATCGCGTAGCGGTGGATGACCAGCCGCGCGACGTAGGCCACCGTGGACGGCCAGATCTGCTGGCGGCGTTCGCCGCTGAGTGAGGGCACCGGCGCCATGAAGTGGCCCAGGGGCTCGCCGACGTTCAGCAGCTTGCGCAGCTTCATGGCGATCCAGCCGGGGTCCATCACCCGCATGTCCAGGGACAGCAGGCGTGCCAGGCCGTCGAGGGCCTTCGGGTAGTTGCCCGAGAAGCCCATCGCGCAGGGCCGCGTCACCGAGCCGCCTTCGGGCGTGGGCAGCACGACCTCCTTCAGCGTCAGTGTGAACTGCTCGTTCGTGGCCGGGTTGTCCACGTCCACCGCCCAGGCCAGCGTGCCCGAGACGCTGGTGCGCGGTTCGTTGCGGCTGAACATGGCGTCGACCACCGGCGTCGGGCCGCCCTCGGCCAGCGCGCCGAGTTGCTCGCAGCGCCAGCGGATGACGGCTGCCGTGGCTGCCACCACGCCGGGGAACAGACGCTTCTCGCCGCCAGGCGGCATCGGCATCTCGAAGGCGCGCTCCTCGGCCACGGTGGCCAGCGCGTCGAGCTTCAGGCGCAGCCAGGCGGCGTCGTTGGTGCGCAGGTCGGTCGACAGGGTCTTGGCCAGTGCCGACAGGCCGCGCGGCTGCTCGGCGCCGTTCACCCACACCTCGAAGGGCAGGTTGCGGCCGAAGAGGCCGCCATCCGGGCCGTCGAGCGGCAGCTCGCCGATGAACAGGGCGAAGTCGCCGTGCGGATGCTGGATGAGGTAGCTCCAGGCGGGGTTGCCGCCGGGCATCTCGGGGCGGCTCGGCCAGCGCAGGGACGCCACCACCGCCTGCGGCAGCCGCTCGACCTTCAGGCGCTGGTTGGTGCCGTCGACCTCCGCGCGCAACGGTTCCGGCTGCTTGACTTCGGGGGTGACGCTCAGTACCGACCCGAGCACGCTGTTCGGCCGGTAGGTGGCCAGGCCCTTCAGCTTGGACTGCCAGGCCTGCAGGTACAGGTCCTGGAAGTCTTCGTAGGGGTAGTCGGCCGGCACGTTCACCGTCTTGCTGATGGACGTGTCGATGTAGGGCGCGACCGCCGCCACCATGGCGGCGTGGTCGGCCGCGCTCAGTTCGAGCGCGGTGACGAAGGCGTCGGACAGCGGCGCGTCGTTGCCGAACAGGTGGCGGTACAGGCGCCAGGCGTGGTCCTCGACCTGGTACTCCTTGAAGCCGCCGCCTTCGGTCTGCGGCAGCCGCTTCTTGCGGGTGTAGGCCCACGAGAACGCCGGCTCGATGCCGTTGCTGGCGTTGTCGGCAAAGGCCAGGCTGATGGTGCCGGTGGGCGCGATGGACAGCAGGTGCGAATTGCGCAGGCCCTGGGCGCGGATTTTGTCCTTGAGGCCCTGCGGCAGGCGCGACGCGAAGCTGCCACCGGAAAGGTACAGGTCGGCATTGAAGAGCGGGAAGCTGCCGCGTTCCCGGGCGAGGTCACTGGAGGCGGCGTAGGCGGCGTCGCGCATGATCTCGCTGATGCGGCTGGCCATGTCGCGCGCGGCCGGCGAGTCGTAGCGCAGGTTGAGCATCACGAGGGCGTCGCCCAGGCCGGTGAAGCCCAGGCCCACGCGGCGCTTGTTGGCCGCCTCCTGGGCCTGCGCGGGCAGCGGCCAGGGGGTCACGTCGAGCACGTTGTCGAGCATGCGCGTGGCCACGGCCACGACCTCGGCAAAGCCGACGTCGTCGAACACCGGCTTGGCGCTGAAGGGGTCGCGCACGAAGCGGGTCAGGTCGATGGAGCCGAGGCAGCAGCAGCCGTAGGGCGGCAGGGGTTGCTCGGCGCAGTTGTGCACATACAAGCCGTTGGCATCGAAAGCGTGGACATGCTCGACCGTCACGTCATAGACGGCTTCGACACCATCAGCCTCGATCGAGTCGACCGTGGCCGTGAAACGCTCGCGGTTCAGTTGGCGCCGATAGCTCCCGAGCAATTCATTCAGGCGGGTCTGTTTGGCTGTGTCCTCGAAGCCGACGATATCCGTGAAGCGCCGAAGGTTGTCGCCGGTGATGACGAGTTCGTGGACAGCGCGTCGAACGTAGTCGCGTGAGCCGCCGCGTCCGTCCGGCAAGCGCTGAAGACCAGCAGGTTGCCGTTCGCGGTAGATCGTCGATGCGATGCCTAGGCGGCCCAGCATGCGCTGCACGGCCTGCAACTGTGCCTCATCGGCCTGGGTCAGGCGCACGCTGACACCTTTCTCCTGCGAGCCCTGCACGGACCCGTCGGCATCGAACAGGCCGCGCAGCAGACCGACGTGGAAAGCCGATGAAGTCGCTTCCATGGCCGGGGTGATCCGCTTGTTGCCGGCATTGGCGCCAAGGCTGCGGGCCAGGTCGCGCAGTCCGGTCGACGCCAGTCGGTACTCGCCCCGGCCTGCGACGGGACGCTGAAAGCCCGCGAAATCCGATCGGCTGCTGATGGCCTGCGCCATGGCACTTTCGGCAGCTCGCATCACCGCGTCGACGCTTGCCGGCCGATGCCCCACGTCACTGCCCACCACTTTCAGTTCCGGCGCCCAAACAGACAGCACGGCCTTGTCCGACTTCAACGTGCCGTCACCAATGAGCAACCCGAGCAGATAACCCTCCGCGTCGGTACGTGGCCCGTCCCATCCGGTCAGCGCCCGATGGTCATGCAGCATCAACTCTTGCCCCGGCTGCACGTCACCCGCCGCGACCCATTCCGTTTCGACGACGTAGCGCGTCTTGCGGGTGACGCGCCGGACCGGGTGGTCCGCGGTGAGCCGCAGGGCGTGGCCCTCACGGGTACGGAGCCGCAAGATCGATTTGGTCCCCGTCGGGAAGAAGCCTGCGGATTCGGTAGCGTAGGCCTTGCCGTCGACGATGGCGTGAAAGGGCCGGCCGATGAGATCCTGGACCTGGCGGGGCCCTTCGCTGGTCATCGTCCACGTATCTGCGGTCACGCAAGGGTTGGTCGCCGCGATGGTTTCGCAGTAGTGCAGGTTGTTGTCGGCGTTGATGCGGTCCAGGAAGAGCACGCCCGGCTCGGCGTGGTCGTAGGTGGAGCGCATGATCTGGTCCCACAGCGCACGGGCGCGCACCTTGCGGTAGACCCACTGGCCGTCGCCGCGCTGGTAGGCGCCGGCCTCGATCTGCTCCGCGCCGGGTTGGGCCTTGTGGGCCAGCTCGACCTCGCCGTCGGCCTGCACGGCCTGCATGAAGGCGTCGGTCACGCCGACCGAGATGTTGAAATTGCGCAGGTCGCCCTGGTCCTTGGCGTGGATGAAGGCTTCGATGTCCGGGTGATCGCAGCGCAGCACGCCCATCTGGGCGCCGCGGCGGCTGCCGGCGCTCTCGACCGTCTCGCAGCTGCGGTCGAAGACGCGCATGTAGCTGATCGGGCCCGACGCATGGCTGCGGGTGGAGCCGACCCAGGCACCCGCTGGCCGGATGCGGCTGAAGTCGTAGCCGACACCGCCGCCGCGGCGCATGGTTTCGGCGGCCTCGGTCAGCGCGGTATAGATGCCGGGCACGCCGTCCTCGGCGGTGGCAATGGAATCGCCCACGGGCTGCACGAAGCAATTGATCAGCGTGGCCGACAGCTCGGTGCCCGCCGCCGACATGATGCGGCCCGCCGGCACGAAGCCGCGCTGCTGGGCGTCCAGGAAGGCGGCCGCCCAGCGCGCGCGATCGGCGGGCTTCTCGGCCTGGGCCAGGGCCCGGGCGACCCGCTCACGCAGCTCATCGGGCGTCTGCTCGCCCCCCTTGGCGTACTTCTCGATGAGGACTTCGCTGGAAATGTCCTGCACAGGCAGGTCGATGCTGCTGCTCATTGTTCTTGGCCCCGGATACTGGATGAAAAAACAGTCTAAGCCCCGCGAGCGGCGAGCGTCTTTGATTTTTCCGATGGATGCGGACAAACAGGTGCGAAGCCTGCCAGCTTCGCCCGGCACCGACCTTGACGCCCCTCAGAGGTCGGTGTCGGCCGCCCTCCGTCAGAACGGGTTGATGCTCTTCTCGCGCCGGTAGTGGATGTAGCCGACGCTCGCCCCGGCCCGCAGGCCCACGCCGAGGCGGATCGGCGCCAGCGTGATGCCGTTCAGGCGCTGGTAGTTGATCCCGGCACCGCCGATGTAGTACAGGCTGCCGTCGACCCCGGGGAAGCGCTGGTAGATGGCACTGGCCTTGGGCAGGTGGTAGACCAGCGTGAACACCTTGGAGGCGTTGGCGCCCAGGTCGAAGCCGATGGACGGCCCGGCCCAGAACACCTTGCCGCCGGCGCCGCCCTTCATCAGCAGTTCACCCTCGCCGTAGCGCAGGCCGACCGTGATGGCTGCGCCTGCCTCCTCGCCGCGGATGTAGGCGTTCGGGCGCCCCTGCTCCTTGAAGGCCTTCTCGATCACCTTGGCCAGGCCTTCGGTCGTCTGCCCGAAAAAGTCGGTGGCCGCCTTGAGGATGGAGTCCTCGTCGTAAGTGGTGTCCTTGTCGTCTGCGGCCAGCGCAGGCAGGGCGGACGTGGCGGCCAGGGCGGTGAGGTGCTGGAGGTGCCGGCGGCGGTCGATCATCGGGAGGCTCCTGAAGGGATGGGTGACACCCCAGCATAAACAAGCGGCTGTGAACTTTGTCCGCCCGTTGCCCCTGCACACAACCTAGACTCATCGGAATGTCCAACCCCGACCTGCAGCGGCTGTCTGCCGCCCTCGAATACGTGGATCTGGCAGCCGGGCTCTACCTTGCGGGTGGCGCCGATCAGGCCGCCCGATTGCTGGCGGCCGCGGCGGAGCAGCAGCTCGGCGAGTTGGTGCAGCTCATCGACGCGCCGAGCGCGACGATGGACACCCGCGAACTGCTGGCCCGGATCGCCCGTGCGCACCGCCCGGCGGTCGTCGCGCCGCGCGAGGCGCCCGAACGGGGCTGGAGCGGCGAGGCGGTCGAAGTCGACGCGACCCGCGACGAGATCATCGCCTACCTGCGCGCAGCCTGGTTCATGCTCGAAGCGATGGGCCTGGCATCGCTGGCCCCCGCACGACTGCAGGAGGCTGTGGACAACAGCACCGTGTTCAGCAGCGGCTCCACGCTCGAGCCTTTCGTCTAGCCCCTCGACCGCCCGGAGGCCATCATCAGCACCGAACGCCGCCAATTCGCCCGCGTCGCCTTCGCCGCCGGCGCCGAGCTGATCACCACCCGCGAGAGCCTGCATTGCCAGGTGATCGACATCTCCCTCAAGGGGGTGCTGCTGCAGTTGCCCGTCGGCCACCTGCCGCCGGCCGGCATGCCTTGCCTGGTCAACCTGCCACTCGCGTCGGATGACGTCGTGATCGCGATGGGGGGCGAGCTGGCCCACGTGGAGAAGGGCCATGCCGGCGTGCTGTGCCGCAGCATCGACCTGGAATCCATCACCCATCTGCGCCGGCTGATCCAGATGAACCTCGGCGACCCGGCCGCCTCCGAGCGCGAACTCAAGGCCCTGATTGCCGCGGCCAGCACGGCCTGAGCCGATTTCGTCGCACGCCGGCCCGGGCCCTGCCGGCCCGCCAGACAATCCCGGCATGGAGGAATCGACCCCGTTGCAGGCGTTTCGCCGCGTGTGCAATCTGCGCATGCTGGCCGGCGTCTACTACTTCTGCCTGTTGCATGCCGTCTCGCGCGCGTTGTCCTGGTTCGGCGAGGAGGGCAAGCCGCTTGGCGATGCCTTGTTCGGGCTGATCCGCTTCAGCCGACAGTCGCTGCTGACGGGCGTCTCGCTGCTGCTGGCGGTGGCGCTCGTCGAGGCGCTGCTGGCACGCCGACGCTGGCCGCCCGCGCTGACCCTCGCCGCTCAGGTGCTGGCCGTGGCGTCCGGCGCGGCGGTGGGCACGATGCTGCGCTACGTCGTCGCCTCGCTGGACGAGCCGACGCTGGAAATGAAGCCCGCCTGGGCGCTGTCCACGATCACCATCTGGACGCTGCTCGGCGGCATGGCCTATGCGTTGCTGCGCGTCGGCCGCGCCCAGCGCGCCGGGCGTGACGAGCTGACCCGGCTCTTCCGCGAGCGCGAGGCGCTGCGCACGCAGCAGACCGAGGCCCAGCTCTCGGCGCTGAGCGCGCAGATCGAACCGCATTTCCTGTTCAACACGCTGGCCAACGTCAAGCGGCTCTACGAAACCCACCCGGAGCGGGGCCGCGACATGCTCGTCGCGCTCATCGCCTATCTGCGGGCCGCGCTGCCCGGCATGCGCCGGCACGAGTCCACGCTGGCCGACGAGCTCGAACTCGTGCGCCACTACCTGGCCATCCTGCAGATGCGCATGGGCGAGCGCCTGACCTTTGCCATCCATGCGGCGCCCGACCTGCTGCCCGCCCGCCTGCCGACCCTCGTGCTGCCGACGCTGGTGGAGAACGCGATCAAGCACGGCCTGTCGCCGCTCCCCGGCGGCGGCCACATCGACATCCGTGCCGAGCATGCGGCCGGGGGTGGCTTGACCGTCGAGGTGGCCGACACCGGTCAGGGCTTCGGTACGGTCAGCGGCGGCGCCGGTGTGGGCCTGGCCAACACGCGGGCGCGGCTCGCCGGCCGCTTCGGTGATGCCGCCAGCCTGGAGCTGAAGGCCGCGCTGCCCCATGGCGTCGTGGCCCGGGTGCATCTGCCGGCCGAGGCGTTCGCATGATCCGGCAGGTGCTGGCGGCGTGGCGATCGCTGCGCGCGGAGGAGGCGCTGGCCTTCGTCAGTGCGGCGCTGCTGTTCGGCGCGATCGACCTGACCTCGCTGCTCGAAATGAACGTCGGCGACGAACTGCCGCAGGTGCTGGCGCGCCATGTCATCGTGCCGCTGGTCAGCTGCGCCGTGCTGGTGCTGTGCTGGTTGCCGGTGGCGCGCAGCAGCCCCATCCATCCGGCCCGCCGCCAGCGCCTGATCGCAGCGACGTTGCTTGGCTCAATGCTGACGATCGCAGTCGTCTACCCGCTGGCCGATGCGCTGCCGTGGCGCTCGCTGTGCGACATCTACGCCGCGCACCGTGGCAAGCCGCGCTGCATGACGCTGCGACTGAGCGCCGTCATCGGTGACACGCTGTGGGTGTTCATGCCGGCGCTGATGATCGTCGGCGTGCTGGAGTTCCGCACGGTGCGCCGCCGCCAGGAACAGGCTGCACAGGACCTGTTGCGTGAGCACAGCCAGCTGCGCCGGCATGCCCTGGCCGCCCGGTTGGCAGCCTTGCAGGCCCAGGTCGACCCGGCGCTGCTGTTCGACGCCCTCGTCTCGGTGGAGCAGGCCTACGACCGCCAGGATGCGACCGCCAGCGCCCGGCTGGAGCGGCTGATCCGCCACCTGCGCGTGGCGCTGCCGCGGCTGCGCGAGGCGGGGGCCACACTCGGCGGCGAGGCCGAACTCATCGCCAGCTACCTGGACCTGCTGCGGGACCTCAATGGCGCCCCGCCGCACTTCGATTGCGAGCTCGGGTCCCACGGCGCGACGGCCTTGCCGCCGATGCTGCTGCTGCCGCTCGTGCAGCGGGCCTTGCGGCTGAGCCAGCCCGCGCGCTGCTGGTTGCGGGCCGACGGCGGCATCCGCCTGGGCTTCGACCGCGCCGGCCTGTGTGCCGACGACGCCGAGCTATCAGCGCTGCGCGAGCGCGTCACGGCCATGGACGCGACACTGCGCTGCGTCAGCGGCGATGGCCGCACCGAATTCATCCTGGAGCTTCCGTCGTGAGCCTGATCGCGCCGACGGCCGTCGTGGCCGAAGACGAAGCCGCCCTGCGCGGCGAACTCGTGGAGCAGCTGGGCAAGCTGTGGCCCGACCTGAGCATCGTCGGCGAGGCGGCCGACGGCCTGGAGGCCCTGCGCCTGCTGGACGTGCACCAGCCGGACATCCTGTTCCTGGACATCGAGATGCCGGGGGCGACGGGCATCGACGTGGCGCGCCAGGTGAACGGCCGTGCCCACGTCGTGTTCGTGACGGCCTACGACCAGTACGCCGTCGCGGCCTTCGACCAGGGCGCCGTGGACTACCTCCTCAAGCCGCTGGGCGGTGCGCGGCTCTTCACCGCCATCACGCGGCTCAAGTCGCGCCTGGGCCAGGCACCCGCGCCCCTGGCGGGCGTGCTCGAGCAGCTCGGCACGCGCGCCGCCGCGGCCCCGTCGGCTGCGCGGGCGCCGCTGCGCTGGATCAATGCGTCCGTCGGACAGACGCTGCGGCTGATCACCGTCGACGAAGTGATGTTTTTCCAGAGCGACAACAAGTACACGCGGCTGGGCCTGAAGGACGGTGAGGCGCTGATCCGCAAGCCGCTGAAGGAGCTGATCGACGAGCTCGACCCTCAGCAGTTCTGGCAGATCCACCGGTCCACACTGGTCAACGTGAACGCGATCGCGAGTGTGAGCCGGGACTACCGCGGGCGGATGCAGATCAAGCTCAAGCATGGGACGGAAACCTTGTTGGTGGCGGAGAGTTGTGCGCATCTGTTCAGGCAGATGTGAGGGGGATTTCGTGCTGGGTCGTTGGGGGGGCTGTTGCTGAGAGCCTTTCGACTCTCTGCAAGAGCAACCGGCGACCCGCAACCCCCAGTCGACAGGCCAGGCACGTCACTCGGCAATCGCACCCGGCCCGGTTTCACCAACCAGGCGCATCATGCGCCACCATGCCCTCCCCTCATGCCCTCCGCGGCGCCGCCCGCCTCGCCATCGACGCCACCACCGGCATCTCCCGCCTCGTCGAGGCGATGCATGCCGAGATCACCCGCCTGCCGCTCACCGCGCCGCGTCAGAAGACCTCCGGCATCACCGGCCTCGTCTACCGCAGCATCCGCGGCGTGACGACACTGGTCGGCGGCGGGCTGGATACCGCCCTGGCGGCACTGACACCCGTCCTCGGCCAAGCCGCACCGGAGAAGGCGAATGCCGTCATTGCCGCGCTCAACGGTGTGCTCGGGGACTACCTCGAAGACACCGCCAACCCACTGGCCACCCCGATGAGCCTGCACCCGCTGGTGGACGGTGCGAGCGGCCCGCCGCTCGTGCTGCTGCACGGCCTGTGCATGAACGAGGCGCAGTGGCGCCGGGAAGGTGCCGACTTCCCGGCCGCGCTGGCGGAACTCGGCTACCAGCCGCTGGGCCTGCGCTACAACTCCGGCCGCCCGATCTGGCGCAACGGGGCCGAGCTCGCTGCACTGCTCGACACCGTGCCCGGCCCGCTGACGCTGCTCGGCCACAGCATGGGTGGGCTGGTGGCCCGCAGCGCCATCGCCCAGGCCGGGCGCCGTCGCTGGCCGAAACGGCTGCGCACGCTCGTCACCCTGGGCACACCCCACCAGGGCGCCCCGCTGGAGCGCGGCGGCCAGCAGGTGCAACGGCTGCTCGCGGTCAGCGCCTACTCACGGCCACTGGCCCTGTTGGCGGCCCGACGCAGCGCCGGCATCCGCGACCTACGCTACGCCAGCCTGCTGGAGGCCGACGCAGGTCGTGCCAGCACCCTGCCCTTGCCCGAGCACGTGACCTGCTACGCCGTGGCTGCCACCACCGCGAAGCGGCCCAGCGGCTCCCCCGCCCGGTGGCTGGGCGACGGCCTCGTACCGGTCGCCAGCGCCCTCGGGCAGCACCGTTCACCCGCCCGGCGCCTGGCTTTCACGGACACCGCCCTGTTCACCGGTCTCGGGCACCTGGGGCTGCAGACCGATGCTGCCGTGCTCGAACAGCTCAAGCTCTGGCTCGATCCTGCGCGCTGACCTGTGAATGCCGGGATTGCCGGCCCTTTGTGCCGACGACGGCCGGATGCGCTTGACGGTGGACGATGGCGCTTCCACGACCGCTGTGGCCGACAAGGGTCAAATTACCCAAGGCGGCCTGGCTGGCATGCGCACCCTCTGCGAAGCGCCGGCCCTCGTGCCCGGCCCCCGTCGAGTCTCACGGTCTCCACCGATGGAGGCGTTCGATGTCCAGGCTGCTGACGACCTTCAGGCCCCGGCCGGAGAAGGCGCCATGCGGCCGCCAGCCCCGATGTGCCATCCCTTGAACGCATCCTGCACCCCTGTCGGGTTTGTGCCGCACGGCGCGTTCTCTCTGCTGCACGCCATGACGGCGTGAGCCGCGCCGCCCTGTCTTCGGCGCACGAGCATCGACTTGGCCGATGGCGGGAAGGGCTTGGGGAGTGGAACGGCGCGACTCAATCAGCGAGATCGACGCGCGGGCGGCGTGCGAGCGCGCGCTGGCGAGCGCCGTTTTTGCCAAGGCGCGCCTGATGGGGAAGCTGTTGCGCTACCTGGTCGCGCAGGCGGTGCAAGGCCACGTGCGCGGCACGACCGAGTACGCGATCGGGCTGGAGGTGCTGGGGCGCGATCCGAGTTCGTACAGCCCGGGCGAAGACCCGACCGTGCGCGTGCAGGTGGGCCGGCTGCGCCAGCGCCTGGAGACGTACGCGCGCACCTGCGCACAGCTTGGCGACGTGGTGATTCGCATCCCGCTCGGGAGCTACATGCCGGTGATCGAGCGCCTGGACGCGGCCCCGCCAGCGCCGCCGCCGCCCGGCCGCGCGAACCCCTTGACCATCCAGCCCGTGCAGTTCATCGCCGGCAAGGCGGCCGGCCGTGCGTTTGCGCAGGGTTTGCAGGAAGAGTTGCTGAGTCAACTGGTGCAGGCGTTTGGGCCGGTGGTGCTGGGCGAGGCGGCGCAGCAGGACCAGCCGCGGGTGGTCATCAGCACCCTGCGGGTGGATGCCGATCGCATCCGTGTCTCGGTGCGCCTGCTGGAGGTACCGCAGCACCGCGTCACATGGGCCCGGCAGTTTGACCAGGCGCCGGGCTTTGGCATCCAGGAGCAAGAGGCGCTGGCGAGCACCATCTGCTCGGCGCTCAAGCTGCACCTGCAAGGTTGAAGTTACGGTAACACCGGGCGGCCGATACCGTATCGATACTTCATCGACGGCGCCGCGCTGCCTAGCATGCATCGCAGCCCCGACGTCTCGGGACAGGGAGTGACCCGATGAGCGCTGACGCATTACCCGCCGAAATCGTGCAGGCGATTGCGATCTCGAACGCCAAGTCCATCGGCGAGCAGCCGGCGGTGCTGGCCAACCTGGCCTTGGCCCAACAGATCTTCAACCAGAACATGCAGCAGCAGATCGCCCTGAGCCAACAGCAGGCGATGAACCAGGTGCACATGGCGACAGCGGCGACCACGGCCTCGCTGATTGCCCAGGCCGGACAAGGCGGTTGCGTCAGCCGGCCGGCGATCGAGCAGATCGCCAAGGACGTGGCGCGCCTGCTGGCCGAACTGGATCGCAAGCCGCCGCCCCACGGCTGAGGCCTCGCGACGCCCCCATTTCGTTTGTGACCTTCCGCGCTCCGAGTAGTGCGGCGGGCGCAGCCTCCCCGCTTGACCGGGGACGGCGGTAGGCAATCCGCCGATTCCATCCACTCACCGTTTCAGGAGATTCACCATGCCTTTGAATGAAGAAGTCGTCAGTGCCGTCGCGATCGGCAACCTCAAAGCGATTTCGGAGCAGCCGGCGATGCTCTCCAACCTCGCCCATGCCAACCTGATCTACAACACCAACCTGTCGCAGCAAAACGCGGTGGCGAATCAGCAGTCGCTCAACGAGCTGAACATCTCCATCCTGGCCAAGGCAGCGAACACCATCAGCAACCTGCAGCCGCTGGAAGCGCGATCGGCCGTCGACATCCTGACCAACAACGAGTTGGCACAGACCATTGCCGACATGAAGGCCACGCTGCAAGCCTTCGTCAACCACTGACCGGCCCGCCCAACCCACCCTGAAAGGGAGGTTCCATCATGCCTAGCAAAGATGCAGCACTGGCCGACGAGGTCGTCAGCGCGGTTGCCATCGGCAACTTGAAGGCGATTTCGGAACAGCCGGCCATGCTGTCCAACCTGACGTTCGCCAATTCGATGGCGAGCACCAACCTGGGCCAGCAGAACGCGGTGTCCAACCAGCGCTCCGTGAGCGAGCTGGCCATTTCAACCCTGGCGCGCGGCGTCAACACCGTGAGCAACCTGGGGCCGCTGGAGGCGCGCTCGGCGGTCGATGTGCTGAGCAACAACGAGCTGGCCCAGACGATCGCCGATCTGAAGTCCGTGGTCGAGGCCTTCGCGGCGTCGCCCACGCCTTCGGGCGGCGGTGGCCGGCAAGGGCACGGCAGCGTGTGGAAGCTGCTGCGCGAGCTGCTGAAGCGGGGCCTGCGCCTGGAGGCCGATGGCGTGCTGGTGGTGCCTGCGCCGATCTCGATCCGCATCCCCGGTCAGTACCGACGGGAGCAGTTCGACTTCATCCAGGACAACCAGGGCATCACGATCCGCGTGCGCGTCGAGTGACGTTGGCTTCCGGCCCAGTCTCGCCGCGCTGGCCGCGGACGAGCGGGGTCGCCCCCTCGCAGGGGTGGGCTCGTTCGCGGCACTGAGCCGCCAACGAGCCCCTGTAGGCCGGCTCGGGAGCGACCCGGCGCCCGGCCCCTCACGCGTCACCCGCTGCACGCATGGCGCAGGTCACCAGGATCACGGACATGAACAAGACAGAGCTCGATATCCGGTTTGAGGACCGACGCACACCGACCACGGTTCCCGCGGAAGTGGCCAGTGCGACCGCCGTGGCGTCGCTGCTGTCCATCGCCCAAGAAGGCGCGCTGGTGTCCAACCTCGCCATGGCCAACCAGGTTCAGAACACCCACCTGGCGGGCCAGGCCCAGGGGCGGCGGCAGCAGAGCATGAGCCAGCTGCGATTGAGCTTGCTGGCCAAGGCCGTGGGGCGCATGCAGTCGCTCTCGCCGGCGGAGAGCCAGGCAGCGGTGGCGGCGCTGACGGACAACGAGGCGGCGCGCCTGCTGCTGGATCTGCGGGCCACGCTGGCTGCGTTCAAGCGCCGCCGTTGAGGCCCACCATGTCCGCCCCCCCCAAGAAGCAGTCGCTGGACCCCACCCAGTTCAGCCAATTGCTGCTCGCCCAGATCGAGCAGCGCATGCAGGAGAGCCTGGCCGGCACCGAGCAGCAGCCGACGTACTGCGTGATCCGCAGTCGGACCACGCACGTGCTGTCCGTGCTCGCGGCCAGCACCCTGGGTCACGACCACGACATGGTCTGGGGCCCCAAGCCGTTTGCCGAGTGCATTGCCTATGTCAATGCCGAGGTGTTGCTTCAACAAGCCCAGGGCGGCAAGCCCGCCCCGCACCCTCCCGAGGAACCGCAATGAACCTTCTTCCGCCCCCCCTCCCGCTGTCCATCGCCCAGGTCAACCGCATCTCGCTGGACATGGCCGACTCGATGTGCAAGCTCGCCAACGCCGTCGCCTTGCTCGGCATCGAAGGCGATGCCGACGACCAGATGGCGATCATCAAGGCCGAGCAGGACAAGGTCTTGAACCAGATCCGCCAGATTTTCGACCTGAAGTGATGCCATGGCAGCCACCGGCAGCATCGTCGACGGCCCGCTGGCGGCGGTGGCCTTGGTCAACGCCACCTCGCTGGCCAGTGCCCAGGCCAGCTATGCCTTGATGAACCGCATCCTCGGGGATCAGCAGTCGGCGCTGATCCTGGCCTCGCTGCCGATCAGTGCCGCGGCCATCGGCGAGGGCCTGCTGGCATTCGAGGCCAGCCTTGCGGCCGGGGCCGTGGCGGCTGACGCGGCCGACGCCGGGGTGTGAGATGCCATCACCCCGGTCCCAGCCGCGCCCCCTGCCCGAGAGCCTGACGCTGGTGGCCTTTCCGGCGGCGGCCGACCATCCGGCGCCGGTGCCGCTCTTCATCCGCGCCAATGCGGCCCAGATCCAGCTTCCGCCGAGCCCGCCGCCGTGGTTGACGCTGGCAGCCCCGGCGCAGCTTGCCCCGGGGCTGTCGCGCGTGGACTGCACAGCGGCGGACAACCCCCGTCAGACGCTGAACGCGACGTTGCTGTTCCGGGTGTCGGGCCAGGACTGGCCGGTGCGCGTGACGCAGCAGCCGGGGCTGCTCGGCCAGTTCGAGCAGGTGCACCTGCTCAACACGCCGCTCACCGTCGACATGGCGGTGCTGGTGACCTATGCCGCGCAGCTCATCAACGACATCGAGGTGCCGCCCATCCAGCTCGTCGTCACCATCGTGGCGGTGCTCGCGCTCATTGCGTTAGGCGTGATTGCGGCGCTGGTGCGCCACCTCTTCGTGAACGTGCCCGAGCCCAAGCCGCTCTCAACCGACACCCTGGGCCAGCCGGTGGTCGTCGTGCCGGGGGTTGCCGTGTCGGGCCTGCTTCCGCTCACGGGCTTCGCCGTTGAGGACCAGACCATCGCGCTGCAGACCCTGAAGTCCATCTACTGGCTGCTCCGGCAGCTCAAGTAGACGTCCGCCCGCGCCAGCTTGGCGCTCCACATCCACCTCCATCGAAAGCCTCACATGGACCTGAACGAACGCCTCTACGGCCAACGCAACCGTTACACCCAGATGCTCCCCATGAGCTACATGGTGCCCACCTTCTACCCCACGCCGCCCGGCGCGGCCCAGCCCCAGGCTGGCGCCCCGCTCATCATGCTGGCCAACGCCGACCTGCAGTCGCGCGCCCAGCGCCTGGTGAACGTGCTCTTCTGGACGGCTCGCACCTATGCCAACGCCCCGGGGATGAACGACCCCAGCACGCTCAAGGTGTTCATCGCGCCGGAGTTCTACTTCCGCTGCGCGGCAGCGGACGAGGTGCGGGACAGCCAGTTCCGCCGCAACACGAGCTTTGGCTCCTACCCGGAGTCCTCGCGCTTTGAGCTGGCCGAGGCGATCTATGGCGCTGTGCAGGCGTCGCCGCTGTTCAAGGACTGGCTGATCGTGGCCGGCACGATCTGCTCGGTGCTGCCCAACGATGGCGGCCGCATGAACCTGCTGAACACGGCCCTGATGCTGCGTGGCCAGCGGGCGGCGGGCGATGCCTCGGTGCCCTATGTCCTGATGGAGAAGCACTACATCTCCAACATCGACGGCCCGCCCGAGGACAGCCACGCCAACCTCGACCCCACCACGGTCTACAGCTTCAATCTCAACCCCGATCAGGTGCTGGACAACCTGATCCGCTGGGACGGCATGACCGTGGGCCTGGAGGTCTGCCTGGATCACGCCGAGCAGGTGCTGGTCAACGCGATGAACATCCTCACGCAGTCGGTGGGGCCCGAGGTGCAGCCCCCCGACCTGCAACTCGTCACGTCCTGCGGCATGGACGTGGTGGCGCAAGCCGTGGCGGTGAAGGATGGCGGCCTCGTCATGCTGACAGACGGCATGTCTCACGTGCGCAACCTGCCCGAACCCCAGTTCGCCGTGGGTCGCTTCAATGCCAACACGACGACGGTCCAGTTCTTCGCGCCGGCCTCCTTCCAGTTCCAGGAACTGCCCCGCACGGGCGACTACCAGGTCGACTATTTCCACGGCCTCTACGCCGAGAAGGGCGGTCGCCAGGGCGTGTGGTGCGGCAAGCAGGCCCTGGCCTTGCAGGCGGTGCAGACGACCCAGGCTCACGCCAGCGCGCCCGGCCAGGTCCCCAACCCGCCGGTGTCCATCGCGCCGGTGGTGATTGGCTAGAGCCCTGCGCGGCATGCGCGTGCGAGCGCGGCCGGCCGGCCGGGCTGGCCGCTGACCCCGTTCGCCGGGCGCCAGGGACGCCACGCGGCTCAGCTCACCATCGTGATCTCCCGGCGCCCGGTGTCGACGATGAGCTGGCGGCCCAGGAAGAGCTTGTTGCCCACCAGCCCGCCCACGCCCAGGCTGCTGATGGCCATCTCCTGCAGCAGGCCCATGCCCTGGATGTGGCTGATCTGGCCGAGCGGCAGCTCCACCGCGCCGAAGCGCGCCACGGCATCGGTGTCCACGCTGTGCGCCGTCAGCACCTGGCCCCAGGAACGCACCGTGTAGCTGATCACGGCGCTGCCGGGCCGGGCCAGGCGCTGGAACCGCTGTCGTACATGACGGTCTTGCGCTGCCCCTCGAACTCGATCGGCATGAGGATGCGCCGCCCCGAGAAGCTGACGGGCTGGAACTGCGCCTCCGGACCGTGCAGGCCGGTGCGGTCGCGGGCCAGGCGGATGCGGTCGCGCTGGAAGTCGAGCCGCACGGCGCGGCCATCGATCAGGTCGGCGCCCAGCGTGCCGACGAGTTCCACCTCCTGGTCCCAGTCGACCCCCGCGCCCTCGCGGGCCATCAGGCTCACGCCCCGCCCGCGAACGGCGGCGCCGCCCAGCAGCAGGTCCAGCGACGCCAGCCGCGGGCCATTCGCCGGCAGCCCGTGGCGGGCAGCGATGGACGCCCACTTGTTGGCATACAGCACGGTGCTGGGATGGCCGAGGTCGAACTGCAGGAAGAACACCTTGCTGCCCGGGCCTGCGAAGCGCACGGGCACGAGCAGGGCCGCGTGGTCCAGCGGCGCAGGCCGCGGCAGGACGGTCTGCGCAAGACACACTGGCGGGCAGACAGCACGCACGGGGCTCATCGAGGTCCGGGTGGGATCGCGCAGATTCTGGGATGGGCCAAGGTCGCTGGCGCGTGGCGAAAGTCAGCCACAGCCCCCCCTCGCGTCGCGCGCGCGACGCGCCGCCCGCGAACCGGGCCGATAAGCTGCGCCACTTCGCACAAGACTTCAGGAGACTTCCCATGCCCGACAGCCACTACCGCATCTGCCCCCTGTGCGAAGCCTGCTGCGGCCTGGAGGTCAAGACCGAAGGCACCCGGGTCATCAGCATCCGCGGCGCGGAGAACGACGTGTTCAGCCACGGCTACCTGTGCCCCAAGGGCGTGAGCCTGAAGGACCTGCACGAGGACCCGGACCGCCTGCGCACGCCGCTGATCAAGCGCGACGGCCGCTTCGTGGAGGCCACCTGGGACGAGGCCTTCGCCGAGATCGAGCGCCGGCTGCTGCCCATCTGGCGTGAGCAGGGGCACGATGCGGTGGCGCTCACCATCGGCAACCCGGCTGCGCACAAGGTCAACCTGCTGGCCTACACGCCGCGGCTCGTGAAGTCGCTGTCCTCGCGCAATGTGTTCAGCGCGTCCACGCTCGACCAGATGCCCAAGCAGCTCAGCGCGGGCTTGATGTTCGGCCACTGGCTGTCCATCCCGCTGCCGGACATCGAGCGCTGCGACTACCTGCTGATCCTGGGCGGCAACCCCATGGTGAGCAATGGCAGCCTGTGGACCGTGCCCGACTACCGGGGCAAGGCCAAGGCGATGCGCGCCCGGGGCGGGCGCATCGTCGTGGTGGACCCGCGCCGCAGCGAGACCGCCGCCGCCGCCGACGAGCACCTGCCGATCCGCCCCGGCGGCGACGCGCTGCTGCTGGCCGGCATCGCTCACACGCTGTTCGACGAAGGCCTCGTGAAGCTCGGGCGCCTCGCCGAGCACGTCAACGGCCTGGAGGACGCCCGCGCGGCGGTCGCGCCCTTCGCCCCCGAGGTCACGGCGGCCGGCTGCGGCATCCCGGCCGAGACACAGCGGCGCCTGGCCCGAGAACTCGCCGCCGCGCCGCGCGCCGCGGTCTACGGCCGCATCGGCACCTGCACGCAGCGCTTCGGCACGGTGAATTCCTGGCTGGTGGACCTCATCAATGTCCTCACCGGCCATCTCGACCGCGAGGGCGGCGCGATGTTCGCCAAGGCCGCCGCCTTCGCGCCGAACACGCAGGGCAAGCCAGGCAGCGGCAAGGGGGTGACCACGGGCCGGCGCCACAGCCGCGTGTCGGGCGCGCCGGAGGTGTACGGCGAGCTGCCGATCACGCTGCTGGCCGAGGAGATCGAGACGCCCGGGCCGGGCCAGGTCAAGGCGCTGATCACGATCGCGAGCAACCCGGTGCTGTCGGCGCCCGGCGGCCCGCGCATCGCCCAGGCGCTCGATACGCTGGACTTCATGCTCAGCCTGGACATCTACGTCAACGAGACGACGCGCCACGCCGACGTCATCCTGCCGGGGCTGTCGCCGCTGGAGGACCTGCACTTCGACGTCGCCTTCCCGCAGCTCAGCCACCGCAACCACGCCCGCTTCAGCGGCCCGGTCTTCGACGCCGCCCCCGGCACGCCGCAGGAGTGGCAAACCCTGCTGCGCCTGTGCGCACTGCTTGAAGGCCGCGGCCTGGGCGTGGACGTGCAGCAGCTCGACGACGAAGCCATCGAGGCCGACGTGCGCCGCTTCGCCGGCGACCAGACGCCCGCCGTGCTGGCAGCCCTGCAGCCCTGGCGCGGCCCGGAGCGGCTCATCGACCTGCAACTGCGCGTCGGCCCCTACGGCGACCAGTTCGGCCGCCAGCCCGGGGGCCTGAACCTGGCCAAGGTCAAGGCGGCCAGCACGGTGGAGGGCGGCGGCGTGGACCTCGGCGCCCTGGTGCCGCGCATCCCCGAAGTGCTCCGCACGCCCAGCGGCAAGATCGAGCTGGCCCCGCCCTCGATCCTGGCCGACCTGGCGCAGGTGCAGCCCCAGCCGGCACCAGCCTTCAGCCTGATCGGCCGGCGCGACACCCGCTCCGGCAACAGCTGGATGCACAACCTGCCGGTGCTGGCCAAGGGGCCGGACCGCTGCACCCTGCTCGTGAACCCGGCCGACGCTGACCGCCTCGGCCTGGCCGAGTTCGCGCGCGTCAAGAGCGCCGTGGGCGAGCTGGTCGCGCGGGTGGAGCGCAGCGCCGACATGAGCCCCGGCGTCGTCAGCCTGCCGCACGGCTGGGGCCACGGCCTGGACGGCGTGCAGCTCGCCGTGGCGCGCGAGCGGCCCGGCGTCAACCTGAACGCGCTGCTGGACGACACCGCCCGCGACCCGCTCAGTGGCAATGCCGTGCTGTCGGGCGTGGCGGTGGAGATCGCGCCCGCCTGAGCGCTCGCCGCCGGGAGGCGGCGGACGCTGCAACGCGGCTGCCGCGGGCAGGGTCGTGGGGAACGAAATGATCCTGGCGAGGAACGAGTCGTAGTTCACGAGGCACGAGTCGCCGTTTGTTCGGAAAGCGAACGGCCGTCCTAGACTGGCTCCGTCGTACCAACCCAGAGGGCAAACCCGTCGAAAGGCGGGGACGCAAAGCTTCCGGCCTACCGCGCGCTGCACCGCAGCCGCCAGGGCAGCGGGGCCGCCAGGACCGCGGGTCCTGATCCGCGTGGCCCTCCCTGCACGAGAACCTGGCCATGCGCAGCACCGCTCTCTCCTGGACCCTCAGCCTGATCACCGTTGCGGCGCTGACTGCCTGTGGCGGCGGTGGTGGTGATGTTCCGCCGGCCCAGGCCCTGGCGGCGGCGCAAGGCGTCCGCCTGCACGTCGCCTTGCCCGGGGATGCGGGCGCCAGTGTGGTGGCACAGCCAACCTTCCACGCAGCCGCCGTCGACCTCGCCGAACCCGACAACGACGCTGCCCCGCACCGTTCGCTGGCCCTGAGCGGCGTGCCGACCCAAGGCCTGACGCGGGAGCGCCTCGATGCGTCGCTGCGGGCCCGCGCGCAATCCTCCGGCGCCGGCGAGGCGGCGCCGATGGCCAGCACCACGGCAGTCACGACCTACACACCCGCGCAGATCCGCGCCGCATACGGCCTGCCGGCCCTGCCGGCCAGTACCAGCGGCCTGACCGCCGCCCAGGCGGCCCAGTTCGGCGCCGGCCAGACGATCTACCTCATCAACGCCAAGCACAACCCGAACGTCGCGGCCGAACTGGCTGCGTTCAACAGCAAGTTCGCGCTGCCGGCCTGCAGTTCACGGACGCTGGCCGCGGGGGCAAGCCTGCCGCTGGCGGCGGCCTCCAAGACCGATTGCGAACTGGTCGTGGCCTACAGCACGAGCGCCGCGGCGGTCACGTCGACGGCTCCCGGCTATGACAGCGGCTGGGCCACCGAGATCGCCCTGGACGTGCAATGGGCCCATGCGATCGCGCCGCTGGCCCGCCTCGTGCTGATCGAGGCGCCGGACGCCGGCGTGGCCAGCCTGTCCAATGCCGTGGCCCTGGCGAACAAGATGGGCGCGGGTGTCGTGTCCATGAGCTTCGGTGCCCCGGAGGGCAGCTGGACGTCGACCTATGACAACGTCTTCTCGGCGGCCGGCATGAGCTATCTCGCGGCCACCGGCGACAACGGCGCGGCCGTGTCCTGGCCGTCGGTGTCGACCCGGGTCATGGCCGTCGGCGGCACGACGCTGACCTACAGCGGCGGCAACACCCGCACTGAAACCACCTGGACGGGCACCGGCGGCGGCACCAGTGCCTTCGTTGCGCTGCCGAGCTACCAGAGCGGCACGATCGGCGGCTACGCGCGCCGCGCGGTGGCCGACGTGGCCTTCAACGCAGACCCGAACACCGGCCAGTACGTGGCGACCATCGCCCAGGGCGCCAGCACGGTCCGCTGGATCAGCGCCGGCGGCACGAGCCTGTCCACGCCGCAGTGGGCGGGTCTGCTGGCCGTGGCCAACGCCATGCGTGTCGCCGCCGGCAAGTCCTTGCTCGGCCAGCCGCATGCCGCGATCTACCAGCAGATCGGCGCCGTGCCGTCTCAGTACGCGGCGGTCTTCAAAGACGTCAGCAGCGGCAGCAATGGCAGCTGCGCCACCTGCACAGCCAAGACTGGCTACGACACCCCCACCGGCTGGGGCACGCCCAACGCCGGCCCGCTCCTGGCGAGCCTGTCGGGTGCCACGGCGAGCGCCCCCGGCACCACCGGCGCGGGCGGCACGACCACCACCTCCTCGACCGGCCCGCAGCTGTCCACCACCAGCCTTTCCGGCACGGCGGGCCGGCCGCTGTTCGCCAGCATCGGCTACAGCGCGCCGGGCGCCACGTCGCTGTCCATCACCATCGGCGGTGCGCCCGGTGGCATGAGCTTCTCGGCCGGCAGCACGGGGTTGGGCGTGGTGTGGCCCAACCCGGTGGCCGGAACGACGAATCTCGTCATCACGCTGAAGGACAACTTGGGCCAAACCACGACGGCTACCGTGAAAGTGACGATCAGCTGAGGCGAGCGATCGGCCTAGCATCGGGGCTCCTCATCCAGGAGCCCCCATGCGTCGACTGCTGATCGCCTCCCTGCTGGCCGCCACATTCGCGGCCCACGCCGAGACCACCTCGTCCGGCCACAGCTACTCCCCGCCCGAAGCCTTCACGGCCAGCGCCCAGGGCGCCGTCCTCAAGTTCACGGCCCCCGAGGGCGATGCGACGGTGACCGTCGTCGACCTCGCCTCGGCCAAGGATGCGGCCGACGCCGTGGCCCAGGCCTGGGCACTCGTGCAGCCCGACTTCAAGCGCACGCTGCGCCTGGCGACGCCGCGACCGAGCCGCAACGGCTGGGTCGATCAGCAGGTGTTCGATTACGAAACCTCCCCCAACGAAAAGCTCGCGCTCCAAGCCATTGCCCGGCGCAGCAGCACCGGCGACGGCAAGGCCTGGGTCGTGATGCTCTTGCAGGCCTCGGAAGCCACGCTCGAAAAGCGCGGCGCCCCGATCGGCAAGTTCCTCAGCAGCCTGCGTCCACAGGGCTATGCGCGGGAAAGCTTCGCCGGCAAGACCGCCAAGCCGCTAACGCCCGAACGCATCGAGCAGCTGAAGGCCTTCGTCGCCCAGGGCATGAAAGCGCTCGACGTGCCCGGCGTGGGCCTGAGCTTCATCGATGGCGGCAAGGTCGTCTGGTCGGGCGGACTCGGCGTGCGAGAACTCGGCAAGCCCGCCCCCGTCGACGGCGACACGCTGTTCATGGCCGCCAGCAACACCAAGGCCATGACGACCGCCCTGCTCGCCCGCGCCGTGGACGCCGGCAAGCTGCGCTGGGAGCAGCCCGCCGCCGAGGCCTTCCCGGCCTTCAAGCTGGCCGACCCTGACGTGACCCGGAGCGTGCAGATCAAGCATCTGGTGTGTGCCTGCACCGGCATGCCGCGTCAGGACCTGGAATGGCT
The DNA here is from genome assembly GCA_003963005.1 of Burkholderiales bacterium. Classification (GTDB taxonomy): domain Bacteria; phylum Pseudomonadota; class Gammaproteobacteria; order Burkholderiales; family Burkholderiaceae_C; genus Pelomonas. Next base: position 46,907 of record RXJW01000067.1, read on the forward strand.
GTTCGGCAACGGCGCCGCGCCGGCCAGGACCACGTTCGACCAGCTCAGCGCGATGAAGCCCACCAGCAAGTTCGGCGAGGTCTTCCAGTACAGCAATCTGATGGTCGGGGCCGGCGGCTACATCGCCGCGGCCGCGCTCAAGCCCGGCAAGGAAGTCGGCGTGGCCTACGACCAGGCGATGCAGGAGCTGCTCTTCGGCCCGCTGGGGATGAAGAACACCACCTTCGACTACACCAAGGCGCTGCGCGGCAACCGTGCCTGGCCGCACGGCGACGCCTTTGACGGCAGCACGCAACGGGCCAGCATGGACGTCAACCGCACCATCATCCCGGCGCGGCCGGCCGGCGCGGTCTGGACCTCGCCCAACGACTTCAGCCGCTGGGTGCTGATGGAGCTGAACAAGGGCCGGACGCCCGAGGGCCAGCCCCTGATCGGCGAGGCCAACTGGGCCGAGCGCTACAAGCCCCAGGTGATGGTGGGCGAGGACGTCTACTACGGCATGGGCCTGTTCGTGGACAAGCAGTACGGCATCACGGTGGCCTCGCACGGCGGTGACATGCTGGGGTTTCACTCCAACATGATCTGGCTGCCCGAATACAACGCCGGCGTCACCATCCTGACCAACTCCGACGCCGGCGTGCTGCTGCGCGGCCCCTTGCAGCGCAAGCTGCTCGAAGTGCTGTTCGACGGGCTCCCCGAGGCCGACGAACGCCTGAAGGTGGCGATCGCCAACCGCAAGGCCGAGGCCGACAAGATGCGCCAGATGCTGACGCTGCCGGTGCCGGCCGACGCCATCAAGCCGCTGGCCGCCAGGTACGACAGCCCCGAACTGGGCCCGCTGCGCATCGAGCGCCAGGCTGGCAAGCTGCGCTTCCGCTTTGCGCACTGGAACAGCGAGGTGGCCCTGCGCAAGAACGAAGATGGCACGCAGAGCTACTGGACCATCGACCCGGGCATCGGCGGCATCGAGCTGGTGCGTGACGACAGGGCGCCCAAGCCGACCCTCATCCTGCGCGACGCGCAGCACGAGTACCGGTTCGTCGCGTCGCGCTGAACCCGGATGCAAGACTTCGCCACGTGGCGAAGTCTTGCGAGGTCGGCGGGCCCGATCATGGCGGGCATGCCCCTCACCGCCCCGCCCCCGACCCGCCCCATCCGTCCCAGGGTGCTGTACTTCGGCACGCCAGTGGCCGTGCTGAGCACGCTCAATGCGGACGGCAGCACCAACCTGACGCCGATGTCGTCGGTCTGGGCGCTGGCTGACCGCCTCGTGCTCGGACTGGGCGACGACTCGCAGGGCTGTATCAACCTGCTCGCGCGCAGGGAGGTCGTCATCAACCTGCCCGACCCGGCACAGCAGTTGGCGGTCGAGCGCCTGGCCCCGACGACGGGCCGCTGGCCAGTGCCAGATGACAAGGCCGCCATGGGCTACCGCCATGAGCCGGACAAATTCGCACTCGCTGGCTGGCAAGCGCTACCTGCCACCCAGGTGCGGCCGCTGCGCGCCGCCGAGTGCCCGCTGCAGATCGAGGCACGGCTGCTTGCCGCGCATGCCTGCCCGCCGGGCACGGGCGACGCGCCTGGCGTGCAGATCCTGGAGGTCGAAGTGCTGCAGGTCCATGCCCACGAAGCCATCCTGCGGCCAGGCGGCCACCACATCGATACCTCGCGCTGGAGCCCGCTGCTGTACGTGTTCCGCCACTACTTCGGCACCGGCCTGCAGCTGGGTCGAAACTTTCGGGCCGAGACCTGAGGCTTCAGGCGGGCGGGCCGGGCGCCCAGCTGACCCGCGCCGTCAAGCCGCCACCGTCACGCGGCAGCAGGCGCAGTTCAGCGCCCTCGGCCCGGGCCAGCCGCTCCACGATCGCAAGGCCCAGGCCCGACCCGGGAGTGCCGCCGCGGGCGGCGTCGCCGCGCTGGAAGGGGCGCTTGAGGGATTCGGCCCGCCCCGGCGCGATGCCGGGACCGCGGTCGCGAACCTCGATCCACACGGTGTCACCGTCAGCACCGCAGGCCACCTCAATCGGCGGCGCGCCATGGTTCTGCGCGTTGACGAGGAGGTTGAGCACCATGCGGCGCAGAGCCTGCGGACGGGCGGGCTGCGTGACCGCCTCGCCCGCCACCAGCACCGGCTGGGGCAGGCCCGGCGCGAGGACCAGGGTCTCGGCCAGGAAGTCGCGCAGCGGGATCGGTACCGGCACTTCGTGCTCGGCCGGGTGTGCGGCGCGGGCGTAGTCGAGGAACTGGGTGAGCAGGCCGTCGAGGCCGTGCAGGCTGCGGTCCAGGGTGTCCAGCAGCGCGGGGTCGCCCTGGCCGGCGTCGCGCAGCAACTCGCTGGCCAGGCGGATCTTGGCCAGCGGCGTGCGCAGGTCGTGCGACAGGCCGGCCAGCATCAGCAGCCGGTCTTCCTCGTCCCGCGCGAGCGCTGCCGCCATCTCGTTGAAGCCGCGGGCGAGCGCCGCGGTTTCCTCGGGGCCGTCCGTCGGCAGCGCAAGGCGCCGCTGGCCGGCACCGACCGCGCGCGCCGCTTCCACCAGGCGCGCGAGTGGCCGGTTGATGCGGCGCTGGATGAGCCAGGCGCCGAGCAGTGCAAGCGCCCCCGTGACGATGCTGGCGATCAGCCAGGTGCGCGCAAAACGGTGCAGCCCCTGCACCGGCGGCAACACCAGCCACTGGCCTTGCAGGCGCACGGCCAGCAGGCCACTCGGCTCGCGGCGCCACGCCAGCGAACCCGGCGCTTCGCCAAGCTGTGCCGTCAACTCGGCCACGAAGGCGCGCTCCAGCAGGCTCAAGCGGGCTCGCTCCGCCTCGGCCGGCACGCCACTGGCACGGGCGTTGAAGCGGCCCACGAAGCCCTCACGCTCCGGGGCCGGCAGCAGCCGCAAGGCCTCGCTGACGGCCTGCAGGCTGCGCGCCGTGGCCTCTGCCATCTGCCGGACGCGCGGCCGTGCCACGAGCTGGCCGTAGACCACGGCATTCACCAACTGCCCCACGACGATGAGGGCCACGATCAGCCAAAGGTTGCGGCCGAACAGCGTCCGGGGGGTGAGACGGCGCATCATTCAGGTCAGCTCGGGGATGAACACATAGCCCAGGCCCCAGACGGTCTGGATGTGCCGCGGGGCGCTGGGGTCGACCTCGATGAGCCGGCGCAGTCGCATGACCTGCACATCCAGGCTGCGATCGCTGACGCCGTGCGCCTCGCCGTGGGCCAGCACGAGCAGCTTCTCCCGGCCCAGCGGCCGGTTGGGCTGGCTGGCCAGTGCGCGCAGCAGGTTGAATTCGACCGTGCTGATGTCCAGCTCCCGGCCGTCGCGCAGCAGGCGGCGCTGCGTGGGGTGGAGCGTGAAGGCCCCGAAGCGCACGGGCTCGTCGCCGGCCGGGCCGAGGTGCGCGCCCAGCTGCTGCTGGCGGCGCACCATCGCCTGCAGGCGTGCGAGCAGTTCTCGCGGTGCAAACGGCTTGGCCAGGTAGTCATCGGCGCCCATTTCCAGGCCCAGCACACGGTCCACCAACTCGCCGCGCGCCGTGAGCATCAGGATCGGGATGGTCTCGCCCTGGGCACGCAGCCGCCGGCACAGCGACAGGCCGTCTTCGCCGGGCATCATCAGGTCGAGCACCAGCACGTCAAAGCGCTCGCGGGCGAGCAACTGCGCGGCGCTGGCGGCGTCCGGCACGGCACGCACCGACAGACCTTGTTCGGTCAGGTAGCGCTGCAGCAGCCCGCGCAGCTCAGCCTCGTCGTCGGCGATTAGGATGCGGCTCATGCGCCGATGTTAGGGACGGCACCCGCAGCGCCGGCCGGCGTCGGCGAAAAACGATGACAAAGCGTTGCATGGCCGGCGCGCTGTCAGGCGATGCAAGCAGTGCAACCGGCACGGCAACCTTTGCCAGCCCAGGGGCCGGCAGCATCGAGCCACCTTCAACAGGAGCCCGTCATGAACCGTCTCGCCCTCGCCCTGCTGGCTGCCGCCCCCATCCTGGCCCATGCCGCCGATCCCACGCCTGCGCAGCGCGCCGCCGCGGCGCGGCTCACCGCCGAGAAGGCCGCCGCGTGCGTGGCGGTGCAGCCGTTCTACTGGGAGCTGGGCGATGCGACGCAGCCGCTCGTGGGCGGCAAGGCGGGCGAAGGCGCACCGGAGCGACGCACCGAGATGGCCATCGCCTCGGCCTCGAAATGGGTCTACGCGGCTTTCGCGGCCGAGCGTCGGCAGGGTCAGTTCAGCGCCGAGGACGTCAAGCTCCTGCACTTCCAGAGCGGCTACACCTACTTCCACATCTGCCGGCCGAACCAAAGCGTGGCGGCCTGCCAGGCGAGCCTGCTCAACGGGCGCGGCCGCAAGAACCCGGCCACCGAGAACCGTTTCGACTACAACGGTGGCCACCTGCAGCAGCACGCCATCACGATGGGCCTGGGCGCGTTCGGGCCCGAGGCTCTGGGCATCGCGGTGCGCCAGACGCTGGCGCCGGTGCTGGGCAACGACTGGTCGTTCAGCTACACCCAGGCACAACCGGCAGGCGGCGGTGTGACGAGCGCGGCCGACTACAGCCGGCTGCTGCGCGCGATGATGACCGGCCAACTGCAGCTCGGTGCGCTGCTTGGGCAGCACGCCGTCTGCACGAACCCGCAGGTCTGCCCGAACGAGGCCGTCAAGACGCCCGTGCCGGAAACCGAGGCCTGGCACTACAGCCTGGGTCATTGGGTGGAGGACGACCCGCAGGTGGGCGACGGTGCCTTCAGCAGCGCCGGAGCCTTCGGCTTCTACCCGTGGATCAGCGCCGACAAGCGCCTCTACGGCATCCTGGCCCGCGACGCACGTCAGGCACCAGAAACGGAGGATCCGGCCCTGAAGCCGGGCGCAGCCTCGGTCGCTTGCGGCCGCCTGATCCGGGCCGCGTGGAGGGATGGCGAACCGCGCCATTGAGCGCAGCTCGCCGTGGGGAGGTTCAGCCGGCGGCACCCCGGGTGCCGGCCGGCTCGATCAGTGCGGCTCAACGTGCGCGGTCGGTTTCGAAGGCGATGCGGTCGACGCTGCCATCGACGTTGCGGAACAGGCGCACGCGGCGCAGGCCGTCGGGGCTGACCAACAGCTCGGCATTCTCGGCACGCCAGGTCTCCAGCGGGCTTTCATCCAGGCTCACGCCCAGGCGGCGCGCACCGACATGCACGCGCAGCGTGCGGCCGTCGTCCAGCATGTATTCGCCCTGCGCACTGCGCAGCAACGCACGGTCAGCGGCAGAGGGCACGGTGGGTTCCTGGGCGATCGCCGGCGCGGTCAGCGCGAGGGTGGCGAGCAGAGCGGCCGTCAGGGTGAGGGGTCGCAGGGTGGTCCAGGTCTTCATGGTGAGGTACTCCTTAGGTTCCCCGAGGCCAGTCGCCTCGGCAGCGTTCCTGGTGCAAACCCCATGCCAGCTTGAATTGCCAACCAATTCACGGGTTTCTTGAGGTTTCAATTCGGGTTCGCCCCAGGTCTGGGCCTTCACGCCCCGCATCGCACCATCGCGCCTCGGGATGGCGCAGGACTTGACCCTGACGAGACGTCAGGGTTGAAGATGCGCACGTCGTCACTTCACCACCCCGTTCATGGACTACACGGTGGGCGAACTTGCCCGGCGCGCCGGCCTCACGGTGCGCACCCTGCATCACTACGAGGCGCTCGGCCTGCTGAGGCCGTCCGGGCGCAGCGAGGCCGGCTATCGGCGCTACGGCGAGGCCGACGTACTGCGTCTGCACCGCGTGCTGGCGCTGCGGGATGCCGGCCTGTCGTTGAAGGACATCGCCCCGCTGCTCGACGGCGAGGCCCCGCAGCCGCTGGCCCAGGTGCTGCAGGCCCAGATCGAGCAGATCGAGGCCCAGTTGCTCGCGCAGGAAACGCTGCTGCAGACGCTGCGCAACGCGGCCCGGCGCCTGGCCCAGCACGGCGATGGAGGCGACGCCTTGCAGGTGCTGCTGGATGCGATGCAGATCCGCCGCGTCCACGAGCGTTGGTTCAGCCCCGAGCAGATGCGCGACCTGCGCCAGCGCTGGGAAACGCTGCCGCTGGCCGAGCGGGACGCCGTCGAGGCGGAGTGGCCCCGGCTCGCCGCGCAGGCCCGCGCCGCGATGGATGCCGGGCTCGACCCGGCGACGCCGGCAGTTCAGGCGCTGGTCCGCCGCTGGCTGGTGCTGCAGCGCCAGTTCTTGAACGTGGCGCCAGGCATGGAAGACACGATGCGCCGCATGTATGCCGCCGAACCGGAGTTGGCGCGCCAGACGGGCATCTCCCCCGAGCTGATCGCCTACCTGCGCCGGTCCAAGGCCACGCTGCCGCCTGAGGAGCAGTCATGAACGACATCCGCCGCGACCTCTTTCGCAACGCCAACTTCCGCTGGCTGATCGGCGGCGGCACGCTGTCCATGCTGGGCGACCAGTTCACGCTGCTGGCCCTGCCGTGGCTCGTCATGAGCCTGTCGCGGGACCCGTTGGTGCTGGGCACCGTGCTCGCGCTGGGCAGCCTGCCGCGGGCGCTGTTCATCCTGGTGGGCGGCGCGCTGGTGGACCGCCACTCGCCAAAGGCCGTGCTGATGCTGACCAAATGGATCAACGTCGCGCTGCTGGGCCTGCTCGCCGCGCTGACGGCCAGCGAGGCGATCACCTTGCCCGGCGTTTACGCGCTGACGCTGGCCATCGGCCTGGCCACCGCGTTCAGCTACCCGGCAGGCAGCGCCATCCTGCCGCAGTCGGTGCCCGCGTCCCTGATCCAGCCGGCCAATGGCGTGCTCATGGGCGCACGACAACTCGTGATGCTGCTCGGCCCCGTGCTGGCGGGGCTGCTGGTGAGCGGCGGCCGCGAGCCTGCGCTGCAGGGGCGTGGCCTGGCATTGGCCTTTGCCTTTGACGCACTGAGCTTTGCAGTCTCGGCCTGGACCTTGTCGAGGGTGCGCACGATCGCTCGTGACCCGCCGGCGCCGCAGCCGGTGCTCGATGCCATCGGCCAGTCACTTCGGGTCTGCTGGCAGGACCGCGAACTGCGGGCGCTGTTCCTGTACTTCTCCGCGGTGGCCTTCTTCGTCGGCGGGCCCATCCAGGTCGCCCTGCCGGTGCTGGCTGCCGAGCGGCTGCCCAGTGGCGCCGCTGCACTCGGGGTGATGCTCGCCACACACGGCCTCGGCGCGCTGGCCGGCATGGCCGTCTCGGGGCTGCGGCCGCAGTGGCGGCTGTCCACGCTCGGCGGCACGGTGCTGTTGATCGACACCGTCGCCGGCGGCGTCTTTCTGCTGTTCGGCCATGTGCACACGGCCTGGCAGGGCGCCCTGTTGCTGCTGCCGCTCGGCGCCCTGGGCGGGTTCGTGCAGGTGGCCGTCTACAGCTGGCTGCAGCGGCGCATACCGCCCGAGATGCTGGGTCGCGCGATGGCGTTGTTCATGTTCATCGTGATGGGGCTGGCGCCGCTGGCCTCAGCCGCAGCCGGTGCCGCACTGCGCGTGCTGGACGTGACTTCGCTCTTCACGGCGGCGGCGCTGTGCCTGCTGGGCGTGGTGGCGCTGGGCACCCTGTTCACGCCGATCCGCCGGATCGCCTACCTCGACGCCGTGCCCGCCTCACCCGGCTGAGGCACGGGCCGTTGCTGGCGCCAGGCCGCCACGTCGGCGAGGGCATCCTGCAGCAGGTCTTCGACCAGCAGCAGCACACGATCGCGCTCAGCGGCCACCAGGGCATCGCCGAGCAGCCGATGGAAGGGCAGCGCGATCGGCGTGCCGGCCATCATGCCGCGCGGCCCGTCGGGCAGGCCGCCCGCGGGCGTGCAGGGGCGCTCGGTCATGTCGATCATCGTGCCGACCATGCGCAGCACCCGCCCCTGCGGCCCGCGCTCGATGACGCGGCCGCGCGAATGCACGCGCCGGTAGCCCGAGCCGTTGCTGCGCAGGCGGAACGTCGCCTCGTAGGTCGGGCGCTCACCCTGCATGTGCTCGCGCATCAGGTCGATCATCGGCGCGAGATCCTCGGGGTGCACACGGCAGCGCCAGAAATGCGTGCTGTCGGCGCTGTGCGGATCGGGGAAGCCGAGCTGCGTCTTCCACTGCGGCGAGTACTGCACCGTCTCCAGTTCGGGCCGCAGGTCCCACAGCGCGAGCTCGCCGGCCTCGACGGCCTGTCGCAGGCGAAGGTCCAGGCGGAGCTCCCCGAGTTTCATGTCGTGGCCTGCGTGAGGGCGTGATAGACGAGCAAGGACGCATGCGCGTCGTTGGCAGCGTACTGCAACTGCTGCGCCGTCAGCGTCGGGTTCGCCCAGTTCGAGGTCGTGGCCTTCTTGGACTTGCTGAAGCGCTGCCCGAGCACCACCGCCACCGCCACCTTCAGGCCGACGGCATCCTTGAAGCCCAGGCGGCGCACCTGGAACGACAGGTCGATGTGGCGCCCGAGCTTGAGGCCCAGCTTGCGGTGGATCTGTGGCCGGTCCGACGCCAGGCCGAAGCCCACCTTCACGACCTCGTCCGACTCGATCATGGCCTGCAGGAAGGGCAGCACACCGGGCGTGGCGGTCTGCACGATGAAGGCCTGCGTGGAGGTCGCGAACTGGATGACCTCGGGCCCCGTCTGCGGCGCCCCGGCCACGAACACCGGCTTGCTCTCGGTGTCGAAGCCCACATGCACGGCGGCCCGCAAGGCCGCCTCGGCCGCCGCCAGCTGGTCAGGCGTACGCAGCAGATGGATGCAATGCGGCGGCAGCGCCGGATAGGGCGGCAGCGCGGCGATCTGTTCGCTGGTGGGGCGGGCCAGCGGTGGGGGTCTCTGCATGGGCGGCAGTATGCCGCCGCCCGATCACGCCTCAGCGCGGCATCGTCGGGCGCACCGACCACTGCGGCTGGCGGGCCAGCTCGGCCGCGGTCGCCTCGTCGGCCGTGACGGCGTACTCGTGGCTGCTGCGCTCGACGAAGTAGGCCTGGCGGAAGCGCTGCAGCAGGCCCACCAGGGCGCGGCGGGCTTGAGAGGAGGGACCGGTGAAAGTGAGGGTCAGCGTGCTCATGGGAGGTATCCGTGACAGGACAGCCCTCCAACGCGGCGCCGGCCGCGCGGTTGACGCCTGGCGGTAAACGCGTGTGAACGGCTAACGCCCCGCCAGCAGCGTCGCCACCTCGGCCGCCGAGCGCACGCCCAGTTTCGCGAAGACGCGCGCGCGGTGGACCTCGACGGTGCGGATGGACACGTTCAGCTCGTCCGCGATGACCTTGTTGAGCTTGCCCGCGGCCACCCGCGTCATGACTTCGCGCTCACGATCGGTGAGGCTCGCCAGCCGGGCGCTGCGCTCGGCGGCCTGCGCGCCTTCGGCCTGCATCGCGGCGTCCACGGCCAAGGCCTGCTCCAGCCGGTCCGCCAGGGCGTTGTCGCTGTAGGGCTTCTCCAGGAAGTCGAAGGCCCCCTTCTTCAAGGCCTCCACCACCATCGGAATGTCACCATGCCCGGTCAGGAAGAGCACCGGATTGCGCAGCTGGCGCGCCAGCAGCTCGTCATGCAGCCGCGTGCCGGTCATCGGCTCCATGCGCACGTCCAGCAGGAAGACACCGCGCGGCGGGGGCTCACGGTCGAGCGTGTCGAGCAGCGACGGCCCGCCGTCGAAGGGCCGCACGGCCAGGCCGCGCGAGCGCAGCAGGAAGGCCAGCGCATCCCGCACGCCGGGGTCGTCGTCGACGAGATAGACGGTGCCCGGGTCATGCATGGGTGGTCTCTCCTTGAGCTTGGCGGCTCAGCGGCAGGCTGAACGAGAACAGCGCGCCACCGCTGCCCGCGTCGCTGGCGTCCAGCACACCCTGGTGAGCCTCGATGATCGAGCGGCAGATGGCCAGGCCCATGCCCATGCCGTCGGCCTTGGTCGAATAGAAGGGCGCGCACAGCTGCTCGACGCGCCGCCCTTGCAGGCCGGGCCCGTTGTCCTGCACGTCCACACGCACGAACTCGCCCGCCACGCGGCTGCTGACCGTGATGCGCCGCGGCCCTTCGCCACTCTGCAGCGCATCTGCCGCGTTGCGCACGAGATTGATGACGACCTGCTCGATCAGCACGGCATCTGCCAGCACGGTGGGAACGCCTGGCGCCAGGTGCATCTCCAGCGCCACGCCGCGGCGCTGGCAGTCGCGCTTGAGCAGCTCCACCGCGGCCGTGATGACCTCGTGCAGGTCGCAGGGCTCGTGGCGGGGTTCGCGCCGCGTCAGGAATTCGCGGATGCGCGCGACGATGCGCCCCGCCTGCGCGGCCTGCTGACCCAGGCGCTGCAGCGCACCGAGCACGAGCTCGTCCTGCACGCCCAGCTTGGCCAGCGAATTGCTCAGGCCCGCGCCGTAGCTGGCGATGGCCGTGAGCGGCTGGTTGAGTTCATGGGCCAGCGTGGAGGCCACCTCGCCGAGCATGGTCAAGCGCGCGTTGTGCGCCAGCGTCTCCACCTGGCGGCGCTCGCGGTCTTCCAGGCGCTTGCGCTCGGTGATGTCGATGATGCTGCCCATCCAGCCGATCTGCCGGCCGCCGGCGTCGACCAGCGGCGACTCGAACACCATCACGTCCAGCATCCGCCCGCTGCTGTGGCGCCAGCGCGCTTCGTAGCCCTCTCTCGGCGCCTGGCCGGCCAGGTTGCGACGGTTGCGCTCGGTCACTTCGGCCAGGGCATCCGGCGGCCAGTAGGGCATGGGCGGCAACAGGCCCACGAGCTGTTCGACGGGCAGGCCGACCATGTCGCTGAAGGTGCGGTTGACGTACAGCAGCCGGCCGTCGAAGTCGCGCGCCCGCAGCGCCACGAGCGCGGAGTCTTCCATCGCGCGCCGCCAGGCGGCCTCGGTGCGCCCGGCCACTTCGGCACGCTGCACCTGGCGCATCTGCCGACGCAGCAGCCAGCTCGCCACGGCGATCAGCGGCAGAAAGCCCGCGACGAGCACCCAGGCCAGCGGGCGGATCGCCGTGGGACTGGGGTCGCGCAACGTCAGCTCCAGGGCTGCATCGGTCAGCGCGGCCTGAGCCAACGGGCTCGCGCGCAGCGGCCCGGTGAGGGCGACGCGGTAGCTCGGCCGCGGCCCCTGGGCTGCGCGCAGCGGCGACTCGGTGCTGGAGGCGATGACCTGGTCGGCGCTGTCCACGAGCTGCACGTCGTACTTGCGGGCCAGCCACCAGGGCACCCCGCGCTTGAGCAACAGGGCGGGGGCGTAGCGGATCACCAGCACGCTGTCCGTGCCCACCGGCGCGGTCAGGTGCAGGGACAGGCCGTCCTCGTAGCGGTTGGCTTCGGACTCGCTCGGCACCTCGGCGAGCACGCGGTTGCGGGCATCCAGCCAGGTGACGGACAGCCACAGCCGGCGCAGGCCGGCATTGACCTCGGGGTGCGCCGCCAGCACCGCCGAGCCGGGGGCCTGACCCGCCAGGGCGGCGGCGAGCTGGCGCACATGGGCCTGCTCCTCGTCAATGCGGTCGCGCAGCTGCGCCTCGGTGCTGAGGGCGTCGGAGATCAGGGTCTGGCGCTGTTGTTCCTGCTCTTCGGCCTCGTTGGCGCGCACCCAGCCCAGCACCCCGAGCACGAACACCAGGGACAACCCCAGGGGAGCCAGCCACAGGCCTCGATGAAGGAACTCGCGCCAGGTCATGGCCTGCAGTCTAGGCATGGTGCCGGCGCCCAGAAATGTGGAACTCCACAACTTCCCGGCACCCTCGCGCGTCGGAAGAATCCGGGCCATATCCACTAAGACGGAGACATCCCATGGCCCTGCGCCGCCTCCTGCTCGCTTCCGCCGCCGTCCTGGCGACCCTCGCCGCCCTGCCCGCGCAGGCCCAGGCGCCCATCGTCATCAAGTTCAGCCACGTCGTCGCGCCGGACACGCCCAAGGGCAAGGGCGCCCAGCGCTTCAAGGAACTGGCCGAGGCCAAGACCGGCGGCCGCGTGAAGATCGAGGTCTACCCGAACAGCCAGCTCTACAAGGACAAGGAAGAGATGGAAGCCCTGCAGCTGGGCTCCGTCCAGATGCTGGCCCCGTCGCTGGCGAAGTTCGGCCCGCTGGGCGTGAAGGAGTTCGAGGTCTTCGACCTGCCCTTCCTGTTCAAGGACACCGATGCCTTCCGCGCCGTCACCGAAGGGCCGCTCGGTGCCGATCTGTTCAAGAAGCTCGAACCCAAGGGCATCAAGGGCCTGGCCTACTGGGACAACGGCTTCCACATCATGAGCGCCAACAAGCCGCTGCACACCGTGGCGGACTTCAAGGGCATGAAGATGCGCATCCAGTCCAGCAAGGTGCTGGATGCCCAGATGCGCGCGCTGGGCGCCATCCCGCAGGTGATGGCCTTCAGCGAGCTCTACCAGGCGCTGCAGACCGGCGTGGTGGACGGCACCGAAGGCGTGCCGAGCAACTTCTACACGCAGAAGATCTTCGAAGTGCAAAAGCACATGACGCTGTCCAATCACGGCCACCTGGCCTACGCCGTCATCGTCAACAAGAAGTTCTGGGACGGCCTGCCGGCGGACATTCGCACGCAGCTCGAAGCCGCCATCAAGGAATCCACCACCTACGCCAACGCGATTGCCAGCACCGAGAACGGCCGTGCGCTCGAAGGCATCAAGGCCAGCAACCGCGTGACGATCTACACGCCGACGCCGGCCGAGATCAACGAGTGGAAGAAGGCCCTGATGCCCGTCCACAAGGAGATGGAAAGCCGCGTGGGCAAGGCGACCATCGAGGCGGCCTACAAGGCTGCTGGGTTCGTCGCGCCGAAATAAGCCCACCCCCTACGCGCTTCGCGCGCCCCCTCAAGGGGGCACTCCCGGCTGACCGGCAGAGCCGGATCAGCGGGAGTCGCTTGATCACTCCCGGGCCGGCGGCGGCCGGCTCGGTCGGAGGCCTACATGTTCAATAAGTTGCTGAATCATCTGGAAGAGTGGCTGATCGCCTTCCTGATGGCGGCGGCGACGCTGGTGATCTTTGTCGCCGTCGTCCACCGCTATCTCGCCGGCGTGCCCTACATCCAGGACATCGCGCTCAAGGTCCACATGAGCTGGGCGCAGGAGCTGTGCATCATCCTGTTCGTGTGGATGTGCAAGTTCGGTGCGGCCTACGGCGTGCGGACCGGCATCCACGTGGGCGTGGACGTCGTCATCAATCGCATGTCGCCCGCCAACCGCGGCCGCTTCGTCATCTTCGGCCTGCTGGCCGGTGCCTTCTTCACCGGCGCGATCGCCGTGCTGGGTGGCACCTTCGTCTGGGAAAACGGGGCCCACCACGCATTCCTGGATCTCATCGGCCAGCCGCGGGACGACGTCTTCGAGGGCCCGACCACGCCCGACCTGGAGTGGCCGACCTGGATCGTCTACTCCGCCATCCCGCTGGGCTCGGCCCTGATGTGCTACCGCTTCCTGCAGGTCTGCTGGAACTTCTGGAAGACGGGCGAACTGCCCAAGCATGACGAGTCCCACGTCGAAGGCATCGACGAACAGACCCCGCTGGACGTGAAGGGAGCCAAGGCATGAACGCGCTCATCATCTTCAGCCTGCTGCTGGCCCTGATGCTGACCGGCATGCCGATCAGCATCTCCCTGGGCCTCACCGTGATGACCTTCATCGTCACGATGACCCAGGTGCCCATCGAATCGGTCGCCCTGAAGCTGTTCACGGGCATCGAGAAGTGGGAAATCATGGCCGTGCCCTTCTTCATCCTGGCCGGCAACTTCCTGACCCACGGCGGCGTGGCCCGCCGGATGATCAACTTCGCCACCAGCCTGGTGGGCCACTTCCACGGCGGCCTGGCGCTGGCATCCATCCTGGCCTGCTCGATGTTCGCCCTGGTGTGCGGCTCCTCGGTGGCGACGGTGGTGGCCATCGGTTCGATCGTGCTGCCGGCCATGGTGGCCCACGGCTACCCGATGCGCTTCGGCGCTGGCGTCATCATCACCGCCGGCTCGCTCGGCATCCTGATGCTGCCCTCGATCCCCAAGGTCATCTACGCCATCTCGACCAACACCTCCATCGGCGCGCTGTTCGTGGCCGGCCTGCTGCCCGGCATCACGCTGGCGTTGATGCTGGCCGCCGTGACATGGTGGATCGCCCGCAGGAACAACTACCCGCGCCTCGTGCGCGCCGGCTGGGGCGAGCGCTTCGCCGCCTTCCGCAAGAGCTTCTGGGGCCTGCTGCTGGTGGTGATCATCGTCGGCGGCATCTGGTCGGGCGCTTTCACGGCGACCGAGGCGGCCGCGATGGCGGCGGTGTACTCGTTCTTCGTGGCGATCTTCGTCTACAAGGACCTGAAGCTGCGCGACGTGCCCAAGGTGCTGCGCGATTCGGCCAACATGTCGGCGATGCTGCTCTACATCATCACGAACGCGGTGCTGTTCTCCTTCGTGCTGACCAACGAGAACCTGCCGCACCAGCTGGCCGACT
>RXJW01000136.1 GCA_003963005.1 Burkholderiales bacterium
GGTGGGTCGCACCTCAACCTTATCCGGGACCACGATGGCCACCCTCTACGGGCCGCCTCGCCTAAAAACTTACACCACCTCGCGGGGCATCACCCGGGCCCACGGCAGGAAGTCGATACTGGCCTGCAGGCCCTGCGTCTCCAGGATGTCGCGCAGCATCTGCACGGCGGCCCCCTGCTGGGGCAGTTCGGGCGCCGCATAGGGCGGATACGAGGTCGTGAAGACCCGCACCGGCGTGACGCCCTGCCCGAACGCCGCGGACAGCGCACAGCACCACAAGACGGCGGTCAGTCGAATCAGGTTCCTGCGCACGGTCACCTTCGGGCTGCTTCCTGCAGCGTCGCAGCTCGGGGTGCTTTGTACCTGATCATCCGGAGAAAACCAGCCGGTACCGGCGGCCGAGATAATCCGTTCATCTCTGCCACCCGCCCTGTTCCCACGCCGTGACCTCCCCTGCCCCCGAAGGCCTCGTGCTGCGCCCCGGCCCGGCCCTGCCGCCCCTCTCCCACTTCAAGCTTGCTGCCTTCGACATGGACTCGACGCTGATCAGCATCGAGTGCATTGACGAAATCGCGGCACTGGCCGGCAAGGGCGAGCAGGTGGCTGCCATCACCGAGGCCGCCATGCGCGGCGAGATCACCGATTTCCGCGACAGCCTTCAGCGTCGACTGGCCATCCTGGCCGGTGTGCCGGCCATGGTGCTGGACCGCGTGCTGGCCGAGCGCCTGAGCTTCAACCCAGGCGCCCGTGAGCTGTGCGCCGCCTTGAAAGCCGCGGGGCTGACGCTGGTGCTCGTGTCAGGCGGGTTCACCTTCTTCACCCGCTTCGTTGCCGCCGAGCTCGGCATGGACTTCGTGCGCAGCAACGAGCTGGAAATCGACAGCGGCGCCCTCACCGGCCGCGTGGCCATGCAGGACTGGGGCGACATCTGTGACGGCGAGCAAAAGCGCCTGATGCTGCTGCAGTGCTGCGAGCGCATCGGCTGCCGGCCCGACCAGGCCATCGCCGTGGGTGACGGGGCCAACGACCTGCCCATGATGGGCGCGGCTGGCCTGTCGGTGGCTTACCACGCCAAGCCCAAGGTGCGTGAGCAGGCGCGCATCGCCATCAATGAAGGCGGGCTGGAGCGGCTGCTCGAACTGCTGCGCTGAGCGGCTCAGGCCGGCGCCACGACGCGGACCCGCTGGCCGCCGTAATCGACGACCTGCCCGGCCCGCATCTTGGCGGTCTTGCGCAGCTCGACCTGACCGTCCACGCGCACCTCGCCGGCCGCAATCAGGGCACGCGCCTGGCCACCGCTGTCGGCGAGGCCCGTGGCCTTGAGGAGTTTGTCGAGTTCGATGAACTCGCCGCGAAGCTGCAGGTCGATGTCGGGCATGGCGGCATTGTCGCCAGTTCGCTGCCACCCGGGCGGGGCGTCAGCCCGCCTGGCTCTTCAGTGCGGCCTCACGAATCGCGGTCAAGGTCGAACGCGAGGTGCTCACGTCGGACGACAGCCGCAGGTGGATCAGCGCCGGCCGGCCCGCAGCGATGGCCGCATCCAGCGCCGGGCCGACCTGCTCGGTCGTCTCGGCCTTGAAGGCCACGAAGCCGAAGGCCTCGGCCAGCTTGGCAAAGTCGGGGTTGAAGAGATCGCTGCCGGACACGCGACCCGGGTATTCGCGCTCCTGGTGCATGCGGATCGTGCCGTAAGTGCCGTTGTCGACGATGACGACGAGCAGCTTCTTGGCGCCGTAGCCCGTGGCCGTGGCCAGTTCCTGGCCGGTCATCAGGAAGTCGCCGTCGCCGGCGATGTTGACGGCCCAGCGGTCGTCCTGCAGCAGCGCCGCGGCCACGGCCGCCGGCACACCGTAGCCCATCGCGCCGGAAGTGGGGGCGAGCTGCGTCTTGCCGAAGCGGTGCAGGCCCGTGTAGCGGTGGAAGCGGTGCAGCCAGCCGCTGTAGTTGCCGGCGCCATTCGTGAAGATCGTGCCCTCGGGCAGCTTCGCGTCCAGCAGCCGGATGACCTCGGCCATGTCCAGCGGCGCCACCGGCGTGGGCACGAGGTTGGCGCGGTAGTCGGCATTCGCCTGCGCCGTCCAGTCGCGCCAGGGCACGTCGGCCGGCGGCGTGAGTGCGGCCAGCGCCGGCGCGGCCTGGCTCATGCTGGCATTGATCAGCAGCTCGCCGGTGTAGACCCGGCCGAGCTCCTCTGCACCTGCATGGATGTGGATGAGCTGCTGCGCCGGCCGAGGCGCCTGCAGCAGCGTGTAGCCGCCGGTCGTCATCTCGCCCAGCCGCGGGCCGATGGCGACGATCAGGTCGGCGGCCCTGACCCGGGCGGCGAGCTTCGGATTGATGCCGATGCCCACGTCGCCCGCGTAGTTCGGGTGGGCGTTGTCGAACAGGTCCTGGAAGCGGAAGGCGCAACCGACCGGCAGCTGCCAGGCCTCGGCAAAGCGCTGCAGCGCAGCCGTGGCGTCGGGCGTCCAGCCACCACCACCGGCGATGACGAGCGGCTGCCGCGCGGCCAGCAGGCGCTCGCGCAGCTCGGCCAGGGCCGCCGGCGTGGGTGCTGCCTCGGCGGGGCGGGCCGGGGCGACGACCGGCGACGTGATGGGCTGGGTCAGCATGTCCTCCGGCAGCACCAGCACGACCGGGCCGGGGCGACCCTGCATCGCCGTGTGGAAGGCCCGCGCCACGTACTCGGGCAGCCGCTCGGCGTCGTGCACCTCGCCCACCCACTTGGCCATGCCCAGCGTGCCGGGGCCGAACATCTGGCGGTAGTCGACCTCCTGGAAGGCCTCGCGGTCGCGCTGGTCGCTGGCGACCTGACCGATGAAGAGAATCATCGGCGTGCTGTCCTGGAAGGCCGTGTGCAGGCCGATGCTGGCGTTGGTGGCACCCGGGCCGCGGGTCACGAAGCAGATGCCCGGCCGCCCGGTCAGCTTGCCCTGCGCCTCGGCCATGAAGGCTGCACCGCCCTCCTGGCGACAGGCCACGAAACGGATCTTGTCGGCATGCTCATGGAAGCCATCGAGCACGGCGAGGTAGGACTCGCCCGGCACACCGAAGGCCGTGTCGATGCCGTTCGCGATGAGGGCTTCGACCAGCCTGTGGCCGGCCAGGACGGGGGAAGCAGCTTGTCTAGTCATGTGCGGCACTGTAGCCGCACCGCGCGAGCGAATCGCTTCAGCGAGCCCCCTCGATCTGGCGTTGCATGATCTTGTCGCGCAGGCCGTCGTCGCGCGTCACGTCCAGCGCCTTGTGCAGTGACGAGGGGCCGCTGGCCGAGGAAGCCGGGGTTGCGACCGGCGTGCCGGGCATGACGGTCACCGTGCCGCCGGTCACGGCCTGGGCCTGGCTGCCCGCCGGGCAATCCACGTTGGCGTACGTCACCTGCCCGTTCTTCACGCATTTGCGCAACTCACCGCCACCCGCAGCCTTGGGCGCAGCCGTCGAGGCGGGCGACGAATTCGAGCCGGACGGCATCGGCAGCTTGGCCGAGGCAACCCAGGACTGAAGCCGCTCACGCTGCTGCCACAGGGCCCCGACGACACCCAGCAGCACCAGCCCGATGATCAAGCCCCGAATCGACATGCTGCCTCCCAGCATCCAGCCTTGTTGGCGGCGACTGTAGCCGCCGCGCGGCTCAGGCAACGCGCGCCGGCGCGACAGCGAGGCGGCGCGACAGGCCCAGGCCGACCAGCCCCGCTGACGCAATCCCCATCAACAGCGCCAGCGCCGAGCCCGCGAAGACGCCGCGGGGCAGGCCGTGGTCGAGGATGGCGCCGAACACCGGGGCCGCCAGCGCAAAGCCGATGTCCAACCCGGAGTACACGGTGCCGTAGACACGGCCGGTGGCGCCGGGCGGGGCGGCACGCTTGATCAGCATGTCGCGCGAGGGGCCGGCCAGGCCGGTGCCGAAGCCGGCCATTGCCGCCACGAGAGCCGCGGCAAGGCCGGGCAGCCAGCCGGTGGCCGTCAACAGCAGCAGCGCTGCGGCGAAGCTCATCGCCCGGGCGATGGTGCGCTCCAACCGCTCGGCCCGCGCCACCAGGAACCCGCCGCACACCATGCCCGCCGCGCCGGCCAGCATGTAGCCGGTCACGACATAAGCGGTCTGCGCCAGCGGCAGGCCGTAGATCTGATGCAGCGCCGGGCTCGCGAAGCTCTGGATGGCCGCGAGCGCCGCGGTGGTCCAGAAGAAGAACGAGAAGCACAGCCACACCGACGGCAGCTTCAGGAAGGCCATCGGATGCTCGACCGGCGCCCCTGCCGCCGGCTTGGCATGGCCCCAGCTGCCCTGCCGGTCGTCGATGGCGGCCCGTTGCCAGAACAGCAAGCCCATCACCGCCAGCGCCACCAGCGCGGTGCCGAGGTAGGCGAAGCGCCAGTTGCCCGTCGCCTGGGCGATGCCGATCGAGAACACCGGCGCGAACGCCCAGCCCAGGTTGCCGCTGATGCCGTGCACCGAGAAGGCGTGGCCGAGACGGGGCTGCGACACCCGCTTGTTCAGGATGGTGAAGTCCGCCGGGTGAAAGGGGGCGTTGCCCACGCCTGCCAGCGCCGCGGCCAGCATCAAGCCGCCGAAGCCCTGGGCCAGGGCCGCGGCGACCGAGGCGAGGAAGAAGCTCGCCATCGCCGCGAACAGCACCGGCCGCGCGCCGATGCGGTCCACGACGAAGCCCGCCAGCGCCTGCCCGGCGCCCGAGATGACGAAGAAGGTCGTCACCAGCAGCCCCAGCTCGGAATAGCTCAGTCCGAACGCCTGGATGAAGGCGGGAAACAGCGGCGGCAGCAGCATGTGGAAGAAATGCGAGGTGCCGTGGGCGACGCCGATGGTGGAGATCGTGGCGACATCGCGCTGGCGCTGCCGGCGCGCGTCGAGGGAGGAGGCGAGAGCCGTGTTCATGCCCCGGATTCTGAGCAGGCGGATGGCGGCGCAGTTACGATGGTTCGTCAAGTTTTGTCGAAATCCCGCCAATGCCCCGCCTGCGCCGCACCGCCCGCCCGGCCCTCGTCCCCGCGCCAGCCGCGCCTGTCGTGCGCTCGGGCACGAGCCAGCCCTCTTACCAGCCCGAGCGCTACGTGCCGACGCCGCAGCGCCCGCTGCGCGCCAAGGCGCGGTTGCTGGAGCACCTGGCCGACATCCAGCCCCACCACCACGACTGGGCGCAGCTGGTGTTCTCGTTCAGCGGTGCGGTGCGGGTCAGCACGCCCAGCTCGACCTTCATCGTGCCGCCCTCCCGCGCGGTCTGGATTCCCGCCGGCCTGGAGCACGCGGTGACGGCGATCGAGCGCGCGGACCTGCGCACGGTCTACGTGCTGGCCGACGTGCTGCCCGCCGAGGCCTGGCACCAGCCCCGGGTGCTGGAGGTGTCGCCCTTGTTGCGCGAACTGGTGCAGGCCCTGCCCACCGACCCCGACCCCTGCCCGCCCGAGGCGGCCGATGACGCGGCGCGCCGGCAGAGCGTCGAGGCCCTGGTCGCACACGAGCTCAAGCGCGCCCGCGCCCTCCCCCTGGGTGTGGCACTGCCCGCAGACGCTCGCCTGCGCCGCCTGTGCGAAGCGATGCTGCGTGACCCGGGCCGGCACGCCGGGCTGGACGCCTGGGCTGCCGAGGCGGGTGCCAGCCCCCGCACGCTCAACCGCCTGTTCCGCGACCAGCTCGGCACGAGCTTCGTGCAGTGGCGCTCGCAACTGCTGCTGGCCCACGCGGTGACGCTGGCCGCCCGCGGCCGGCCGATGGGGCACATCGCCGCGGAACTCGGCTACGCCAGCGCCAGCGCGTTCTCGGCAATGGTCACGCGCACGGTGGGCATGCCGCCGAGCCGGTTCTTTGCCGAGGCCTGAACGGGGCCCGCGACACCGCCGGTTACGCGCAGATCGCCGACGGCGTCCCGCCGCCCGCGCCCCGCTGCGTTGACAGCCGTACGATGACGCCCACCATCACCACAAGGACACCCGACATGCACAGACGCGCACTCGCCTTCGGTCTTGCCAGTGGCCTGCTCGCGTTCGCCGCCCTGCCCGCCCGGGCCGACGACGAAGGCGAGTTCCTCATCCTGCACGCCCGCTACGGCACCGAGAACGCCCATGTCGACGTGACCGCCCGGCTGAAGGACCTCGCCCGCCAGGACCGGCGCTTTCGCCTGACCAACGACCTCTTCGGCGTCGACCCCGACCCCGGCCGCACCAAGACGCTGCGCATCTACGCCCGCGACCGCAACGGCCGCGAGCAGCAGTTCGACTACCGCGAGCGCGACTGGGTGGACGGCGCCCAGTTCATCGGCTGGGGCGGCGGTCGCTGGGGCGACGGCGACGGGTGGTCGCACGGCTGGCATGGCAACCGCGGGGACCGGCTCGACGACGGCGAGTACCTGATCCTCTACGCCACCTACGGCGCCAGCGGGCGTGACGTGGACGTGACGGCCCGGCTGCGCGACCTGGCCCGGAGCGACCAGCAAGTGCGCCTGACAAACGACCTCTTCGGCGTGGACCCCTACCCCGGGCAGACCAAGATCCTGCGCATCTTCACGCGAGACCGGGCTGGCCAGCAGCGCACCTTCGAGTACCGCGAGTACCAGACGATCGACGGCAACCAGTTCATCGGCTGGGGCGGCGGGGACTGGGGCCGCGACAGCGACCGCGGCCCGCAACGCCCGGTCTACGGCCGCTTCGTCATCGAAAGCGCCAGCTACGGCAACGACGGCCGCTGGGTCGACGTGACCCAGGCCGTGCGCGCGCAGGTGCGCGGCGACCGGCTGGATGTGCAGGTGCGCAACGAGCTGTTCGGCGTGGACCCGGCACCGGGCCAGCGCAAGGTGCTGAGGGTGACCTACCGCGTGGGTAACGAGCCGAGCAACACGGTCCGCGTCAGCGAGCGCGACACGATGCGGCTGCCCTGAGGCGACGGGCGCCGCGGCTCAGTCGGCATCCGCCAGCAGCCGCTTGAGGTCACCGCGGCTGATGACCTGGGTCAGCGCTTCCAGCAAGCGCGACGCCGGCCAGTCCGACTTCGGCGACAGGCAGGCGTGCGTCACCGTCTGCGACACGCGCTGCCGCGCATGCAGACGCTGCTGGGGCGGCAGGCTGCGATTGAAGTGCTGCAACACGCGCCGGTCGCACACCGCCGCCTCCGAGCGCCCCAGGCGCAGCTTCTCCAGCATGCGGCTCTGGCTCGGCGCGTCCTCCCGGATCAGGCGGCCCGCCTCGAACGCCGCCTGCAGCGGGTCGTAGCGGTAGCCCAGCACGGTGCCCACACGCAGGCCACGCTGGCCGGCCAGGTCGACGGCCCCACCGGGCTCACGCATGACCAGCACGTCCTCCAGCACGACCATCGGCGGCCCGAGCAGCCCGGGCGGGCCGGCGGGCCCGTACCAGGATGGGCTGATCAGGCAGTGCAGGTCGACTTCGCCGTCGCGCAGGGCCGCGTCCACCCGCTGGCTGGGCAGCCGGATGAAAACCGGCCGCGCACCGGCCGCCTGGGCGATGGCGTGCATCAGGTCCATCAGCAGTCCCGCCGCCGGCTCGCTGCCGCGACGGATGAGGTAGGGCGGCGCCCAGCTGTCGCCGACGGCGAAACGCAGCAGGGCGGGCGTGGCACTCGCGGCGCCTGGCCACCACGCCGGCGCCGCCAGGCCGAGCATGCGGGCCAGGACCTGGCGCCGATGTTCAGACGGCAACATGGCGCGCAGTGTAGGCACGGCGCCGTCAGGGGCGATCCGCAGGGGATAGGATGCCGGCATGGACCAAGTGAGCTTCGACTACCCCCGCCAGGACGCCGAGGGCGTCACGTGCACGGCCCATGCCTGGGCCAAGGTGCCGGCGCCGCTGACGACCGTGCAGCGGCGGGACCTGGCCGAACGCGCCGCGGCGCTGCTCAAGCAGCACAACGCCGTGCTGGTGGCGCATTACTACGTCGACGGCGCGCTGCAGGACCTGGCCCTCGCCACGGGCGGCATCGTGTCGGATTCGCTCGAAATGGCCCGCTTCGGCCGCGACCACGCCGCGCAGACGCTGGTGGTGGCCGGCGTGCGCTTCATGGGCGAGACGGCCAAGATCCTGAGCCCAGAGAAGCGCGTGCTGATGCCCGACCTGGACGCCACCTGCTCGCTCGACCTCGGCTGCCCGGCCGACGACTTCGCCGCCTTCTGCGACGCCCAC
>RXJW01000094.1 GCA_003963005.1 Burkholderiales bacterium
GTGAAGGGCGTGTCAAACGCCCTTCAAATTTCCTCTTCTTATAGACGCCAACCGCACTTATCTACGTGCCGCCTCTCAACTCGACTTAATTGTAGAAGTCGATCAGATTGAGCGGGTTGAGCTTCATGGCAATTCCTTTCTGAGGTCAGGTTCAGGCGTTCTGGCCGGACAGGCGGGTGGCCTGGGCCAGGTCGGGCTGCGCGCAGTGCGCCGCGAAGACGCCGTCGAAAAGGGCCTGGAGGGGCGCCAGCCCCTTGGTGAACAGGCCGTGGGTCACGTAGAGATAGAGCGGCTGTTGCGTACGCTCGCGCAGCACGCGGGCCAGTGCGATGAAGGTGCCGCCGCCGTCGCAGATGTCGTCGACGATCAGCAGGGGCAGGTCGGGCAACTCGCCCTCCACCTCTGCGCCGGACAGTGCGCCTGTGGCAACGTCGCGCCGCTTGCCGGCGTGCACGACCGGGAGGCCCAGGGCCTTGCCGATGGTGTCCACGCGCTTGCGGGCGCCGGCGTCGGGGGCGACGAGGGCGAGGGCGGGCAGGTGAGCCAGCGCCTGTTCACGCACCTGGCGCACGTAACCGGTGGCTGCCACGACGCGTACGCGCTCCAGCAGCGCAGGCACGACATCGCTGTGCGGGTCACTGATGGTGACGGTGTCGAAGCCCAGGCCGTTGATCAGGCGGCAGAACACGGTGGCCGACAGCGGCTCGCCGGGCAGGGCGACGCGATCCTGGCGGGCGTAGGGCACGTAGGGGAGCACGAGATGGAGCTGGGCGCCCGGCACGATGGCGCGACGCAGCGCGTCCGTGAGCAGCAGGAGATCCATGACGCCGTCGGCACTGTAGATGTCGGCCAGCAGGGTCCAGCAACGGTCAGGTGCGGTGAGCACGCTCGGCGGCAGGCGGACGTGGCGCTCGCCCCCGGGGAAGCTGAGGAACTGGAGGCCTTCGTGCGTCGCGGTCGCGTGGCTGTTGCCGGGTTCCGGCGTGGACTGGAGCTTGAAGTGGGAGAGCATGGTGCGCCTTTGTTTGTCTCATTATGAGACAAACAGGTGGGCATTTCAAGGGGTGGGCGAAAAAAAGGCGCCTCGTCGAGGCGCCTGCGATGCGGTTGGTGGGGGGATCAGTCCGCGCGCAGCTTGGCGCGCAGCGCGGCCCCGATCTCGGGCTTGTCCGCGAAGGGGTCGGTGGGGTTGCGCAGCAGCATCACGTCTTCCAGGCGCGTCTGCACGCCGGCGAGGGCCTGCGGGTGGCTGAAGATGTAGAACTTGTGGTGGTCGATGGCGTCGAACACCATGGCGGCCACGTCCGCCGCGGTGAGCTTGCCCGAGGACACGGCCTTGTCGGTCTGGGCCTGGGAGATGAGCTGGCTCTTGGTGGGCTTGGCCATCGGCTTGTCGGCCGGGCGGTTGCGGTGACTCTGGCTGATGCCGGTGGGCACGAAGAACGGGCACAGCACCGAGGCGTGGACCTGGTCGGTCACGAGCGACAGGTCCTGGTACAGCGTCTCGGACAGCGACACGACCGCGTGCTTGGAGACGTTGTAGACGCCCATGTTCGGCGGGTTGAGCATGCCGGCCATCGAGGCGGTGTTGACGATGTGGCCGTGGTAGGCCGGGTCGGCCTTGGCGGCGGCCAGCATCATCGGCGTGAACAGGCGCACGCCGTGCACGACGCCCATCAGGTTCACGCCCAGCACCCATTCCCAGTCGCTGAGGGCGTTCTCCCAGATCAGGCCACCGGAGCCCACGCCCGCGTTGTTGAAGACGAAGTGCGGCGCGCCGAAGCGCTCCTGGACGGCCGCGGCCAGCGCCTCCATCTGATCAGCCTTGGCGACGTCGACGACGCGCGAGAGCACCTCGACGTTCGTGAACTCGGCGACGGCCTTGGCCAGCGCGTCGGCCTGCACGTCCACGAGGACGAGGTTCATGCCGCGCTGGGCGGCGATGCGGGCGGTCTCCAGGCCGAAGCCGGAGCCGGCGCCGGTGATGACGGCGGTCTTGGCGGTCATGTCTTGTCTCCTTGGGGCAGCCGCATGTCGATGTGCGGGATGCCGTCTTCGATGTAGGTGTTGCCAACCGGCTGGAAGCCGAAGCTGGCGTAGAAGCGTTCGAGGTGGGCCTGCGCGTGCAGCGTGAGGGAGCGGCCCGGCCACAGCCGCTGGCACTGGGCCACGGCCTCGGCCATCAGCGCGCGGCCCGCGCCGCTGCCGCGCGCGGCGGGCGAGGTGACGACGCGGCCGATGAGGGCGTCGTCGCCCTTGACCCCGGGCGGGATCAGGCGGGCGTAGGCCAGCAACGGGCCGTCATCCGCCTCGCCGAGCAGGTGCAGGGTCTGCCGGTCCAGGCCGTCGATGTCGAGGAACACGCAGTTCTGCTCGACGACGAAGACCGTCGAGCGCAGTGCCAGCGCGTCGTACAGGCGCTCGACGCCGAGTTCGGCGAACGGCAGGCAGGTCCAGCGCATGCGGTCAGACGAGCTTGACGAGCTGCTTGCCGAAGTTCTTGCCCTTCAGCAGGCCCATGAAGGCTTCCGGCGCGCTGGCCAGGCCTTGGGCGATGCTCTCGCGGTACTTCAGGCGGCCGGTGGCGACGAGCCCGCCGAGTTCCTTCAAGGCCTCGGGCCAGACGTCCATGTGCTCCGACACGATGAAGCCTTCGACCTTCATGCGGTTCACGAGGATCAGCTGCGGTGCGGCCATCGGGATGGGCTGGCCGTCGTAGCCGGAGATCATGCCGCACATGGCCACGCGGCTGAAGGCGTTGGCGCGCAGCAGCACGGCATCGAGGATGTAGCCGCCGACGTTCTCAAAGTAGCCGTCGATGCCGTTAGGGCACTCGGCCTTGAGTGCTGCCGACAGCGAGCGCACGTCGCCGTGCTGCTTGTAGTCGATGCAGGCATCGAAGCCGAGTTCCTCGACGACATAACGGCACTTGTCGGCGCCGCCGGCGATGCCGACAGCCCGTGCGCCGCGGGCCTTGGCCAGCTGGCCGACGGCCGAGCCCACGGCGCCGCTGGCCGCGCTCACGACGACCGTCTCGCCGGCCTTGGGGTTGATGATCTTCACGAGGCCGTACCAGGCGGTGACGCCGGGCATGCCGACCGCGCCGAGGTAGGCGGACAGCGGGATGTGCGTGGTGTCGACCTTGTTCAGCACACCGCGCTGGGTGCCGTCGACGGTGGAGACTTCCTGCCAGCCGCCCATGCCGACGACCTTGTCGCCGACGGCGAAGTTGGCGTTCTTCGACTCGATCACTTCGCCGACCGTGCCGCCGATCATGACTTCATCCAGCGGCTGCGACGCGGCGTAGCTCTTGCTGTCGTTCATGCGGCCGCGCATGTACGGGTCCAGGCTCAGGAAGTGGTTGCGCACGCGCACCTGGCCGTCGGCCAGCGGCGGCAGTTCCACCTCGACGAGGCGGAAGTTGTCAGGCGTGACTTCGCCCTTGGGGCGGGCGGCGAGGACGATCTGGTGGTTGATGAGGCTCATGGCAGCGGCTGATGAAAACAACAGCCGGCATTGAAGCATCCCGCCACGGGCCCCTGCGTCCCAGGGGCGACAGGGTTCTGGAGAGGGCTCTCAGGCCGCGATGTCGATCGGGAAGCGGGTGCAGCCCAGCTTCTCGGAGATGTCGCGGCTGGCGCGCTGCAGCATCTTCACCACCTCCGGCGCCTTGGCCTCGTCGAAGCGGAAGGTCGGGAAGGACACGCTCATGCCGGCGATCGGCTGGCCGAGGCGGTCGAAGATGGGCACGCCCAGGCAGCGGATGTGGTCGTCGAACTCCTCGCGGTCTTCGCCGAAACCCTGCTGCTTGACCTGGGCCAACTCCGCCAGGAAGGCGGCGCGGTCGGTGATGGTCTTGTCGCGGAAGCGCTTGAACTCGGCGCCGTCCAGGATGCGGTCACGGCGCTCGGGGTGCTCCCAGGCCATCAGCACCTTGCCGATGGCCGTGCAGTGCAGCGGCGCACGGCGGCCCACGCGCGAGTACATGCCGAGCATGTGGCGCGAGTCGACCTTGTGGATGTAGATGATCTCGCTGTCGATGAGGCTGCCCAGGTGGACGGTCTCGCCGGTGGCGTCGGCCAGCATCTGCATCGGGTGCTTGGCGAGGTCGACGAGGTCGGGCGAGGGCAGGGCCTTGGCGCCGATCTCGAACATGCGCATGGCCAGGCCGTAGCGTTCGCTGTCGGCCTCCTGGCGCACGTAGCCGAGGCTCTTCATCGTCTGCAGAAAGCGGTAGACCGTCGCCTTGGGCATGGCCAGCCGGACCGACAGGTCGGTGATGCCGATGTCACTGCGTTCGCCCAGCGCATTCAGGATGGCGAACACCTTGAGTACCGCGGCAACCGATTCCGGCTGTTTTGAATCGCCAGTGTCTTCATCCATCGTTCTGATTCTTTCGGACGCGCGTTTCAGGATGCGAGAGGCGTGATTCTCCCTCAGACGGGGCGCGGGCCCGTGGGGGGCTGACCGGGGGCATGGCAGCTCCCGCCTCAGGGCCGGTTGTTGAATTCGGCCAGCCGGTTCACGCCGGCATCGAACGGCCGGCGTGAGGTGCTCGCCTGCCAGGGGCCGATGTGGGCGCCGATCTCGCTGTCGCGCACCACCGCCAGGCCGTTGGGGCTGCTGCCGGCCACCCACGTGCCCGGCTTCACGCCGGCATCCCAAGCCCGGCCCAGCGCGGTGCTGCCTGACGTGACGCCGGGTTCGGCGATCAGACGGCTGCGTGCCACCAGGAAGCCCTGGGTCGCGTCTGCTGCCGTGCTGGGTGCCAGGACGATGCCACCATGCCCCGGCGTGCGTCGGTGCGCTCGGGTCAGGATGGTGCTGTCTTCGATGACGAGCACCGCGTTGCCGAAGATGAAGTCCACGTCGCCTGCGATCAGGCTGTGCCGGATGAGCTGGCGCGCCGGAGCGTCAGGCGTGCGACGGCGGGCGAAGAGGGTGTCCTGGTGGCCGAGCAGACGCACGTGCTGCAGCTGGATGCGGTCACCAGCCAGCGTGAGTGCCACCGCCTGCGCACCGCCGCTTTCGCCGGCACCCGACGGGTAGGTTTCGCCGCGGCGGATCGGGTCCATCGCGTCGTTGGCGATGGTGAGGTGCAGCAGCTGCACGTCGTCGCTCTGCACGAGGACCGTCGTGCTGCCGCTGGTGCCGATGGTGGCCTTGCCCAGCTCCGGCACGCAGGGGTGTGCCGGGGCACCCTCCGCCTTGGGCTGGCCGGCATAGCGGTTGTCGACGATGACCACGGCCACCGGGTCGAGTGCTGAGCCGACGAGCGCGAGCGGCGCCTTGTCCTGGATGCACAGCGGGCCACGGTAGGTGCCGGGCAGGATCTGGATGACCCAGCGCCGGCTGCTGCGGGCGGGCACTTGGTCCACGGCGGCCTGGAGGGACTCGCCGGGCTTCACGACGATGTCCGGCGGCGCCGCAGCCAGGTCGGCCAGCGGCCCGGGCTGCCAGTCGCCGAGGTAGGCGGCCGTCGTGTGGCGCGCCGCCTGCTCGGCGCTCAGCTGCGGCCGGGCCTGACCGTGGGCGCTGGTCAGCAGGACGCCGGCCATCAGGGCGAGGAGGGGCTTCAAACGTCTGCCAGATAGAGGGCCGGTTCCACGCCGTTGGCGCGCTCCTTGTCGCAGCTGAACAGCACGCGTTTTTCGTCCGGCGTGAAGCTGGGATGGGGGTGGGTGACCTGGCGGCTGTCCTTGTAGACGTCCCAGCCGCTGTCGTGGCGGGCGATGGCGCGCGTGATGCCGGCCTTGAGGTCGAAGAGATGCAGGTAGGGGTCGCCTACCAGCATCTCGTTGTCGCCGCGGCTGGCCTTGCCGCAGCCGTCGCCGACGATCAGCGTGCCGTCGAAGTTGCTCATCAGGTGCGAGCAGGGCGGCATCGCGGTGAGCACCTTGTTTTCGAGCGTCACCGGGTCGAGGCGGCAGATCCAGCGCTCGGGCGACTTGTCGTTGTAGCTCACGTAGATCATGGCGCTGCCGTCCGGCACCCAGAACTCGTGCGTGCAGCTTTCGCCGTCGGTGTGGGCCTTGCCGCAGCGGCGGTTCGTGCCGTCTTCGTTGATGAACCACATGCGGGCATCGATCAGGTCGTGCGGGCCCTCGTGGCAGTAGGCGACGGTGTGGTCGTCGAATGGCCGGTACTGGGGGTGGCCGAGCCAGCCGCGCTGCTCCAGGATGACGCTGCGCTTGCCGGTCTGCAGGTCCACGCTGAACAGGCGGCACAGCGGCTTCTTGTGGAACATCTCGTTGAACTTCTGCCAGGTGTTCAGCGGGAACCAGTCGGCCGCGGCGATCTCGATGCCGACCATCTTCGTGCAGGCGCTGTTGGCCACCCAGGTGCCGTAGCCCACCCAGCCCTCGGGCACGATGTAGACGATCTCTTCGCGCAGCGTGGCGAGCTCCAGCCGGATCAGGTTGCGGTCGCCGCGCACGAAGAACACGAAGCGATCGTCCGGGCTCATGAAGGCGCCAAAGGTGTTCTCACGCGCGCCCTCGGTGAGCTGGATGGCGGTCTGCGTGGGCAGGTCCAGCAGGTGCAGGTTCCAGTTCGGGCTCGGCTCGGGGCCGAACTCGCCACCGAACATCAACTTCGTGCCGTCGTTGGTGAAGCACTTTTGGTAGAAGTAATTGCGGTGGCAGGTGACGTCCGGCGGCGTCAGGCGGGTGACGCGGGCGCCGGTGTCGGGGTCTTCCTGCGTGACGAAGGTGAACTTGCGTTCGGTGGATTTCATTACTGGATCCTCTGCAAAAGGGCGTTGCCTTCATCGACGAGCCGGCGTGCGGCCTCGGCTTCGTTGGTTTTCGCGTAGGCGATGGTCTCGAAGACCTCGCGCATGAACTTCTGGAAGCGTGCGTGTTCGAACAGGGGTGCTGGGCGGATCAGCCGGCCGGCGTCGCGCTGAGCCTGGATCTGGTCGTGGGCGGCGAGTTCCAGCGGCGGCAGGCCACCGGCCTGCTGCAGCACCCGCATCGCCGACTTCGCGCTCGGCAGGCCCCGGGTGCGGCCGAGAAGGCGTGCAGCCTCGGGGTCGGTCAGCAGGAAGTTCATCAGCCGCGCGGCCAGCTCGGGCTGCTTGCAGTTGCGGCCGATCGTGTACATGACGGTCGGCCGGCCGAAGAGGCCGCTCTCGCGGCTGCCCGGCAGCGTCGGGAAGGCGCCGAGCGCCAGCTTCTCGCCCGGGGCGAGCGTGGAGGCGCGCAGGCCGATGACCGAATCCCAGGTGTAGTTGCCCGCCCATCGGCCCGTCACCCAGTCGGGCTGCTGCTCAGTGGGCTTCTCCGCGCCGCCGAGGCTCGCGCGCAGCGGCAGTGGCGTGGCGACGTGCTCGGCCACGAGGCGCTTGTAGGTCCGCACCCATTCCAGCGCGGCGTCGGGGCTCATCGCCACGCGCGGTCGGGTGGGGTCGACGAAGGGCGTGCCGTGCTTCTGCTGGATGAAGCTCTGCGACAGCAGGATCATGTCGTAGAGCTCGCCGTCGATCGGGTAGTGCGCGTCGCCCAGTTTGCTGCGGAAGACCGGGCCGGTGGCGAAGAGCTCGTCCCAGGTCTCGGGCAGCTTCACGCCGGCGCGGCTGAGGGCCGTCTGGTTCCACAGGAAGACGCGGGCGCTGAAGGACGAGGGCAGGGCATTGAGCTTGCCCTGCACGCGGCCGTAGGCGAGATCGTCTTCGGTGAACTGGTCGAGCGCCAGCTCCTTGGTGAGCGCGTTCAGATCGGTGAAGCCGTTGCCGCGCTTGCTGAACATGGCGAGCCAGGCCCAGTTGATCTGCATGACGTCGGGTTCGGAGCGGCCGGCGATCTGCGTGGTCAGGCGTTCCAGGTAGCCGTTGAAGCCCATGTACTCGGCCTTCACGCGCACGCCGTGGCGCTGCTCGAACACCTTCAGCGCCGCCAGCGTGGCCTGGTGGCGGCCGGCCCCGCCCCACCAGGCGAAGCGCAGCACGGGCTTGTCCTGCGCATGGACGAAGGGCGCGGCCAGCGCGGCGCCGCTGGCCAGGAGGGTGCGGCGGGTGAGGCTGCCCGTGAGCGTCCGGCCGCCCGAAGCCACGGGCGCGCCCCCTTGGGGGGCAGCGAACGAAGTGAGCGTGGGGGCCTCTTTCATGCGAGGAGACTCGCGCCGTGGTCGTCGGCCACGAAGAGGTGGGCGTGGGCGAGCTGGAAGTGCAGCGTGACGGCCGCGCCGCGGGGCAGGGTGGTCAGCGCCGTGCCGTCTTCTGCAGGCACGCGGGCACTGAAGGCAACGCCGCCCATGTCGAAGTAGGTGAAGACCTCGGAGCCCATGTGCTCGCAGAACTTGAGCGTCGCCTGCACCGGCACGCTGCCCGTCTTGGCGACCAGGCCGATGTGCTCCGGGCGCAGCCCGAACTGCACCGGGCCCTCGGCCTGAGGCTTGAAGCGGGCGGCAGGCAACGGCAGGCGTACGCCGCCGAGCTCCACCGCGCCTTCGCGCAGCTGCGCCGGCACGATGTTCATCTCGGGCGAGCCGATGAAGCTCGCGACGAAGGCATTGGCCGGGCGGTCGTACAGCACCGTGGGCGTGTCGACCTGCTGGATGACGCCGGCCTTGAGCACGCAGATGCGCTCGCCCATCGTCATCGCCTCGGTCTGGTCGTGGGTGACGTAGATGGTGGTGGCCGGCTGGCCGGCATCGCGCAGCGAGCGGTGCAGTTCGGTCAGGCGCACGCGCATCGCGGCGCGCAGCTTGGCGTCGAGGTTGGACAGCGGCTCGTCGAACAGGAACACCTCGGGCTTCTTGACGATGGCGCGTCCCACGGCCACGCGCTGCGCCTGGCCGCCGGAAAGCTGCTTCGGGTAGCGCTCCAGCAGGTGCTCCATCTCCAGCAACTGCGCGGCGTGGCGCACGCGCTGGTCCAGCTCGGCCTTGCCCGTCTTGGCCAGCTTCAGGCCGAAGGCGAGGTTGTCGTAGACGGTCATGTGCGGGTAGAGCGCGTAGTTCTGGAACACCATCGCGATGCCGCGGCCCTTCGGGGCGATGTCGTTCACGACACGGCCACCGATGTGCAACTCGCCGCCGGTGATCGACTCCAGCCCCGCCACCATGCGCAGCAGCGTCGACTTGGCGCAGCCCGACGGGCCGACGAACACCATGAACTCGCCGTCACGCACGTCCAGATCGACGCCGTGCACGGCCTTGAAACCATTCGGGTAGGTCTTTTCGACCTTGCGCAAGCTCACTGCGGCCATGGGGTCAGCCCTTCACGCCACTGCTGGTGGCGCCTTCGATGAAATGTTTCTGGGCGGCGAAGAACACCGCGACGGACGGGATCAGGGCGACGACCGAGATCGCAATCACATTGGCCCACTCGACCTCCTCGGTCGCGCCGATGCTCATCTTCAGCGCCAGGCTCACCGGGTACTTCTCGACCGAGGCGAGGTAGATGAGCGGGCCCATGAAGTCGTTCATCGTCCAGATGAACTGGAAGACGACAACACTGATGATGGCCGGCTTGAGCAGCGGCACGATGATGTGCCAGAGCAGCTGCAGCGCGTTGCAGCCATCGATGAGCGCGGCCTCTTCCATGTCGCGCGGGATGCCACGCAGGAACTGCACGAGCATGAAGACGAAAAAGGTGTCGGTGGCAAAGGCTGAGGGCACGATCAGCGGCAGGTAGCTGTCCAGCCAGCCCAGCTCTCGGAACACGAGGTACTGCGGCAGGCGCAGCACGATCAGCGGCAGCATCATCGTGCCGACCATGATGCTGAACAGGATCTTCTTGCCCCAGAACTCGAAGCGCGCGAAGGCATAGGCCACGAGCACGCAAGAGATGACCGTCACGATGATGCGCGGGATGGTGATCAGGAAGCTGTTCAGGAAGTAGGTCGCGAAGGTGTACTCGGTGCTGGTCTTCCAGCCCTTGGCGTAGGCGGCAAACGAGAACTTGCTGGGCCAGAAGCCGGCCGACGAGAAGATCTCGCTGTTGGTCTTGAACGACGCGCCCACCAGCCACAGCAGCGGGTAGAGCATGACGATGGCGGTGGCGGCCAGCAGCAGGTAGCGCAGCCAGGGCGTCCTGCCGTCGTCGCCGACGGCGCGTTCGGTGTGTTCCACGGCGGCGCTCACTTCTTGCCTTCTTTCTCACCGGCGTAGAAGACCCAGTACTTGCTGCTCCAGAACGAGATCGCGGCCAGACCGGCGACGAGCGCGAACAGCACCCAGCTCAGCGCGGCGCCGTAGCCGAGGTTGAAGAAGCGGAAGCTCTGGTCGTAGATGTACAGCGCCAGCACATAGGTGGCATGCAGCGGGCCGCCCTCGGTGATGAGGTAGGGGCCGTTGAACTCCTGGAAGGCATGCACCATCTGCATGATCAGGTTGAAGAAGATGACTGGCGTGATCAGCGGCACGGTGATCTTCCAGAACTGCTGGTTGACGCTGGCGCCGTCAATCTCGGCGGCTTCGTACAGCGACTTGGGCACGTTCTGAAGTGCCGCCAGGAAGATCACGCAGGCCGAGCCGAACTGCCAGGTGAAGAGCAGCACGATGGTCCACATCGAGTAGTGCTCGTCAGCCAGCCACGGGATAGGGTCGATGCCCAGCTTGGCCAGCACGATGTTCACGAGGCCGTTCTTGGCGAACAGGAAGCGCCAGAGCACCGCCACCGCAATCGAGCCACCGAGGATGGACGGGATGTAGAAGGCCGCGCGGAAGGCATTGATACCGCGCAGCTTGAAGTTCAGCACCTGCGCCACCACGAGCGCAAAGCCCACGCGCAGCGGCACGGCCAGCAGCGCAAAGGTGAGGGTGACGCCGAGCGACTTGCGGAACAGCGGGTCGCCACCCAGCATTTCCTCGTAGTTGCGCAGCCCGACCCACTCGGGCGGGTCGATCAGGTCGTACTGCGTGAAGCTGAGCGCAAAGCTCATCACGAACGGGAAGGCCTTGAACAGCAGCACGCCCAGCACGAACGGCAGCACGAACAGGAAGCCTAATCTTTTGTTTTCGTACATCTCACCGTGTCTCCGTCGGTGATTCCCAGGAATCCGCCGCGTCAGCCGGCGGATCATCCAGCGAAGCCGCGGAACCGGCTCCGCCGGGCCGCTGGCTTGCCCCCTCGAGGGGGCGCGCGTCAGCGCGTAGGGGGTGGGCCGATCTATCGGGCAAGCCAGCCGCCGTCGACGGCGATGGTGTAGCCGTTCACGTAGTCTGAGGCCGGCGAGGCCAGGAACACGACCGGGCCAGCCAGATCTTCCGGCTTGCCCCAGCGGCCGGCGGGGATGCGGTCCAGGATGGCGCTGTTGCGCTGCTCGTCGGCCCGCAGTTGCGCGGTGTTGTTGGTGGCCATGTACCCCGGGGCGATCGCGTTCACATTGATGCCGTGCGCGGCCCACTCGTTGGCCATCAGCCGGGTGATGCCCATGACGCCGCTCTTGCTGGCGGTGTAGGAGGGCACGCGGATGCCGCCCTGGAAGCTCAGCATCGACGCGATGTTGATGATCTTGCCGCCGCTGCCCTGCGCCAGGAACACCTTGGCCACGGCCTGGGACAGGAAGAACACCGACTTCAGGTTCAGGTCCATCACGTCGTCCCAGTCCGCCTCGGAGAACTTGATGGCGTCCTCGCGGCGGATGATGCCGGCGTTGTTCACGAGGATGTGGACGCTGCCGTTGAGCGCCTTGGCCTGGGCGACCAGGTCGGGGATGCAGCTCACGTCACCCAGGTTGGCGCGCAGGTCGAGGAAGCGGCGGCCCAGCGCCTCGACGGCGACACGGGTCTCGTCCGGTTCGGAGACGTTCACGCCCACGATGTCGGCGCCGGCCTGCGCCAGCGCCAGCGCCATGCCTTGACCCAGGCCGGTGTTGCAGCCGGTCACGATGGCCGTCTTGCCGGCCAGTTGGAAGTTCTGAAGAACCATGTCTGTTGTCCAGGGTGCCGCAGCACCGGTTGCGCGGCACGCTGGCCCGCGGGGTTGGGAAAGAGGTGAAACGCGGTTCCACTTTTCCGACGACGCGACTTTAGTCATGGCGCAAGCGTCACGGAATCATGGTTTCTAATTAGTGAACCGCTGTTCCGATTTTTGGATCTTCCCCCTATCATCGTCGCCAAGCCAGACCCGAAACGCCGCGCCACGTGCGGTGCCCAGCACCGGACCCACCCGGGAAGCGCGGGCGAATCGGGATCCGGCGTGAGTCGTCGTGATACCTGCGCCAGCGCTCGCACTGCAGCGTCGCCGGCCTGAGATTTGACGGGTGCCCTGCGCGTGCCCGGGTTCCACCGCCTCGCAAAACCCGAGAGCCGCCAGCGCGTTGACGTGCCCAGGTGGCCTTGCACCAGGAGACTTTCATGCCCGCATTCCGTCCGTCCCACCGCCTGGCCCTGCGCCCGGTGGCTCTGGCTGCCACCCTCGCGACCCTGTCTGCCGCACCTGCCTGGGCCCAGACGGCACCGGCCGCTTCCGCGCAACTGGAGACGGTGGTCCTCACCGGCGTGCGTGCCTCGCTCGAGAGCGCGCTCAATGCCAAGCGCCAGGACAAGGGCATCGTCGATGTCATCAAGGCCGAGGACATGGGCAAGTTCCCGGACACCAACCTCGCCGAGTCGCTGCAGCGCGTGCCGGGCGTGGTGATCGACCGGGACGCCGGTGAAGGCCGCAACATCACGGTGCGGGGCCTGGGCGGCGACTTCACCCGCACGCGCATCAACGGCATCGAGGCCCTGGCCACCACCGGCGGCACCGACAGCTCCGGCGGCGCCAACCGCACCCGCGCCTTCGACTTCAACGTGTTTTCAGCCGATCTCTTCAGCTCGCTGACCGTGCGCAAGAGCAGTTCGGCCGACGTGGACGAGGGCTCGCTCGGCGCGACCGTCGACCTGCAGACCGCACGGCCCTTCGACATGAAGGGCTTCGTCGCCGCCGTCTCGCTGAAAGGCACCTACAACGACATCCGCGGCAAGACCACGCCCAAGGCGTCCTTCCTGATCTCCGACACCTTCGTCGACAAGAAGATCGGTCTGCTGCTGTCCGGCGCCTACTCCAAGCGCCAGGTCTACGAGGAAGGCTTCAGCACCGTACGCTGGGACAACGGCCCGTCCAGCGGCAATACCTTCAGCGGTTGGTGTCCGCCGCAGGGCGTCACCGCCAACCTGCCCACCGGCTCCACGGCCACCACCTGCGGCCCGGCTGCCCAAGGTGTGCCGCGCCTGCCGAACACGCCCGAGTACCTGGCCGCCTACAACGAGGCCAGCAAGGCCACCAACTTCCACCCGCGCCTGCCGCGCTACGGCCGCCTCACGCACGACCAGGACCGCATCGGCCTGACCGGCTCCATCCAGGTGCGCCCGGCCGAGAGCATGTTGATCACGTTCGACATGCTGTACTCCAAGCTCGACGCCACCCGCCAGGAAGACTTCCTGGAAGCCATTTCCTTCAGCCGGGCCCTCTCGGCCGGCGGCAAGCAGCAGACGAGCGTCCTCGAAGCGCAGTACGCGCCCAGCGGCCAGCTGCTCTACGGCAAGTTCAATGGTGTGGACATCCGCTCGGAGTCGCGCTTTGACAAGCTCACGACCGAGTTCACCCAGCCCACCCTCACGGTCGAGCAGGAGGTCACCGACACGATCAAGCTGACCCTGCGAGGTGGCCGCGCCAAGTCCAAGTTCGACAACCCGATCCAGACCACCACGACACTCGACGCACCCAACGTCAACGGCTACGTGTTCGATGCCCGCGGTAACGACCGCGCGCCGCTGCTGGGCTACGGCAACCTGAACCCGGCGGACCCGAATGGCGGCCTGAAGATCTACGGTGTGCCGCTGGGCGCGACGAGCATCGCGAACTTCACGCCGAGCGAAGTGCGCCTGCGACCCAACGGGGTGACCAATCGCCAGGACGTGTTGACCGCCGACCTGGCCTGGGAGGTCATCCCGGACGTGCTGACGCTCAAGGGCGGCGTCAACTACAAGCAGTTCAAGTTCACCAGCTACGACTTCCGCCGCACGGTGGAGACGATGAACGTGCTGCCGGCAGGTGTCGACCCGGCCAGTCTCACCACCACGCTGTCGGGCTTCGGCAAGGGCCAGAGCCTGCCCGGCGGCTCGATCACGTCATGGGTGATTCCCAACCTCGCTGCCATCGCCAAGGCCTACGACATCTACTGCAACTGCCTGAAGACCGGCCCGGTGGGCGGCCCTGGCGACTACACGCTCACGTCCACCACCAACGGCAATGCCCGTGGCGGCAACCGCGGCATCACCGAAACCGACACCGGCACCTGGGTGCAGGCCGATTTCGAGACGCGTCTGGGCGGCCTGCCCGTGCGCGGCAACCTGGGCACGCGCTACGTCAAGACGGACATCGACGCCAGCGGCTATCTGGCCACCGGGGGCGGCAGCCTCGTCACGGCGTCGCGCCAGTACCGTGACTGGCTGCCGGCAGCGAACCTGTCGGTCAACCTCACCAAGGACCTGATCGTGCGCGCCGCCGCGGCCAAGGTCATGTCGCGCCCGCCGCTGCAAAGCCTGAACCCGGGCGGCACGCTCTCCAGCACGGGATCCCTCACCTACACCGGCGGCAACCCCTCGCTCGACCCTTTCCGCGCGACCACGCTGGACCTGAGCGCCGAGTGGTATCACTCGAAGAATGCGTTCATCGGCCTCGGACTGTTCGACAAGAAGATCAAGAGCTATGTGCTGACCCAGGGCCGCGACATTCCGTACAACCAGACGGGCCTGCCGCTGTCACTGCTGCCCAGCAATTTCACGGGCGACGAGATCTTCCGCGTCAGTGCCCCGGTCAACACGCCGGGCGGCAAGCTCACGGGCTTCGAGCTGAATGTGCAACAGCCCTTCAGCTTTCTGCCGGGTTGGGGCAAGAACTTCGGCGTGCTGGCGAACTACACCTACGTGAAGTCGAAGATGGACTACGTGCTGTCGGCCGCCGTCGGCGCCGGCACGGTGCGCGAGGACCTCGTCAACCTGTCGCCACGCTCCTGGAACCTCTCGTTCTACTACGACGATGGCACCCTCAGCGGCCGGCTCTCGGGTTCGGCCCGCTCCGCCTTCCTGACCACCATTCCGGCAGGCAACAACCAGGATGTGGCCGGCAAGAACAAGACCTTCAACCTCGATCTCTCGCTGGGCTACCAGCTGACCGGGGCGCTGCAGCTCACGCTGGAGGCGACCAACCTGACCAACCAGCCCAACGACCAGTTCATCTCGCGCCTGATGAACAACGTCGTGGTCAACAACTACACCGGCCGCGAGTTCATCGTCGGTGGCCGCTACAAGTTCTGAGCCATGAAGGCTTGAACGCACCGGGGACGGCCTGCGCCCGTCTCCGGTCTTTCCCAAGACCCTGCCGGTCTTCCGCCGTACCCCACGAAGCCTTGGCCGCCCTGCGGGCGCGACCGACCTCATCGGAGACAACCCGTGAAGATCGACAAGACCCTGGCGGTCGCGGCCGCCGCATGGCTGGCCACCGCCGCCCATGCCGCCGACACCCTGCCGGCCGGCACCCTCATCACCGGCCAGGTCAGCGGTGCCAGCACCGTGCTGCTGGGCCTGGACCACCTGTTCACTGACGAGCCCGGCACCAACACGACGGCACTCGCGGCGGCAGATGTCGAATTCATTACGGCCGATGCGGCCCTCGCCGTCGACTTCTTTGCCGACGGCCGCGTGCAGGTCTGGAACAACACCGGCGCCACGACGCTGCCCGGCAACTACACGCTGAGCTTCAGCTTCACAGGCCTTGGCCAGCCGCTGACCAGCTTCGTGCCGCTGGACACCACCCAGCTCGCCGCGGGCAGCATCAGCCTGCAGCTCATCAGCCCCAGCACGCTCAGCCTCACGTTGACGAACGTCAGCTTCACCACCGAGTTCGGCAGCGTCACGGGCCAGGTGGCCAGTGCGGTGCCCGAGCCGGCAGGCCTCGCGTTGATGGCGGCCGGGCTCGGCCTGATTGCGCTGCGCCGTGGGCGGAGGTCGGCATGAAGCGGCTGCACCGACTCGCCGGTGGGCTGCTGCTGGCCCTGAGCCTGAACGCCCATGCACTCGACCCGGCCCTGCAGGCTGCGCCTGCCGATGGCTGGGGTGCCGGCACAGTCGGCGGCAGCGCCGCCACGCCGGAGCACATCTACACCGTGCGCAACCGGGCCGAGCTGCTCAACGCGCTCGCCAATGGCGCCAATGCGCCCAAGATCATCAAGGTGGCTGGCACCATCGACATGACCGAGGGCACGCCGTTTGCGAACACCGCCGACCAGAAGGTGCGCGCGCGGGTCAAGCTCACCAGCAACACGACTCTGATCGGCGAAGGCCCCGGGGCGGGCTTCGTCAACGCATGGATCGACATCACGAGCGTCAGTCAGGTCATCGTGCGCAACCTGCACCTCGTGGCGCCGTGCGACGTGGGCCCCGTCTGGGACCCGACCGACGGGGCCACCGGCAACTGGAATTCGCAGTACGACGCCATCGGCATCGTGTCCGCCACCCAGGTCTGGATCGACCGCAACACCATCACCGACGCCCCGGTCACCGACGACACGCTGCCGATCGAGAACGGCAAGACCAAGCAGTGCCACGACGGTGCGATCGACATCACCAAGGGCGCGGACCTGATCACCGTCTCCTACAACCTGGTCACGCTGCACGACAAGACGATGTTGATCGGCGGTTCCGACAGCCTGACGAGCGACGCCGGCAAGCTGCGCATCACGATCGCCAACAACGTGTTCAGCGGCATCACGCAGCGTGCGCCGCGGGTGCGCTTCGGCCAGGTGCACGTGTTCAACAACTACTTCACCGGCAGCAAGACGGCCAGCCTTTATCCGCACCTCTACAGCATCGGTGCCGGCAAGCAGGCCAACATCCTGTCGCACAACAACCTCTTCGCCATTGACGGCGCTTCCGGCTGCGACAGCGTCGTCACCTACCCGAGCAGCGACCGCACGGGCGTGTTCCAGGACAGCGGCTCGCTGGTCAACGGCGCTGCCCTCGGCAGCTGCACGGTCGCGGCCGGCACGCCCTTCGTGCCTTCCTACACCTTCAAGCCGCGGCCGACGGCGCTCGTGAAGGCCAACAACCTGGCGCTGGCGGGCGCCGGCAAGCTGAGCACGCAGATCAGTGGCAAC
This sequence comes from Burkholderiales bacterium, assembly GCA_003963005.1. GTDB lineage: Bacteria > Pseudomonadota > Gammaproteobacteria > Burkholderiales > Burkholderiaceae_C > Pelomonas. Next base: position 17,088 of record RXJW01000094.1, read on the forward strand.
GGCAATGTGGCCGACGTCGCCGGCACGCGCTCGCCCGCCGCGAACGAGACCGGCGTGCCGAGCGACACGCGGCTGTCGCTGTCCTTCGATGCCGCCCCCGCCATCGGTACCACCGGCAAGATCAGCATCTACCGCGTGAGCGACGACGTGCTCGTCGACAGCATCGACCTCAGCACGGCGCCGTCGTCCTCCGACACGCAGGTGGTGCTGCCGCGCACCAACCTCGAGATCGATGCGCTCGGCCTTGGGGCCATGCCCGACGGCGCGACGTTCGCGCGCTACGTCTGGTACCGGCCGGTCGCGGTCAAGGGCAGCAGTGCCGTGATCAAGCTGCACAACAACAAGCTGGACTTCGGCACCGCCTACTACGTGACGATGGACGCCTCGGTGCTGTCCGGCACGATCAAGGGCGCCGCCTTCGCGGGCGTGACCAAGGCGGATGGCTGGAAGTTCACGACGCGCGCGGCGCCTGCCAGCCTCACCTCCGTCAGCGTGGACGACACCGGCACGACGGCCGACTTCCGCACGCTGCAGGGTGCGCTGAACTGGATCATGAAGAACTGCTCCACCAACAGCCCGGCCGCCAACGGCTGCACCACGGTGGCCACGCCCAAGACCATCACGCTGGGCAACGGCAGCTACCCGGAGCTCAACATCCTGCGCAAGGTGGCCAACCTCACCATCACCGGCGAGAGCCGCGAGGGTGTCGCCGTGGGCGAAGTGAACTTCGAGTCGCTGAACGCCGGCAGCGGGGCGAGCGCTGCAGCGGCGGGCACGGCACTCAGCACCTCGGGCAAGACGCTCGGGCACCGGGTGCTCGGCGGGGGGCGGGCGTCCTTCCTCGTGGAGTCGTCCGACCTGCTCACGCTGCAGAACTTCACACTGCAGAATCCGCATGTGCGCAGCACCAGCTGGGACAACCAGGCCGAGGCGCTGTACTTCAACACCAGCACCACCGCCGCGGCCGCGCGGCTGGTGGCGCGACAGATGAACTTCCTGAGCCAGCAGGACACGCTCCAGCTCAAGGGCTACAACTGGATCTACCAGTCGCTCGTGGCCGGCAACGTGGACTTCATCTGGGGCAATGTCATGGCGAGCCTGTTCGAGGAATGCGAGATCCGTTCGGTGGTCGATACCGGCGGCAGCTCGCCGGGTTACGTCCTGCAGGCGCGCGCCACCGTGGGCGACAAGGGCTTCATCTTCCTGAACAGCACGTTGACCGCGGAGCCCGGCGTCAGCCAGGCTTATCTCGCGCGCAGCGGCGGCACGGCCAGCACGACTTACATCGACCACATCGCCTTCGTGAACACGAAGATGGGCGCGCACATCCTGCCCGTGGGCTGGTGCGTCGGCACGGGCACGAGCAAGACTGGCGTGGGCACCGGCAGCTGCGGCAGCAACCCGCCCCCGTGGGCCGGCACGGCCGACGGCGCGGCCACCGATGCGGTGGGCTGGCGCGAGTTCGGCAGCATGGACCTCGCCGGTGCGCCGCTGGACGTGTCGGCGCGTCTGGGTGTGGCCTCGGTGAAGGTGAACAACCTGCCCACCAACCTGTCGCTGGCCCGCCAGCTTGGCAGCGCTGCCGGGCTGACGAGCCGGGCCGATATCTTCCAGAACTCGACGATTGCCACCGGCACGCCGGGCGGCTGGGTGCCTGCGCCGTGAGCCGCCGGGTGACACCCTGGCGTGCGGCGGTGGCGGCGGCGCTGGCCCTGCACGGCGCGGCGGCCCTGGCGCAAGCAGCGGCTCCTGTGCGCACCGAGACGACGGCCAACTCCGCACCCGGCCCGCGCCTGATCCTGGTGGGCGACTCGACGATGGCCCCGCGCAGCGGCTACGGCAATGCGCTGTGCGCACGCCTGCAGCAGGTGGCCTGCCTGAACCTGGCCCGGGGCGGCCGGTCCAGCCTGAGCTTCCGCGCCGAGGGCCTGTGGCAGACGGTGATGGCCCTGCTGCAGGAGGGCACGTCGCCGCAGAAGACGCTCGTGCTGATCCAGTTCGGCCACAACGACCAGCCCGGCAAGCCCGGGCGCTCGACGGACCTCGCCACCGAGTTCGGGCCCAACATGGCCGGCTACGTGAGGGACGTGAAGGCGGCCGGGGCCGATGTCGTGCTGATCACGCCGCTCACCCGCCGCACCTTCAAGGATGGCGACCTGCCCAACGACCTGCGGCCGTGGGCGGAAGCGGTGCTGCGCGTGGGTGCCGACCTGGGTGTGCCGGTGCTGGACCTGAACGCGGTCAGCCATGCGGCGGTGGCGGCCATGGGGCAGGCCGGCGCCGACACCCTGGCTGAAGCACCGCCGCGCTTTGACCGGACGCACCTCGGCCCGAAGGGGGCAGCCCTGTTCTCGGAGCAGGTGCTGGAGGGTCTGCTCAGGCTCCGGCCGGAACTGGCCGCCGCGCGCACGCTCGCCCCCTGAGGCCGCGTGCCTCAGGTCTTGGCCTTGTGGCGGTGGATCATCGTCCGCTGGAACCACGCCTCGTTCATGCGGGCCAGGAAGTGCGCATTGATCGGGAAGCCGCAGCCGTCGCCGAGCACCGCCTCGCTGCCGCAGTGCGGGCACATGGCCGTCTGGGCTGCGATGGCCTTGGGGTCTTCGATGTTCTCCACCGTCAGCCCGGTCCAGCCGACGATGTCGGCCGGCTTGAAGATCTGCACGCAGTGGCAGCACCCGCAGGTGGTGCTGGCTTCGATCTGTGCGTAGTTGTTCGTCGTGTAACGGTAGGCGGCGAGGAGTTCGTTCATGGCGGCGGTCGCAAGCGGCGTCGGCCGAGTGTGGCGCCGCCGCCCGCCGAACGCCATCGCGCTCTTGAGGATCTCACCTGCCCAGGTGGGTGCGCAGCCAGGTGATGGCCGCCCGTTGCTGCGGGATGTCGAAGCGATGGCCGCCGGGCGTGGCCCGGGTGTCGAGGCCGCCAGAGGGCCCCCACGCGGGCCGCAGGGCCGCCCAGGCCTGCTGCACGGCGTCCCAGGGGAACAGCCGGTCCTCGGGCGAGCCCATCAGCAGCAGCGGCCGGGGTGCGATGAGGGCTGCCACGTCGGGATGGTCCAGCTCGGCGGGGAGACCCGGGTGCGCCATGCTGAAGGCCGACTGGCCGGCGAGCGTGTGCTCACCCGGACGCAGCAGGCCCCGGCGGATGCACATCCAGTGGGCAGCCACGCAGGCCGGCACTTCGCTGCAGACGGCCGCCAGCTGCCAGGCGCGCAAGGCGCCCATCGAGAAGCCGAGGGTGGCCACCCGCGCGGCATCGATGCCCGGCTGCTCGCGCAGCCATCGATGGCTGCGCAGGTCGTCGCTCGCGATCACGCCCGCCCAGCTGTGGCCGAGCTGCATCAGGTGGCTGGCCAGTGCCTGCTGGTCGTCCCGGGCGAAACCGGCTCGGCTGCGGTCGCCCCAGCCGAGGGCGTCGATGGCCAGCACGGCGAAGCCCGCCTCCACCAGCGCTTCGCCCACGAAGCCGCCGCCGTACCAGCGCTGCACCCAGGCGTCCGCCACGGGGCTGGGCTGCAGCGGCCGAATGAGCTTGTCCTTGCCGATGTCGAAGCGCGCGCCATGGTCGTGCAGGGCCAGGACCGCCGGGTGGGGCCCAGGGCCGCGGGGGCGCAGGAAGAGGGCGGGCACGCGGTCGCCCAGCGCGCCGCGCAGCGTCAAGTGCTGCACGACGTGGGAGCCACGATCCTGTTCGGTCAGCACCTCGGTGGCGAAGCCGCTGCCGTCATCGCCCGGGCGCAGCATCAGCGCGCGGGCTGTCGCCAGGGCGGGCGCCCGCCAGGCCCCGGCGGGGCGCCAGGCCTGGCGGGCGCGCCAGAGGCGTTGCAGTCCGGCCAGCGTCTCGTCCAGGCCGTCGGCGTGGGCGGCGGCCCACATGAATGGCCCGGCACCGAGTGCGAAAGACTGCAGAAGGCTTCGCCGCCGCGTCATGGTCCGACCCGACTGGCAAGCGTCTGTGCCTGTGACAGAGTCCCCGACAGCCGCTCGCTCGAGCGCATGATGTCCGTCCACCCGCCTGCGCCCTCATGACCTTGCGTCGCCGAGTTGCCTGCCTTTGGCTGCCCACGGCCTGGCCCGGTTGGGCTGCCGGGGCGGACGATGCGGCGCCCTTGCGCGTCGGCTGGGGTGACTACCCGCCCTTCCAGATCAAAGGCCCGCGGGGGCCGGAGGGGCTGGATGTGGAGCTGCTGGAGCTGATCGCCCACCAGGCCGGTGAGCGGCTGCGCTGGCTGCGCCGCCCGTGGGCCCGGCAGTTGGCCGACATGACCCATGGCGAGCTGGACATCATCTGCTCGGCCACGCCGGCGCCCGAGCGCGAGGCCATCGGGCGGTTCAGCCAGGCCTACCGCCAGGAGCGCGTGGCCCTGATGAGCCTGGTGGACGGGGCGCCGCCAGTGAGCCGCCTGGCCGAGCTCAAGGGGCGAGGCGTGCGCATCGGCATGATCCGCGGTGCGGTCTTTCCGGAAAGCGTGCGCCGCGAACTGCAGGCCCACGAGCTGCTGTCGGTCCTGCAATCCCTGCATGCCAATGACCTGACGCTGCAAGCGCTGCGACAGGGGCGGGTCGACTACGTCATCGAGGACCCGGTCTCGATGCAGTACCGCGCATCCAAGGATCCGGGGCCGCCGATCCGTGTGGCCCTGGAACTGGCCACGAGCCCGGTGCATTTGCTGGTGGCGCTCCAGGCCCTCGCGCAACGGCCCGCCTTGCTCGACCGGCTGAACCAGGGCCTGCAGCGTGCGCGTCAGTCGCCCGAATGGCAGCAGGCGCTGGCCCGGCGTCGAGCCTAGGAAGCTGCGCTGCACCGCTTACGCGAGCAGGTCGAGCATCGCCTCGCGCGGGATCAGCGCGCCGGGGTGCTGGATGACACGGGCCGCCAGCCGGTTGCCGAACGCGGCGGCCTGTGCCGCAGGTTCGCCCATCAGGCGCCGGCACAGGTAGCCGGCGGCGAAGGAGTCGCCGGCGGCCGTCGTGTCCACCACGCGGGCCACCGGCGCGGTGGCGATCTCCTGCCACGCCTGGCCGCTGCCGATCAGCGTGGGCAGCGCGCCGCGCTTGATGGCGATCTCGTCCACCGCGAGCGACTGCGCGGCACTGACGGCGGATTCCAGGCTGGCCAGGCCGTGCAGGGCCTGGTGGTCGTCCGCGGTGACCAGGGCGATCGTCGCGGCCCCGAAGGCGCGGCTGTACCAGTAGCGGGCATCGGCCACCGACTCCCACAGCCGCGGGCGGTAGTTGTTGTCGAAGGCGACCACCTTGCCGGCGGCGCGCAGTCGCGTCATCAGGGCCAGCACGCGCTCGCGGCCCGACGGCGGCAGGATGGCCAGGCTGATGCCGGAGAGATACAGCGCATCCAGGGCGTCGGCCTGCTCCTCCAGCGCCGTGCTCGCCGTCTCGAAGTAAGACCTCGCGGCCGCCTGCCCGCGCCAGTAGTGAAAGCGCCGCTCGCCGCCGGCGTCCAGCTCGATCAGGTACAGCCCCGGCAGGCGCCCGGGCAGCCGCTGCACGAGGCCGGTCTGGACCTGCTCGTCGGCCCAGCGCGCGAGCAAGCCGCTGCTGAGGCTGTCGTCACCGAGCGCGGTGGCGTAGTGCACCCGCAGGCGGCGGCCGCCACAGCGGGCGAGATAGACGGCGGTGTTCAGCGTGTCACCGCCAAAACTCTGACGCAGCTGCCCGAAGGCCTCGCCTTGCAGCTCCAGCATGCATTCGCCCAGGGCGGCGATCGACACGGGCCGGTGTGCGGCCCCAGCAGGAAAGTTCACGGATTCTGAAAATGAAACAGCGGTTCAAATAAGATAGCGCAGCCGGTTCATTGGCTTCACATGGTTTACCCCGCCAAGCCGCCGCGCTGGTGGAACCTCGGGGCCGCCTGCCGGGCCGCCCCTCCCAGAATCGCCGGACTGCGCTGGACGCAAGAGGGGACGAGGGGCGATGCAACTGCCGAACCTGCTGGCCACCCGCCGGGGCCGGATCGCGGCTTTCTTCCTGATGTACCTGACCGAGGGCCTGCCGATCGGCTTTGCCACGGTGACGCTCGCCACCCAGTTGCGCCGTCAGGGGCTGGGGGCGGCCGAGATCGGCGGCTTCCTGGCGTTGGTGCTGCTGCCCTGGGCCTTCAAATGGGTCTACGGTCCCTTCGTGGACCTGATCGCCTCGCGCCGCTTCGGGCCGCGCCGCGGCTGGATCCTGGCCGCGCAGTCGATGATGGTGCTGACGCTGCTGCCCCTCGCGCAGCTCAACCTGGCCACCCAGCTCAGCGTCTTCACCGCGCTGCTGTTCGTGCACAACCTGTTCGGTGCGGTGCAGGACGTGGCCGTCGATGCGCTGGCCGTCACGACGCTGCACGAGGACGAGCGCGCCTTTGCCAGCGGCATGATGTTCGGTGGGCAGTCCCTCGGCGTGCTGCTGGGTGGCGGCGGTGCGCTGCTGCTGGTGGGGCAGATCGGCCTGGCGGGCGCGATCCTGGCGATCGTGGTCCTCATCGGGGCCGTGATGGCCGGCGTCGTCGTGCCGATGCGGGAGGACGACGGCGTGGCGCCCGTGCGTCGGTCGCCGGATCTGCGCGCGGTGGCCGGCGAGGTGCGCGGCTTCGTGCGCGAGGCGCTGCAGGCCCTGCTGGGTTCGCGCCTGGCGTTTGCCGGGTTGTTGTTGGCCGTGCTGCCGATTTCCGCGATGGCCCTGGCCCGCGGTCTGCAGTCCAACCTGGCTGTGGACCTGGGCCTGAGCAACGAGCAGATCGGTGGGCTGGCCACGGCCTCGCAGGCGGCCACGGCGGTCACCTGCATCGTCGGCGGCTGGCTGTCGGACCGCCTGCCGCTGCGCCGCGCGCTGGGCGTGTACATGGCGCTGCTCAGCCTGCCGGGACTGGGGCTGATGCTCGCGCTGCAGCGGCACGCCTGGGCACCCGGGCAGGCCGCCCCGGCCGATCTGGTCACGGCCTTCATGGCCGCGGTGCTGGCCTACCAGCTGCTGTTCGGCTTCATCTACGGCGCCCGGGTGGCGGTGTTCATCGGCATCACGCAGCCGGCCGTGGCGGCGACGCAATTCGCGGCCTACATGGCGCTGACCAACCTCTCCATCACCTACAGCCTCGTCTGGCAGGGCCATGCGGTCGAGCGCTGGGGCTACGCCGCGACGCTGGGCCTTGACGCGCTGGTGGGCCTGGTCGGGCTGGCCGTGCTGCCCTTCGTGCGCCCGAGCCCAGCGCCCGCGCGCACCTCGGCCGCGCGAGCCTGAGGGCACGGCGTGTCAGCGGCAGGCGGTGGCAGCTGCCCAGGCTGCGAGCTGCGGCAGCCAGTCGTCAACCGCCTGCGACAGCGCGCGCACGGCACCGGCGGCATCCGGCGTGGGAGCGGGCCGCTCCAGCCGCCAGTGCTGTTGCGGCGCGGTGGCACCGGCCGCGGCCGGCCACATCGCCGCATGCAGCCGCAGCACCGCCTGGCTTTGGGTCGGGCTGCTGAACACCTGCTCGAACGCGTCCAGGTGGACCGTCAGCAAGGCGGGCGGACGGCCGGCGCAGCTGGCAGGTGCGGCGAGCTGTTCCCGCAGGCGCTGGGTCAGCAGTTCGGCCGGTGTCGCAGCCCACAGACTGTCGCGGTAGTGCTCCAGGCGCTGGGCCTGCTGGAAGGCCAGCCGGTAGGCGATGCCCTCGCCCGCGGCGGAGGGCGAGGCCGTGACGTCGGCGATGCGCCAGGCCATCGGCCCGGCAGACTGAGGCGCCGCGGCAGCCGGCCCCAGGTCGTAGACCGTGCGTGGCGGCACGGCGGGCGTCACGGCGCAGCCGGCCAGCAGGGCCAGCGTCAGCAGGGCGGCGGCGCGCTTCATGGCGCCTCTCCCTTCAAGCGCTGCGCGAACCCGGGCTCGCCGGGGCCGGGCGGGCGCCCGCTGCGGCCGAACAGCAGGCTCTGCGGTTGCTCGCCGAGGTCGGTCGCCGCGCGTTCCACGCTGCGGCTGGCCGCGCCGATGTCGACCAGCAGCGGGCGCGTGCGGGGCGGCGTGTCGCCGACCAGCGCGATCTCCAGGTTGCGGCTCGTGGCCTGCACCTGGGCTGCGGCGGCGTCCAGGCGATCGAGCACCGCTGCGCGCTCCTTGAGCGCCTGCGCGAGCTGCTGGCCGTCGGCGGCCAGGGCCTCGATGCGGCGCAGGGCGGCGTCGGCCCGCTGCGTGGCGGCGTCGGCATCCTTCAGCAGCGGCGGCAGCGCGCGGGCGCCGGGCTGCAGGGCCGTCATCAGGTGGCGGGTGTCCTGCGCGGCGCCTTGCAGCTCGGCGATGGTGCGGCCGAGCTGTGCGCGGTTCTCGTCGCTGAGCAGCGCATTCAGACGCGCAGCGGTTTCGGCGAAGCCCGCCACGAGCCCCGGCCCGCTTTCGGCCAGCCGGTCCAGCAGCGTCGGCTGCAGCGCAAGGCGGGCGCCTGGCGCGGCGCGCCTCAGCGGCGCCTGGGCATCGGCCTCCTCCAGGCTAACGAAGGACAAGCCGGTGACGCCCTGCAGGCCCAGCTGCGCATACGTGCCGGCCGACACCGGCGCAGCGGTGTCCACGGCGATCTCCACGAGGATCTGCCGCGGGTCCTGCGGGTCGAAGGCGATGCTCTCCACGTAGCCCACCTCCACGCCGCGCAGCTTCACCGGCGCCTTCAGGTTGAGGCCGGGTACGCCGCTGCGCGCGACGACCGTGTAGTGGACACGCTCGGTCCGGTCGCCCTGGAACCACGCGACGGTGGCGGCCAGGGCCAGGCCGAGCAGCAGCAGGAAGAGACCGGCGGCAAGGGCGTGGGCTTTGTTTTCCATGGATCTCGAGGTCAATGAGCGGCTTCTTCGCCGCGCAGCACGGCGGGTACGCCGCCGTCATCGGAGGTGTCGTCCAGGCTGAGCCGGAAGCGGCGCAGGTCCTCCTCGGCGCAGCGCTCCACATGGCCGAGGAAGAAGTTGCGCACGAAGGGATGCGGCAGGCGGGCCACCTCGGCCAGCGGGCCGCAGGCGACGATGTGTTGGTCGGCCAGCACCGCCACCCGGTCGACCACGGCGAAGAGCGTGTCCACGTCGTGCGTGACCATGACCACCGTCAGGTCCAGCTCCTGGCGCAGCCGGCGCAGCAGCTTGACGAACTGCTTGCTGCTGTCGGGGTCGAGGCCGGCCGTGGGTTCGTCCAGGAACAGCAGCTGCGGATCCAGGATCAGGGCGCGGGCCAGCGACACACGCTTGACCATGCCGCCCGAGAGCTCGGCCGGGCGCTTCAGGGCGTCGTCCGGCTTCAGCCCGACCTGCGCGAGCTTGAGCATCACCAGCGGCTTGATCACGTCCGGCGGCACGCTGCCCAGCTCGCGCAGCGGCAGGGCGATGTTGTCGAACACGCTCAGCGCCGAGAACAGCGCGCCGCTCTGGAACAGCACACCCCAGCGGTAGCGCACCCGCTCCAGGTCGCGCTCGGCGCAGCGGCCCAGCGGGTGGCCGAAGATCTTCACCGTGCCGGCCTGCGGCACTTCCAGCCCGAGCAGCAGTCGCAGCAGGGTGGTCTTGCCCGAGCCGGAGCCGCCGATGAGCGCCATCACCTCGCCGCGGTGCACGGTGAGGTTGAGGTGGCGGTGGATGACGTGGCCCGCGTAGGCGGTGGTCACGTTGTCGACTTCGATGACGGCGTCCATTCAGATGCCCACGTTGGAGAACAGCACGGCGAACACCGCGTCCACGACGATGACCAGCGTGATCCCCGTCACCACCGACTGCGTGACGCTCTGGCCCAGGCTCTCGGTGTTGGGCTTCACGCGCAGCCCGAAATGCGAGGCCAGCAAGGCGATCAGGCCGCCGAAGATCATCGACTTGGCCCAGCCCAGCCACAGGTTGGCCGGCTCGATGACGCGGGGCAGGGTGTGCAGGAACTGCACCGGGTCCAGACCGAGCTGCGCCCGCGCGGCGACCATGCCGCCCACCAGCATGAGCGCGCTCGTCCAGAGCGCCACCAGCGGCAGCGACACCGCCAGGGCCAGCACCTTCGGCGCGACCAGCCGCACGGTGTGCGAGATGCCCATGACGGACAGGGCGTCCAGCTCCTGCGTGACCCGCATGACGCCGATCTGGGCCGTCATGGCCGACCCTGAGCGGCCGGCCACGATGATGGCCGCCAGCAGCGGCCCGAGCTCGCGCAGCACCGCGAGACCCAGGATGTTGATGACGAAGATGTCCGCGCCGTAGGTCTTGAGCTGCTTGGAAATCAGGTAGGACAGCGTCAGCCCCACCAGAAACCCCACCAGGGCCGTGATCGGCAGGGCCTGGGCGCCGGTGCGGTAGATGTTGGCCGAGATCTCCCGCCAGCCGATCAGCCCGGGGTGGCGCAGCATGCGGCCCAGGTCGAGCAGCAGCCGCCCCACCAGGGCGACCAGGTCGACGCCGTGCTGCACGAATGCCAGCAGCCGCTGGCCGGCGCGGGCCAGCCCCGGGCCGAGCGCCGGCTTGCGCCGGGGCAGGGCTGGCGGCTGCAGGAACTGGGCAAACAGCGTGACGTGTTCGGGCAGCCAGAGCAGCCGGCCGGGCGTCTTCTGGCCCCAGCCGCGCCACAGCACCAGGGCGCCGGCGGTGTCCAGGCGGGTCAGGCCGCGCAGATCCCACAGGGCGTCGGGCTCGGCGGCCATGGCGTCGGCCAGGCGCCGCTGGAAGGCCTCGTAGTGCTCGCGCAGGCCGAGCACGGTCCAGTCGCCGCTGACCCGCCATTCCCGGGGCGCGGCAGATTCCAGGCGGGGCGGGGTGTCGTCGCCCGGCGGGCGGCCCACCTCGTCCGGCGACGGGGCGGTCAGGGGCAGGACGCCGGCAGAAGTCATGGTCGCAACGATAGCGCCCCTCGCTACGATCCGTTTGAACCTTCCGGCGGTGAGCGGGTACACACGCGCAACCAAGGACCCCTATGTTGAAGTGGCTCACCGTCAGACCCGCGCGCTCCGAGGCGCAGGACCCCGCTCGCGGGCCGGCCGGCGACGCGCTGGAGCTGACGCTGCTGGACGGCATCCGCCGGGGCCGCCGGGCCGATTTCGACACCCTGTACCGCCTCTACCACCCGCGGCTGTCGCGCTTCCTGGTGCCCATGCTGCGGCAGCACGACCTGCTGGAAGAGGTGCTGAACGACACGCTGCTGGTCGTCTGGCAGCGGGCGGACAGTTTCGATGGCCGCAGCAAGCTGTCGACCTGGATCTTCGGCATCGCCTACCGCAAGGCCTTGAAGGCGCTGAGCCGGCAAGACCTGCCGGTGGACGCCGACGAGACCGAGGAGGCCGTGGACCTGGCGCCGGGCCCGGAGCAGCGCCTGGGCGTGGCGCAGATCCGGCATCGGCTGCGCCGCGCCATGGCCGACCTGTCGCCCGAGCACCGGGCCGTCGTGGAGCTGTGCTACTTCCACGACATGGCGTACGCCGAGATCGCCGAGGTGGTGGGCTGCCCGGCCGAGACGGTCAAGACGCGGATGTTCTACGCACGCCGGCGCCTGCGCCAGCTGCTCGATGACCTGGCCGGTCATCATGGAGACCTGTGATGAGTGTGGTGATTCCGATGGACCATGACGAGCATGCCGCCGTGCAGGCGCTGCTGCCCTGGTACGCCCGCGGGCAGCTCGACGAGGCCGAGCGTGCCCAGGTGCAGCAGCACCTGCTGCACTGCGCTGCGTGCCGCCAGGAACTGGCCGCCGAGCCACCGATGCAGACCTTGCTGAACGTGGCCGGCGCCCCGGCGCCGGTGGGTGACGTGGAAGCCGGCCTGGCCCGCATGCACGCCCTCATGGCCCCTGCCGCCCCGCCCCGCAACCTGCCGCGCTGGATGCCCTGGGCCCTGGGGCTGCAGGGGGCTGCCGTGGCGGTGCTGCTGGGCGTGCTGCTGACCACGCGCACCGCCGAGCCGGCCTACCAGGGCCTGTCCGCGGCGGGCAGTGCACCGGTGGTGGCCGATGCGCTGGTGATGTTCAAGCCCGGCACCAGCGAGCAGGCCGTGCGCGAGCTGCTGCAGGCCGAGCAGGCCTCGGTCGTGGCCGGCCCCACCGAGACCGGTGCGTGGCTGCTGCGGGTCGACGCCCGCGGGCTGGCGGCGCTGCGCAGCGCGCCCATCGTGGCCGTGGCCGAGCCGTTGCAGCCGGGGCCGTCGCGATGAAATCGCTGCTGTGCCTGATCGCGTGGCTGCTGGCCTGCTGGGCCGGCCCGGCCGTCGCGCAGGCCGAGGATGCCGAGCGCCAGGTGCTCGTCATGCTCCAGCTGCCCAAGGCCCACTACCGGCCCGACGGCAGCTATGCCGGCACCTATGGCGAGGGCGTGGGCCGCCAGGCGCGCCAGCAGGTGGCGGCGTCGCTGGCCAAGGCCTTCCGGCTCGATCTGCGCAGCCAGTGGGCGATGCCGCTGGCGGGGGTCGACTGCTTCGTCATGCGCCTGCCCGAGCACGACAGCCGCAGCGCGGCCGACGTGGCCCGGGCCGTGTCGGAGGACCGCCGCGTCGCCTGGGCGCAGCCGGTGGGCCTGTACCACGCCCAGTCCAGCACGCCGGACCCGCTCTTCGCCGCACAGCCGGCGGCGCAGCAGTGGCACCTGGCAGAGCTGCACAAGCTCGCTACCGGCCGCGGCGTGCGCGTCGCCGTGGTGGACAGCGGCGTAGAGACCGCTCACCCGGATCTGGCGGGGCAGGTCGTCGTCAACGAGAACTTCGTCGATGACCGCGCACCACCGGCCGAGTCGCATGGCACGGCGGTGGCCGGCATCATCGCGGCGCGCGCCGACAACGGCCTGGGCATCGCCGGCGTGGCGCCGCAGGCGCGGCTGCTGGCGCTGCGGGCCTGCTGGCAGGCGCGGGAGCAGACCCTGTGCACCAGCCTGGGCCTGGCCAAGGCGCTGTACGCCGCCATTCAGCAGGGCGCGCACATCATCAACCTGAGCCTCGGCGGGCCGGACGATCGGCTGCTCGGCCTGCTGCTGGACCAGGCCCAGGCGCGCGGCGCGACGGTCGTCACCGCCCTGCCCGGCCGGGGGGGGCCCTTCCCGGCCAACCATCGCGGCGTGTTGGTCGTCGGCACGGCGCCGCCCCTGCCCGACGGCGCCGTGATGGCGCCGGGGCGCGACGTGCCGAGCACGGCTGTCGGTGGCGGCTATGCGCTGGTGTCGGGCTCGTCCTTCTCGGCAGCCCACGCGGCGGGGCTGCTGGCGCTGGTGCGCGAACTCGACGGCAGCCGCGGCACGCCGGCCCCGCCGGCGGCGCTGGTGACGGCTGCGCAGGGCCGCATCGACAGTTGCGCCACGCTCGCCCGCCACGTCGCTGGCCGACCGCCGGACTGTGCCGCCATGGGGCAGACTTCTCCCTGATGTCTGCCCCCGCGCACCTGGCCTGCCTGACCCTGCTGATCGCCACGCCGCTGGCCGGTGTGGCGATCGCCCATGCGGACGTCGGGGGCACGCTGTCCGTGCAGAGCGATGCGCGCGAGCGGGGCATGTCCTACAGCGCGAACCGACCCAGCGCCCAGGTGGGCCTGGCCTGGGACGGTGCGGGCGGCTGGTATGCCGGCGGCCAGCTTGGCCATGCGCGCTTCATGCAGCAGCAGGGTGGCACGCTGCAGCTCTATGCGGGCCGCGTCACGAGCTTGACCACCGAGCTCAACCTTGAAGGCGGCGTCATTGCACGCCTGTACGAGAACGTCGCCCGCTACGACTACCAGGAGGCCTACGTGGGCCTCATCGGGTCGGGCTGGACGCTTCGCCTGTACGCGTCGCCGGACTTCTACGGCATCGGCCAGCGCAGCCTCTACGCCGAGCTCGATGGCCGCTGGCCGCTGGGGCCGGGCCTGGCGGCGGTCGGGCATCTGGGTCTGATCCGGGGCTGGGGCGGCAATGTGAGCTTCTACGACCCGGGCCGGCGGGCATCGCGCGCCGACGTCCGTGCCGGACTGTCCTGGCAGCTCGGCAGCAGCAGCGAATTGCAGCTGGCCTGGGTGGCGGCGAGTGCCGGCGGCCCCTACACCTGGACCGACCCGACGCGCCGCCGCACCGCGGTGCTCAATGTGACGACCGCGTTCTGAGTTCGCCTTGAACCCGCCGGCTTGCGGCGGGCACTCACGACCCGTGAGTACCCGCGAAAGGTCGACGATGACGAGGACTGGATGGCTGTGGAGCGCGCTCGGCGCGACGGTGTTGGCACTGGTCGCCTGTGGCGGTGGCAGCGGCGAGGGGCTCGATGCCAACGGCCGACCGCTCAGCGAAGGCGATGACCCGGGCGGCCCGATGACGGCCAGCTTCCGCTCGATCCAGTCGCATGTCTTCACGCCGATCTGCACGGCCTGTCACGCCGGCGCCGCGGCGCCGCGCGGCCTGCGGCTCGACGCCGCCAACAGCTACGCGCTGCTCGTGGGCGCGGGGAGCATCGAGGTCGGTTCGCTCAAGCGGGTGGCGCCGGGTGACGCGGCCAACAGCTACCTCGTGCAGAAGCTCGAAGGCCACCAGGCGGTGGGCGCGCGCATGCCGCTGGGCGGCCCGTACCTCGATGCCCAGACCATCGCCCTCATCCGGCAGTGGATCGACAACGGAGCCCGCCCATGAAGGCCGTCCGCGGGCTGCTGGCCTTGGCCCTGGGCCTGATGCTGTCGGCCGCCCATGCCGAGCCCTACCTCGCCATCCGTGCAGGCCTGAAGTGTTCGGCCTGCCACGTCAACCCGACCGGTGGCGGCCTGCGCAATGCGGTGGGCAACAGCTTCGCGCAGAACGTCATCCCGTCCAACGCCCTGCCCGACGCCCTGCAGGGCTGGAACGGCTCGCTGCTCGACGATCGCTTGCGCCTGGGCGGTGACCTGCGCACGGCCACGACGCGCACGTCGGTCCCCGGTCAGCCCACGCGCCGTGTCGGCGGCACCGAGCAGACGCGGCTTTATGCCGATGTGCAACTCGTCAAGGACTACCTCGGCGTCTACCTCGACGAGCAGGTTGCACCGGGCAAGTCCGAGCGCCAGGAAGCCTATGTGCGCCTGTCCACACCCGGCCTGGGCTGGTACGCCAAGGCCGGGCAGTTCTACCTGCCCTTCGGCTGGCGGCTGCAGGACAACCTGGCCTTCGTGCGCCAGCTCAGCGGCATCAGCATGACGGTGCCGGACAAGGGCCTGGAGCTGGGGCACGAAAGCGACGCGTGGTCGATCCAGCTCGTGCGCAGCAACGGGCCGGGCAACAAGGGCCCCGTGACCGGCCACCAGACGACGGCGCAGGCGATGTGGCTGCAGCCCTGGGGGCGCCTGGGCGCTGCCGCGGCGCAGGTGAAATCCACCGCGGGCGACCGCCAGGCCTGGGGCCTGTTCGCCGGCACCACGACCGGACCGCTGGCCTGGCTGGCCGAGATCGACGTCGTCAGCGATGCGGGCTACGCGCAGGGCAAGCGCCGGCAGGTGGCCACCCTGCTGGAGGCCAACTGGCTCGTGCAGACCGGCCACAACCTCAAGCTCACGACCGAATACCTGGACCCGGACCGCCGCGTCGCCCACGACAACAAGGTTCGCCACAGCCTCGTCTACGAGTACACGCCGATCGCCTTCGTGCAGCTGCGGGCCGGCTCGCGCAAGTTCGGCGGCATCCCGCAGAACCCGGTGGACAACCGCCGCCAGACCTTCGTCGAGCTGCATGCCCTGTACTAGCGTCATCGTGGCGCCGCCCGGGGCGGCACTGGCGGCACCGATCACACGGCTGCCGCTGGTCACGCTCTACCTCACCGAGCGATGCAACTCGCGCTGCGTGAGCTGCGACTACTGGCGCCACGGCACGCAGGACCTGGACCTGGCCACGGTCGAGCGCCTGCTGCCCGGGCTGGCTGAGCTGGGCACGCAGACGGTGCTCGTGTCCGGCGGCGAGCCGCTGCTGCATCCGCAGTGGGCCGTCATCGCCGAACGCCTGCGGCGCCAGGGCTTGCGCCTGTGGCTGCTGACCGCCGGCCTGGCGCTGGCGAAGCAGGCCGAGGCGGTGGCCCGCCACTTCGAGCAGGTGACGGTCTCGCTGGACGGCGCCACGGCCGCGAGCTATGCGCGCATCCGTGGGCTCGACGCGTTCGAGGTCGTGTGCGCCGGCATCCGTGCGGCGGTGCGCGCCGGCCTGCACGTGACGCTGCGGGTCACGGTTCAGCGCGGCAACGCGGGCGAGCTGCCGGCCTTGGTCGTGCTCGCGCGCACGCTGGGGGTGGCGGGCATCTCGTTCCTGGCCGCCGATGTCGCGAACGACGCGGCTTTCGGTCGCCACGGTGCGCCGGCCGACGACGTGGCCTTGCGGCAGGAGGACCTGCCGGCACTCGGTCGCAGTCTGGATACCCTGGCGCGTGAGCATGTGGATGACATCGCCAGCGGGTTCATCGCGGAGACCCTGCCCAAGCTGCGCCGCATCGAGGCCCACTGCCGCGCGCGACTCGGCCTGGGCGCGCTGCCGCCCGTGCGCTGCAACGCGCCGACGCACTCCGCCGTCATCGAGGCCAGCGGGGCGGTGCGCCCCTGCTTCTTCATCGCCGGCCCGACACGCCTGGACGAGGCTGGCCTGCCCGCTGCGCTCAACGCCCCTGCAGCGCGGCGCCTGCGGGCCGACATCGATGCCGGCCGGCATGCGGAATGTGCGCGCTGCGTCTGCGCGAAATGGTTCGCGTCATGAACTGCGCCAACGAGGCGGCCTACGACCTGTGGGCCTCGTCCTACCCGCCGCTGCCGCACAACCCGCTGATGGCAGCTGAGCAGGCCGCCGTGCTTGCCCTCTGGCCTGAGGTCAGGGGGCGACGTGGTCTCGATCTCGCCTGCGGCAGCGGCCGCTACGGTGTGCTGATGGCGCAGGCCGGCGCAGCTGGCGTGATCGGCTGTGATCGCTCGGCCGGCATGCTGGCCCGGGCACCGCTGGCTCACCGGGTGCGGGCCGACATGCAGCGGCTGCCGTTCGCGGCCGGCAGATTCGACCTCATCGTCTGCGGCCTGGCCGTCGGCCATGCGCCGCGGCTGGCCGCCTGGATGGCCGAGGCGGCGCGTGTGCTGGCGCCGGGCGGCGTGCTGGTCTATTCCGACTTCCACCCCGACGCCGCGCGCGCCGGCATGACGCGCAGCTTCACCGATGCCACCGGCCTGCGCCACGAACTCGTGCACGTGCGGCACGAGGTGGAGGCGCACCACCGAGCCGGCGCCCAGGCCGGTCTCGTGCTGCAGGACCAGCGCGAGGTGCGCCTCGGCCACGAGCTGCAGGCGCCGGGTCGGGCCGATCAGCAGGGCCTGCGGGTCGTGCTGGCGCTGCGCTGGGGCAAGCCGTGAAGTTCGAACTGCATCACGCCACCGATGCCCGCGGGCAGCCGCTGGCCGTCGGCATTCACCAGGGGCGCCTCGCTGAACCCGGCGGCGGTCGCCGCATCGACCTCGGCGGGGCCCGCCTGCTGCCCGGGCTCATCAATGCACACGATCACCTGCACCTGAACGGCGAGCTGCCGCGTCTGCGCTACCGCGAGGTCTACCGCAACGCCCGGGACTGGATCGCGGACGTGACCCCGCGCGTGGCCACCGACCCGGTACTGCTCGCCCACCGGGCGCAAGGCCGGTCGCAGCGCCTGCTGACCGGCGGCCTGAAGAACCTGCTCAGCGGGGCGACGACCGTGCTGCACCACGACGCCCGCGAGGCCGTGCTGGATGACGCCGACTTTCCGGTCGACGTGCCGGCACCCGCGGGCTGGGCGCATTCGCTGGTGCTGACGGGCGACGCGGCCGTGCAGGCTTCGCGTGCCGCCACGCCGGCGGGCAGCCTGTGGATCATCCATGCCGCCGAGGGCGTGGACGACGAGGCTGCCGGTGAGTTCGACCGGCTGGAAGCCTTGGGCGTGGTCGGCCCTGGCACCGTGCTGGTCCATGGCCTCGGCCTCAGCCTCGCGCAGCAGCGCCGGCTGGCCACGGCGGGGGCGACGCTGGTGTGGTGCCCGCGCTCCAACCTGCACCTGTTCGGCCGCACGCTGGACCCGACCTGTCTGGCGGGCGAACGGCGTCTGCTGCTCGGCAGCGACTCGCGCATTTCCGGCAGCCGCGACCTGCTGGCCGAACTGGGCCTCGCGGCCCACCTGACCGGCTGGCCCGACGAGCGGCTGATCGACTGGGTCACCTCCCAGGCCGCCACAGCCCTGGGCCTGCACGACCGCGGTCGCCTGGCGCCGGGCTTGCGGGCCGACCTGGTCGCGCTGCCCCCGGGCCTGCCCTTGTCGCAAGCCCGGCGGGCCGACCTGCGGCTGGTGATGGTCGGCGGCCGCGTGCTCTATGCCGATGCCGACCTGGGTGAGCCTCTGGGCCTGGTGCCGGTGACGGTCGATGGCCGTCCCAAGGCGCTCGCGCCGCACTTGGTGGCCGACCTGGCCGAGCCCGGCGTGGAAGCGGCCCGTCGTGCGGCGCGCCAGGCCCCGTGTCAGGCGTCGCGGCGGGCACCCGGCGTCGCGGAGGCGGCGTCATGAAGCCGGTGCTGCTGATCAATCCGCGCATCACGTCGAATGCGCGTTTCCCGCTGGCGGTGATGCAGTTGGCGGCCGCGCTGAAGGGGCGCCGGCCGACCCGCATCCTCGATGGCAACCTCGACCGCCAGCTGCCCGAGACGGCCGCAGCCGCGGTGCGCGATGGCGGCTACGCGGCGGTGGGTCTGTCGGTGATGGGCGGGCCGCAGCTGGTGGCCGCCCTGGCCGTGTCGCGGGCGATCCGGGCCGTGGCGCCGGCGCTGCCGATCATCTGGGGCGGCTACTTCCCGACGCTGTGCGCCGATGCCGCGCTGGCCTGCGAGGCCGTGGATTTCGCGCTGCGCGGTCAAGGCGAGCAGGGGTTCGTGGAGCTGCTCGAAGCGCTGTCCGGCGACCGGGTGCTGGCGGACGTGACCGGGCTGTCCTGGCGCCGCGGCGGGCAGGTCGTGCACAACCCCGATCGACCCTTCTCGACCGCACCGCTGCAGCTCGACCTCGCCGTGGACGCACTGGCCGCGCCCGAGCGCTACCTGGGCCCCACCTACCTGGGCCGGCGCACGACCGGCTACCAGGCCGCGCTCGGTTGCCGCTACCGCTGCAGCTTCTGCGGCGTCGCGGCGATGTTCCGCGGCAAGACGGCGCTGCCCGAGGCCGAGCGGCTGTCGCGCGACCTGCAGCTGCTGCGCACCCGCTTCGGGGCGGATTCGGTGCAGTTCTACGACCACAACTTCTTCGACCGCGAGGTGGACATGCAGCCGCTGCTGGCGGTGCTCGCCGAGCAGCAGATGCCGTGGTGGTGCTATGCCCGCGCCGACGCGCTGCTGGGTCTGTCCGCCGACTCATGGGCACTGGTGCGCCGCAGCCGGCTGCGCATGGCCTACATCGGCGCCGAGTCGCCCAACGACGGCCTGCTGCGCGACATGCGCAAGGGCACCCGGGCCGACCAGACGCTCGCGGCCGTGGAGGTCTGCCGCGCCAACGGTGTCGTGCCGGAGTTGTCCTTCATGCTCGGCTCCCCGCAGGACCCGGCGGGCGAGACGGAGAAGACCTTCGCCTTCATCCGCGAGGTCAAGCGCCTGCACCCGGGCGCCGAAATCATGCTGCACATCCACACGCCGCTGCCCCCGCGCCGGCTGGGCGAGGGGCGCTGGACGCCGCGGGATCCGGCCCTGCCGGCGGGGTTCCGCTTCCCCGACACCGCCGACGGCTGGGCCGAGCCCGCCTGGGTGGACTACTGGTGCCACAAGGACGCACCGTGGCTGAGCCCCGCGCTGCGGGCGCGCATCCGCGACTTCCGCACCGTGCTGGGCTGCCGCTTCCCGACGATGACCGACATCCGCGCCCCCGCCTGGCAGAAGGCCGCCTTGCGCGCGGCGTCGGCCTGGCGCTACCGGCTCGGCCGCTATGACCGGCCGCACGAGCTGCGCTGGCTGGCGCGCACGGTGCGCTTGTGGGACCCGCAGCAGCATGCGCTTTGACGCGGGAGCCGGCGCATGAAGGTGCTGCAGATCAACCCCTTCATCGACCCCGAGGGCCGGTCGCTCGATGCCCTGCTCGACGCCTGGTGGACGCTGCGCCACTGCGCCCGGGGTGCCGCCGAGGCCGGGGCCGAGGTCAGCGTGCTGCAGGCGAGCCTGCGGCAGGAGGCCTTGCAGCGAGAGGGTGTGGCCTACCACGGCCTGCTCCTGCTGGGGCCGGACGGCCGGCCGACGCCGTCGCTGATCGAGCGGGTGCGGGCGCTGCGCCCGGATGTGCTGCACCTGCATGGCCTGGGGTTCTTTGACGAGGCGCGGCAGCTCGCCGCCCTGCTGCCGGGGCGGCCGTTGCTGCTGCAGGATCACGCGGCCCGCGCGCCCTCGCGGCCCTGGCACTGGTGGCGCTGGCGGCGCGGCCTGGCGCCGGCCCGCGGCCTGATCTTCCACGCCGCGGCCCAGGCCCGGCCCTTCGTGCGCCGGCGACTCGTTGCGCGGCATACCGGCCTGTACGAAGTGCCCGAGGCCAGCAGCGACTTCCAGCCGCGGGTGCACGACGCCGCGCGGCGCCTCACCGGGGTGGCGGGGGCGCCGGCCCTGCTGTGGGTCGGTCACCTGGCCGCCAACAAGGACCCGCTGACCGTGCTGGACGGCGTCGCGCGGGCCGCCGAGCGACTGCCGGGCCTGCAGCTCTGGATGTGCTTCGGCGAGGCCCCGTTGCTGTCGGCCGTGCGCGAGCGCCTGCGCGACCCGCGGCTGGCGGGGCGCGTCCACCTGCTGGGCCGGGTGCCGCATGCGCAGGTCGAACTGCTGATGGCCGCGGCCGATCTGCTGGTGCAGGGCAGCCACCGCGAGGGCTCGGGCTACAGCCTCATCGAGGCGCTGGCCTGCGGTCTGCCGCCGGTGGTGACGGACATTCCCTCGTTCCGGAGCCTGGTCGGTGAGCTGCCGGCCGCGGGTGCGGCCGCGCTCTGGCCGGTGGGGCAGGCCGCCCGGCTGGCGGACGCGATCGTCAGCCTGGCCAACGCACCGCCGTCACGTCCGCAGGTGCGGGCACGTTTCGACGCGCATTGCTCCGTCGCGGCCTTGGGCCGCGGGTTGATGGCCGCCTACACGGGGGCTTTGGCGGCATGAGCACTTTGCCGCTGGCGCTGGAACCCCTCGCGCTGCGGCGGGCGGTGCTGCTCAACCTGGCGAGCTCGGTGGGGGAGACCGGCCTGCGGTTTCTGCTCGGGCTGGTGCTTGCACGGCTGCTGCTGCCGGCTGAGCTGGGCCTGTTTGCTTTGGCCATGGCGATCTACAGCGTGGCGCAGTGGTTGCGGGACGCGGGGCTCTCGACCTACCTGCAGCGCGAGCCCGTGCTGACGCCCGAGCGCTTATCGGCGGTGCTGGGCCTGATGGGCGGCACGACGCTGTTGACGACGGCCGGCCTGTGGGCGCTGGCCGAGCCCTTGTCGGCCGCGTTGGGGCAGCCGGGCCTGGCGGGCCTGCTGCAGGTGCTGGCCGCCGTGCTGCCCGTTTCGGCGTTCGGCAGCGTGATGGCCGCGCTGCAGTTGCGCATGCTGGCGGCCGGGCCGATCGCGCGGGTGTCCCTGCTCGGGCTGGCCGTGCAGGGCGGTGTGTCGGTACTGGCCTGCCGACACGGCGCCGGGGCGCTCGGGCTGGCCTGGGCGCAACTGGCGGCCGCGCTGGCGTGCGGCGCGGCCTATGCCACGCTGCGGCCGGCGGGTTGGGCCTGGCGCCCGGGTCTGGCAGGGGCGACGGGGGTGATGAGCTTTTCGCTCGCTGCGCTGCTGCCCAATGCCTTGACCTTCCTGAACGGGGTGCTGCCGGACCTGCTGCTCGGCCGGCTCGGCGGCGCGCATGCGCTGGGGCTGTACGGCCGGGCGCTGTCCACGGTCGGCCTGCTGCAGGTGGTGGCGGCTCGGGCGCTGAGCTTCGGGTCGCTGCCGGTCCTGTCGCAGCGGCACGCGCAGGGTCAGGCGCTGGCGCCGGCGCTCGGGCATGCCGCGGCCGTGCTCACCGGCATCGGCTGGCCGCTGCTGGCCTTGACGGTCGCCTACCGGGAGCCCCTGGTCCTGGCCCTGTACGGCGCCGCCTGGCGCGAGGCGGCGTCTGCCGTGCCGCCCCTGGCCCTGGCCGCCGCGCTGGCCTTGCTGTGCCAGCAACTCGGCCCGGCGCTGGCCGCCGTGGGTCGCCCTGCACTGGCCGCCGGGCCGGTGGCTGTGACGCTGGGTGCACGGGTGGTGCTGGCGCTGTGGTGGTTTGACGGCAGCGTGGCGTCGTTCGCCTGGGCCCTCGGCGGCGCGGCGGTGCTGGTGCTGCCGCTGCAACTGGCGCTCGGGGCCCGGCATGGCGGGCCATCGCCGAGGGCGCTGCTGTCGGCGGTGTCCGGCAGCGCCGTGGCGGCGGGTGTGGTGGTGCTCGTGCCGCTGACGGTCGCGCCGCTGGCCTGGATCGCCGTGCTGCGGGCGACGCGGCATCCGCTGCTGCCGGAGCTGGATCAGCTCTCGCGGCGCTTCATGACGAGCAGGAAATGATCCCCAAGCCGATTGAACCCCGGCCAGCCGGCCACGCGCCGGTCCAGTGCCCACAGCCGCTCGTGCCAGCGCGGGTGGCGTTCGGCCAGCCAGGTCAGGTAGGGCGGCGGCACGAACACGCACAGCCCGCGCTGCACCTCCCGCTCGAAGTGCGGCGCGAAGGCGGCATAGAACTCGCCGGGTGTGTAGTAGCGCGTCCAGATCGTGCGGCCGTTCATGCCCACGGGCACGATGCCGCGGGCGAAGCGCACGGCCAGACGTGCCCAGCGGCGGCGGCGCGCATAGTGCGCGATCTCCCAGGGGCACCAGCGGCCGATGACGGTGAACACCAGCCGGCCGCCGGGCTTGATCAACCGGGCGCACTGCGCGGCCACGGCATCCAGGTCCGGCACGCAGTTCAGCGGGCCGAGGTTGGAGTAGGCGCCGTCGAAGCCGGCATCGCCGTCGAGCCGCTCCAGCTCGTGGGCACCGAGCGCCCGGCAGTCCACCGTCACGCCGGCCTCCCGGGCACGGTCGCGGGTGCGGTCCACCATCCGCTCCGACCAGTCGGTCGCCGTCACGTGGTGGCCCTGGGTGGCGAGGTGCACGGCGTCCAGCCCGGTGCCGCAGCCCAGGTCGATCAGGCGGCTGCCTGGCGCAAAGCTGGCCGCCAGCCAGCGCCACATCTCGGCGCGCATGTCCTGGATGGCGGTGTTGTTGCCGCGCGGGCCGTCGTAATCGGCGGCGACGCTGTCGAAGGCGTCCTGCGTGTCGTGCAGCTGGGCGTGCCGGGTGCTGAGGTCGTGGGTGGTGCTCATCGGGAGGTCGTGTCGTGAAGATCGCGGTCGTCGTGCCCGGGGGCCTGGACCGCTCGGGCGAGGTGAAGGTGGTGCCGGCGCTGCTGGCGCTGCTGGAGCGCCTGGCCGCGCGGCACGAGGTGCATGTCTTTGCGCTGCGGCAGGAGCCGCGGCCGGCGCAGTGGTGGTTGTGCGGGGCGCGGGTGCACAACATCGGTGGGCGTCAGGGCGCCGTCGGTGTCCTGCGGGCGGTGGGGGCCATCGGCCGGGAGCATCGACGCGGGGCCTTCGATCTCGTGCAGGCCATCTGGTCGGGCTCGGTGGGCCTGGCCGCGGTGCTGGCCGCGCGCTGGCTCGGCCTGCCCTGCGCGGTTCATGTGGCGGGCGGGGAACTGGTGGCGCTGGCGGACATCGGCTACGGCGGCCGGCTGACCTGGCGCGGCCGGCTCCGCGAGGCCTGGGTGCTGCGCCATGCCGACCGGCGCACGGCGGCCAGCGCGCCGGTGCTCGCCCAGCTCGCGTCGCTCGGCTACGCGGCCGAGCGGCTGCCGCTGGGCGTGGACCTGCGTCACTGGCAGCCCCGGCCGCCTCGGGCTCGCCAGCCGGGGGAGCCGCTGCGGCTTGTGCAGATGGCCAGCCTCAACCGCGTGAAGGACCTTGGCTGCCTGCTGCGCGCGCTGGCCTGCGTGCCCGGCGTGCTGCTGGACGTGATCGGCGAGGACACGCTGCAGGGCGAGATGCAGGCCCTGGTGGCGCGCCTCGGCCTGGCCGATCGCGTGTGCTTCCATGGCTTCCTGACCCAGCCGGCGTTGCGGCCGGTGGTGGCGCGGGCCCATGTCTGCGTCGTGACCTCCCGCCACGAGGCAGGGCCGCTGGCCGCGCTGGAGGCCGCCGTGCTGGGGCTGGCGGTCGTCGGCACGGCCGTCGGGCACCTCGTGGAATGGGCGCCGGAGGCGGCGCGCATCGTGCAGCCGGGTGATGGCGTTGGTCTGGCGGCCTTGATCGGTCAGCTGGCTGGCGACGAGCCCCTGCGGCTGCGTCTGGCCGCAGCGGCGCAGCGGCGGGCCGTGGCGCAGGACGCCGAATTCACCCATGAGCAGTTCGCGCGCCTTCATGCCGAACTGGCGGGCCGGTAGGCGAGGGCCCGATGCAGCGAGTACACCGTTTGCGCCCGCGGTGGCGCACCTCGCAGGCAGTGCAGGGCCTTGCGCCAGGTGGGCAGGCGCGTCCAGGGCGAGCCGGCCAGCGAATGCTGCCGCGGCACCAGCGCGGCCGTCAGGGCCCGTTCCGGCGGCACGAGGCGCCGCCACGCGAGCGTCATCACGTCGGCCGGCCCCTGCGACCACTGCAGCCCGGGCAACCAGGGAATGCCGAGGTGGGACAGCGAGACCTCGGCCAGCGTCCAGCGCTGGCTGGCGGCCCGCAGCCAGCGCGGGCAGGCTTGCACCGCGGCGGCGGGGAGCGCCGGCCAGCGGCCCGGGAAGAGACGCGTCGCCAGTGTCAGCGTCGGCACGGCCCACCAGGCCGGGTGGCCGTCGGCGGTGGGCGCCAGGGCCTCGTCCCAGTCGGCACGGTCCAGGTGGGCGGCCAGCTGGGCGATGTCGTGCAACTGCACCAGCCGCACGCTGCGCGTGCACAGGTTGCCACCGGTGTGCAGCAGCAGGTGCCGCATCAGCGCGGCGGGGCTGCGGTAGCCGTGCAGACCGGCAGCTGCCCCCGGCGGGCCGAGGTCGCCCGTGATGTCGACGCGGCGGCAGGGCAGCGGCTCGGCCACGGCGGTGTGCAGCTCGACCTTGATCGGGTGGTCGGCATGCTCGCCGAAGGCACGTTCGGCTGGCTGATGCAGCGGTTCGTAGGCGATGTGGCGCTGCCCGGCGATGCCGCGGCCGTAGCCGAGCTGCTGGATGAACCGGTCGGCGGCCATCCGGTCGCGAGGATGCACCAGCAGGTCGATGTCGCTCATCGGCCTCTGGCCCGGTGCCGTGACACCGAGCTGCAGCAGGGCCGAGCCCTTCAGCCCGAGCAGCGGCACGCCGGCGGACGCCGCGGCGCCATGCAGGCGATGCAGCAAGGCCCGCACGCGCGCCTCGCGGCGCCGGCCCTGGTCGGCCTGGTCGGCCAGCAGGGCCTGCCAGGTGGGCGGCCCCTGCCAGCCCAATCGGGCGGCGAGCAGGGCACTCACGCCATGCATCACAGCCACGGCCATCGCCGCGCGCCAGGTGAAGGCATCCCAGTCCGGTGCGTGGCCCGTCGGCCGGGCGAGTTCTTCCGCGAGCCGATGCGTCGCCGTGCGCAGCGCGGCCTGCACCACCGGCCGCGCCGGCCATTCAATCCCGTTCATGGAGCCCTCCCCGATGTCGACCTGGCCCGCTGACCCCCGGCAGATTGCCGACCCCTTCGGCGAGCAGGCACCGCTCGCGTTGAGCCGCAGCCATGTCGTCATGGGCGCGGCGGTCGACTTCGTCAGTGACAGCGCCGACCTGCTCGCGCTGGCGGACCGGGCCTACGCCGGTTTGCCCGCGCCCGCCTGCGACGGCCCCCCGCTGACGGTCGAGCTGCGTCTGACCCCGGGCGGGAACCGCTTCGACGACGCGCCGCCTGCCGCCCGGATGCTCGGGGGGGCCGGCCTGCTCGGCGCTGCGGTGGATGGCGACCACCTGGCCCTGATCAATCCGGCAGCCGGTCGTGCCCTGGTGCAGGTGACGACGGCCTTGCTGCGCTGGCCGTATCACCTGCGCTACGAGCTGATCGAGTTCGCGGTGTTCACGCTGGTGGCGCGTGCCCGGCGCCTGGCCGCGCTGCATGCCGGCGCGGTCGGCCTGGCAGGGCGCGGCGTGCTGGTGATGGGGGCCAGCGGCGCCGGCAAGTCGACGCTGGCGGCGCAGGCGATGGCGCTCGGGCTGGAGCTGCTCACCGAGGATGCGGCTTTCGTCGAGCCCGACACGCTCCTCGCGGTGGGCGTGCCCAACTTCCTGCACCTGCGCTGCGACAGCGTGGACGTGCTGGACGACGCACCGCTGCAGGCCCGTCTGCGCGCCTCGCCCGTGATCGAGCGCCGCAGTGGCGTGCGCAAGTTCGAGCTGGACCTGCG
This sequence comes from Burkholderiales bacterium, assembly GCA_003963005.1. Taxonomy (GTDB): domain Bacteria; phylum Pseudomonadota; class Gammaproteobacteria; order Burkholderiales; family Burkholderiaceae_C; genus Pelomonas. The sequence goes on from RXJW01000094.1 coordinate 43,394, forward strand.
CCAGGCGGGGGGGCTCACGACGGCCGGCCCCTTGCGCCTCGAACACCTCGTGTTCGCCTCGCCGGAGCCGGCGGGGGCGGGCGGCCTGCTGCAGCGCCTGAGCGCGGACGAGACGCGGGCCCGCCTGCACACCAGCCAGCCCTACGCGGCCGGACAACCCGGCTGGTCGGCAGTGCTGGCGGGCTGTGCGCGGCTTCATGGCTGGGCGCTGCGGCGCGGGCGCAGTCCGCAGGAGGGCGCGCTGGCGCTGCGGTCCTTGCTCATGGGGTGAGCACGGCCGTGGGTTGCAGCCGGGCGAGCAGGTCCGCCCAGCGCCGGCCGATGTCGTCCTGCGCCCGGCGGCGGGACGGGTCGTCGAGCCGGCCGAGGTCGACCTGGGCATGCAGCAGATCCCGCACGGCACGGTAGACGTCCGTGCCGAAGCTGCCGCGGAACATCATGGCCAGGTCGGCGCTGTCGGTCCAATGGGTCTTGGGACCGAGTTGAGCCTTGACCTGCTCGTGAAAGCGGGTGCCGGGCAAGGGATAGGACACGCTGACGCCGATGTCGTCCGGCTGGGCGTCCTCGATGAGCTGGCGGGTCTGCAGCAGCTCCGGCAGGCCTTCGCCCAGGTAGCCGAGCTGGATGAAGAAGCCCACGCGCACCCCCGCCTGCCGCAGGCGTTGTCGGGCGTCATGGATCTCGGCCACGGTGGTGCCCTTGTTCATCGCGTCCAGCACGGTCTGGCTGCCGCTCTCGGCACCGATCCAGGCCTCGACACAGCCGGCGTCGGCGAGGGCGCGGGCCATGGCGTCGCTGATCAGGTCGGCGCGGGTCTGGATGGCGAAGGGCAGGCCGCCGCCGAGGCGGTCGAGTTCGTCGGCGAAGCGTTGCACCCAGTCGGCGCGAAAGCCGAAGATGTCGTCCGCGAACCAGATGTGGTCCGGCGCGAAGCGGGCCTTGAGCTCGGCCATCTCGGCGGCGACCGCGATCGGGCTGCGCTGCTGGTAGCGCTGGCCCCAGATCGGCTTGGCGCACCAGGCACAGCGGAACGAGCAGCCCTTGGAGGCGGCCATGTTCAGGCTGAAGCGGCCGTGCGCGGCGCGCCACGTGCGGCGGTAGGTGTCGATGTCGACCAGGTCCCAGGCCACCGGGGCCTCGAGTTCGGTCGCGTCGGCGCGGGGCAGGGCGATCGTCTGCGCCAGCCCCTGCATCCAGGCTGCGCCGTCCCGCCCGGGCTCGGCCTGCAGCCGGCGCAGCAGGCCGGGCAGCACGTCCAGGCCCTCGCCGCGCAGGGCAACATCCGCACCGGCGGCGAGGTAGACCTCGGGCGCGTCGCTCGCGTCGGAGCCGGCCACGATGACGCGGGCCCCGGCGCGCCGAGCGTTCGCCACCATCGTGCAGGCGGCCTCGCGCATCCGCGCCAGGCACATCTTGCTGAGGTAGTTGTAGTTGTCCTCGTAGAGCAGCACCACGTCCGGGCGCGTGGCCGCGAGCTGGGTGTCGAAGTCCTGCGTGCCCTCGGCCAGCATGGCGTCGAAGAACGCGACCTGGTGGCCGAGCCGGCGCAGCAGGGCGGCCACTTGCAGGGTGGCCAGAGGCGGGTAGGGCTTGGCGCGAGCGAACTGCTTGGCGTCGAAGCGCAGGAAGAAACTGTGGCCGACCAGGATGGAGAGCACGCCTTCTCCTTGGCATGGAGTCAGTGCGTGTGTGCCGAGAAGCTCACGGGAGGTTCAATCCGGCGCCCCGGCCGGCGTCATGCCGCGGCCGGGGTCAGCTATCCTGACGCCCATGACCCCAGAAACGAATGAGGACGACGAGCCCGGCGTCGCCGTCCGCCCCCGCCGAAAAGGCATTTACGCGCTGCCCAATGCGATCACGCTGGGCGCGCTCTTCAGCGCGTTCTACGCGATCGTCATGGCCATGAACGGCCGCTTCGAGGTGGCCTGCGTGGCCATCTTCGCCGCCGCCATCCTCGACAGCCTGGACGGCCGCGTCGCGCGCATGACCAACACCCAATCCGCGTTCGGCGAGCAGATGGACAGCCTGTCCGACATGGTCGCCTTCGGTGCCGCGCCGGCCCTGATCGTCTACATGTGGGCCCTCAAGGACATGGGCAAGCCGGGCTGGATCCCGGCCTTCGTCTACATCGCCGGCGCCGCGCTGCGCCTGGCCCGCTTCAACGTCAACATCGGCGTGGTGGACAAGCGCTACTTCCAGGGCCTGCCGAGCCCCGCGGCGGCCGCGCTCGTCATCGGCCTGATCTGGGCGGTGGTGGATCAGTCCACCTACACCGGCGTGAAGCCGGGCAGCTGGGAGTCGTGGGCGGCCTACGGCATCACGCTGTTCGCCGGGCTTTCGATGGTGACGAATGCTCCGTTCTACAGCTTCAAAGTCTTCGATCGGCGGCGCTCCGTGCCGTTCTTCGTGCTGGTCGTGATCATGCTCGGCATCGGCCTGGCGGCACTGGACCCATCGCGGGTTCTCTTCGGTGCCTTCTGTGTGTACGGCCTGTCGGGCTATGTCATCTACGGCTGGCGAAAGGCCAAGGGCAAGCCGGCCAGCGTCATCTCGACGAGCACCGACGAGCCCGATGAACGCGGCTTGCACCAATAGGCTTTCGTGTTAGATTTCAAGCCATGAACCCCGCCGCGCACATCGCCCTGCTACTAGCCCTGGAGGAACCTCGGGTTCGCTAGTCAGTCGCGCGCGCACGCTCTCCCTGACCCCAACGGCCCGATTGCAACCGCAGCGGGCCGTTCGTGTTTTCAAAGGCTGCTGGTTGCCCCACCCACCCTGGATGGACACCATGTTGAAGCAACCGCAGCTCAAGTACCGCCCCTTCGCCCCCGTCGCACTGCCGGACCGCACCTGGCCCGACGCCGTGCTGACCCGCGCGCCGATCTGGCTGAGCACCGACCTGCGGGATGGCAACCAGGCCCTCATTGAGCCGATGGACATCCCGCGCAAGCTGCGCATGTTCCAGCAGCTCGTGAAGATCGGCTTCAAGGAGATCGAGGTCGGTTTTCCGTCGGCCTCGCAGACCGAATTCGACTTCGTTCGCCTGCTCATCGAGGGCGGCCACATCCCGGAGGATGTCTCCATCCAGGTGTTGACGCAGGCCCGCTCGCACCTGATCGAGCGCACCTTCGAGGCGCTCGACGGCGCCCAGCGCGTCATCGTGCACGTCTACAACGCGGTGGCGCCCATCATGCGCCGCGTGGTGCTGGGGCAGGACGAAGACGGCATCGTCGAACTCGCCGCCACGCATGCCCGCCAGATCAAGGACCTGGCCGCCGCGCGCCCCGGCACCGACTGGCGTTTCGAGTACTCGCCCGAGATGTTCTCCGGCACCGAGCTGGCGTTCAGCAAGCGGGTGGTGGATGCCGTCACGGCCGTCTGGGCCCCGACGCCCGAGCGCAAGTGCATCATCAACCTGCCTTCCACGGTTGAGCACAGCACGCCGAACATCTTTGCCGACATGATCGAGTGGATGCACCGCCACCTGGCGCGGCGCGACGCCATCGTGCTGTCGGTGCATCCGCACAACGACCGGGGCACCGGTACCGCCGCCGGAGAACTGGCCCTGATGGCCGGCGCCGACCGCATCGAAGGCTGCCTCTTCGGCAACGGCGAGCGCACCGGCAACGTCGACCTCGTCAACATCGCCCTCAACCTCTACACCCAGGGTGTGGACCCGCAGCTGGACTTCTCGGACATCGACGAGGTGCGCCGCTGCGTCGAGCACTGCACGCAGATCCCGGTTCACCCACGCCATCCGTACGTGGGCGATCTCGTGTACACCTCCTTCTCCGGCTCGCACCAGGACGCCATCAAGAAGGCCTTCGCCGCCCGCGCCGAGGGCGAGATCTGGGACATGCCCTACCTGCCCATCGACCCCAAGGACCTGGGCCGCAGCTACGACGCGGTCATCCGCGTGAACAGCCAGTCCGGCAAGGGCGGCATCGCCTACCTGCTGGAGACGGAGTACGGCCTGGAGTTGCCGCGCCGGCTGCAGATCGAGTTCAGCCAGGTCGTGCAGCGGGTGATGGACGACGCCGGCAAGGAGCTCACGGCAGCCGACCTCTACGCCATCTTCGAGCGTGAGTACGGCATCGGCGACGCCGCGGCTTCCGTCGTGCAGCCGCAGATGACCGAACTCCCGGGCGGTGCGATGAAGCTCTCGGCCGAGGTCGTGCTGGGCGGCTGGTTCGGTCACGTCCAGGGCGAGGGCAACGGCCCGATCGACGCTTTCGTGCAGGCACTGTCCGCCCGCCTCGGGCAGGAGGTACGGGTGCTGGACTACCACGAGCATGCCATCGGTAGCGGTGCGGATGCCCGTGCGGTGGCCTACCTGGAGATCCGCGTGGGCGACGTGACGCGCCACGGCGTCGGCATTGATGGCAGCATCCTGCGTGCGTCGATGCAGGCCGTGCTGTCCGGCCTGTCCCGCGCGCCGGTCACGGTGCCCCAACAGATCGAGGAGAACACGCGATGAGCGACAAGCTGATCATTTTCGACACCACGCTGCGTGACGGCGAGCAGTCGCCGGGCGCGTCCATGACGCGCGAGGAGAAGCTGCGCATCGCGCGGCAGCTCGAACGCATGAAGGTCGATGTGATCGAGGCGGGCTTCGCGGCGTCCAGCAACGGCGACTTCGAGGCCGTCAAGGCGATTGCCGCGGCCGTGCGCGAGAGCACCGTGTGCTCGCTGGCCCGGGCCAATGACCGTGACATTGCCCGAGCCGCCGAGGCCCTGGCGCCGGCGCAGCGGTCGCGCATCCACACCTTCATCGCCACCAGCGAACTCCACATGGAGAAGAAGCTGCGCATGACGCGCGAGCAGGTGCTGGAGCAGGCCACGCTCGCGGTGCGCTTCGCGCGCAACCTGTGCGGCGACATCGAGTTCTCGCCCGAAGACGGCTACCGTTCCGACATCGACTTTCTCGCCCGCGTCTGCGAGGCCGTCATCCGCGAAGGGGCGGGCACGATCAACATCCCCGACACCGTGGGCTACGGCATCCCCGAACTGTACGGCGACTTCATCCGCCGCCTGCGCGAGAAGGTGCCCAACGCCGACCAGGCCATCTGGAGCGTGCATTGCCACAACGACCTGGGCATGGCCGTCGCCAATTCGCTGGCCGGGGTCAAGATCGGCGGCGCGCGGCAGGTGGAGTGCACGATCAACGGCCTGGGCGAGCGGGCGGGCAACTGCTCGCTCGAAGAAGTCGTCATGGCCGTGCGCACGCGGCGTGACTACTTCGGGCTGGATGTCGGCATCGAGACCTCGCAGATCGTGCCGGCCTCCAAGCTGGTGTCGCAGACCACCGGTTTCGTCGTGCAGCCGAACAAGGCGGTGGTCGGGGCGAACGCGTTCGCGCATGCCAGCGGCATCCACCAGGACGGCGTGCTCAAGGCGCGTGACACCTACGAGATCATGCGCGCCGAGGACGTCGGCTGGGCGGCCAACAAGATCGTGCTGGGCAAGCTTTCCGGTCGCAACGCCTTCAAGCAGCGGCTGCAGGAGCTGGGCATCCAGCTGGAGAGCGAGGCGGAGGTGAACGCCGCCTTCCAGCGCTTCAAGGACCTGGCGGACCGCAAGAACGAGATCTTCGACGAGGACATCATTGCGCTCGTCATGGACGAGTCCGTGACGGCCGACGAGGAACACTTCCGCCTGCTGTCGCTGGCCCAGCGCAGCGAGACTGGCGAGCGCCCGCACGCGGCCATCGTCTTCGCGATGGGCCACCAGGAGCACCGCGCCGAGAGCGACGGCAACGGCCCGGTGGACGCGACGCTGCAGGCCATCGAGTCGGTCGTGCAGTCGGGTGCGGAGATGCTGCTGTACTCGGTGAACGCCATCACCGGCGGCAGCACCGAGTCCCAGGGCGAGGTCACGGTGCGGCTGCAGCACGCCGGGCGGGTCGTCAACGGCGTGGGCGCGGACCCGGACATCGTCGTCGCGTCCGCCAAGGCCTACCTGTCGGCGCTGAACAAGCTGCAAAGCAAGATCGAGCGGGTCGCTGCCCAGGGCTGACCGGTCGCGAGGCCGCGGTCTTGTAACCGGCGTGACGGCTGTCACGCCGGGGCCCGCATTGCCCGTGGCACAGGCCAAAAGCCGTGAAAACGCGGTCCTCCTCCCGGCGTGCTGGCGGCGTTGAACCCCCAGAATCGACTGCAGGCCAGCCCGCCGGCGCGGGGACGGCCACCCCCTCTTTTCGGGGCTGACCCCGATACCGTGTCCGCGCCGAACCGGGCCTACTTGCACCTGCTTACACGTCCATCGGAGTCAGCCGAACGGCAGAGAGAACCGCAACACGCCTGGAACCCGCCTGGAAACGGGCAAGAGTTCACTTGAGGAATGTTGCTTAAGTTCTTATCTTGTCGACGTTTTTGGCAGCGGTACACTGCCGTCCAGCCTTGGGGATCCCGTTGAAGACTTTTGCTGCCGCCCTGTTGAGCCTCAGCCTGTTGGCCACGCTGCCGAGCGTGGCCGTCGCTGGCAATGCCGACACCCCCTCCAAGGCCAAGGCCAGCGCCAAGGCCAACTTGCCGCAGACGCGCAAGACCCGATCGGTCGTCGTGCGCAAGGCGGCTCCTGCGGTGCCCGCCGTGCCGACCTTCGGTCAGGCTGCCGGCCTGCACTCTGTGGACGACCCGCTGGCCCTGAAATCCAGCGTGGCCTATGTGCTCGACCAGGACACCAACGAAGTCCTGTTTTCCAAGAATCCGCAGGCCGTGCTGCCGATCGCGTCGATCACCAAGCTGATGACGGCGCTGGTGGTCGTGGAGGCGGGCCTGTCGCTCGACGAGAAGCTGACCGTCACGCAGGACGACGTCGATACCGAAAAGTTCACGCGCTCGCGCCTGGCCGTCGGTACGACGCTGTCGCGTGGCGACATGCTGCACCTTGCCCTGATGGCCAGCGAGAACCGTGCCGCCCACGCGCTGGGCCGGCACTACCCCGGCGGCCTGGAGGCCTTCGTGGCCGCCATGAACGCCAGAGCACAGAGCCTGGGCATGGCCGACACGCACTACGTCGAGCCGACGGGCCTGTCCAGCCGCAACCAGAGCAGTGCGGCCGACCTGGCCAAGCTGGTGGCGGTGACCAGCCAGGTGCCGCTGCTGCGTGACCTGTCCACGTCGCGCGAGGCGCGTGTGGCGCTCGGCAAGCGGCTGGTGCAGTTCCGCTCGACCAACGGCCTGCTGTCCAACCCGCTGTGGGACATCGGCCTGCAGAAGACCGGCTTCATCAACGAGGCCGGCAAGTGCCTCGTCATGCAGGCCCGCATGGCCGGCCGTCAGCTGATCATGGTGTTCCTGGATTCGAGCGGCAAGGCCTCGCGGATTGCCGATGCGGAGCGCATGCGCAAGTGGCTGTCGACGCAGGTCGAGGGCACGGTGCCCGAAGCCAAGCTCTGAGCCGGGTCCCTGAACGACGACGCGGCGCCGAGGCGCCGCGTTTTCTTTGCGGGGTCGGTGCCGCTCAGGCGCCCCGGTAGCCCAGGGCCGACGAGATCTGCGCGGCGGTCTCCTTGAGCCGCACGACCCAGCTCTCCTCCAGCCGATCCGACGGCGCGGAAATGGACAGCCCGGCCACCAGCTTGGCTTGGTCGTCGTAGATGCCGGCGGCCATGCAGCGCACGCCGAGCTCCAGCTCTTCATCGTCGCGGGCGATGCCGCGCTGGCGCACCATGGCCAGCTCGCGCTCCAGCGCGCCGATGTCGGTCAGGCTGTTGCGGGTGTGGCCGGACAGGCCGGTGCGCGTGGCGTAGGCGCGCACGCGGCTGCTGTCGTCGCTGGCCAGGAAGAGCTTGCCGACCGACGTGAGGTGCAGCGGCGCCCGGCCGCCCACCGCGCGCACGACCTGCATGCCCGAGCGCTCGGAATAGGTGCGCTCGATGTAGACGATCTCGTCGCCCTGGCGCACCGACAGGTTGACCGGCTGGTGGGTGAACTTGTGCAGCTCGCGCATGGCGGGCAGCGCGGCGTCACGCACGTCCAGCCGCGCCTTGACGAGGTTGCCCAGCTCCAGCAGGCGCATGCCGAGTCGATAACTGCCGGCTTCGGGCCGGTCGACGAAGCGGCCGAGGGTCAGGTCATTGAGAATCCGGTGCGCCGTGGAGGGATGCAGGCCGGTGGCCTCGGACAGGGCCTTCAGCGAGACCGGGTCCTGGTGGGTGGCTAGCACGTCCAGCAGCGAGAACATGCGCTCCAGCACCTGGATGGCCGGGGTCTGTTGAGCGTCTTTCGGTTTCATGCCGTCATTGTGGGGGAGATTGCCGGTGTTTTGTATGGCGAAAGCGCGCTTCAAGACGTGGCATGCGTTTCTCCTGAGCGGGCTCCTGGCCTGGGGCCTTGGCGCCGCGGCTGCCGAGCCGGCCGCGCCCGAGGCATCAACGGCCTCACGCTGGATGCGCGTGCCCAAGCTCTACGGCCGCATCACGGCCCGGGAGCTGGGGCTGGTCATCAACACGGCCGACCCCTACTCGGTTGCCGTCGGTGAACACTACGCCCGCCGGCGCGGCATCCCGCCCGAGCAGGTGCTGCGGGTGTCGCTGCCCCAGCGACCGAGCCTCACGCGGGACGAATTCGTGGCGCTGGACCAGGCCATCCGGGCCCACATGCCGGACCACGTCCACGGCCTGGCGCTGGCCTGGGTGCTGCCCTATGCCGTCGACTGCAATGCACTCACGAGCGCCCTGGCGATGGGCCTGCAGCCGGACCTCTGCGCCAACAGCTGCGCCGTGACGCGGCCCAGTGCCTACGCCGGCTACTTCGGCGCGCGACCTTGGGCGGTGCTGGGCATGCGGCCGGCGATGCAGTTGGCCGCACGTTCGGTGCCGGCGGCCCTCGTGATGATCGAGCGGGGCATCGCGTCGGACCACACGCTGGCGGGCGCCGTCAGCGAGCCGGCGCGGGCCTACTTTGCCGCCACGCCCGACGCCGCCCGCAACGTGCGCCAGCCGCTCTTCCCGCCGGCCGGCCCGGTGCCCGGCCTGCCGAGCCTGGAGGTGGTGCGCGTCAAGAGTGATGCGCTGCCGCCGATGCGCCGCATCCTGCTCTACCAGACGGGCCTGGCGCGCGTGCCGGCGCCGCTGGGTGGCGAATGGCTGCCCGGCGCGTTGGCAGACCACCTCACTTCGCACGGCGGGTCACTGGAGACGCCGGTGGGCGAGGGGCAGATGAACACCCTCGACTGGATCGATGCCGGCGCCACCGCCAGCTACGGCACGGCGAGCGAGCCCTGCAACCACCTCCAGAAGTTCCCCCACCCGCAGTTGCTGATGCTGGCCTACGCCCAGGGCGTGAGCGCGCTGGAAGCCTACTGGCGCAGCGTGCTGTGGCCCGCTCAGGGCGTGTTCGTCGGCGAACCGCTGGCCGCGCCGTTCGCGCCGGTGCCCGCTTCAGCCCCGACCCCCTGAGCCGCCGCGAGGCCGGCGCGCACGGCGCCCTCCAGCGTTGCCGGGTAAGGCCCCTGCACGTAGTCGCCGGCAGCCCACAGCCCCGGGGCGATGCGCGCCGGGGGGCGGTCCAGGGCCGGCGTGCAGGCGAAGGTTGCGCGCTTCTCGGTCAGCACCCGGTCGATGACCGGCGGTGTGGCCCAGGTCAGCACCTGCTGCGCCTGCTGCAGCACGGCCTCGCCACAGCCGCCGCGCGCCACCCAGTCGGCGGCGCCGCTCACGACGAAGGCGAAGCGCCCCGGTGCGCCGCCCAGCTGGCCGAGGTCGAAGACGAACTGGGCGGGCGCCTCCCGACTTTCGCGCAGCGCCAGCATCGGTGAGGGCAGGGCGCTGCCCGGGCTGTGCAGGTAGACGGTGATGATCGGCTGGAAGGCGAATGCGCCGGCCCGGGCGGACCAGTCCGGTGCGATGTCGGCCGTCAGCCGCGCGGCTTCGACGCTGGTGCAGGCGAGCACCACGGCATCGAATGCTTCATCGTCCACGCGCCAGCCGGCCGCGAGGCGTTGCACCCGTTGTCCCCGGCGCAGCCGCGTCCCCAGCCAGGCGGCGGCGGGGGTGGCCAGCAGTTCCGACAGCGGCCGGCGCGGCAGCAGCAGGTCGGCGCTGCCGGGGCCGCTGAAGAGGGCGTCCTTCAACACCCGCAGGAAGACCTGCGCGCTGGCCTGCGGTGCCGGCGTGTTGAGCGCAGCCACGCACAGCGGCTCGATCAGGTCACGCTTCACGACGGCCGGCAGCCCCGCGCACAGGCGCGCGACCGTGAGCGTGGGGTCGCAGCGGAAACCGCGCGCCAGCCAGCCGCCGGCCGCGGCGAGCAGGCCCACGCGCGCCGCGAGCGGCCAGCCGCGTTGCGCCAGCACGCCGCGCGTGAAGCTCACCAGCGCCGGCCCGGGCGGCAGTTGCAATCCCGGCTCGCCAGGGTAGGGCAGCGCCAGCGGGCGGCGCAGCAGCACTTGCGCCGGGTCCACGCCCAGCCGGCGCATCAACGCCAGGCTGTCGCGATAGGCGCCGATCAGGATGTGCTGGCCGTTGTCGTAGGGTCGCTCGGGGTCGGTGCCGGCCACGCTGCGGGCCCGCCCGCCGGCCTGCGGCGCCATCTCGAAGACGGTGATGTCGTGCCCGGCATCAGCCAGCGCGACCGACGCCGCCAGGCCGGCCCAGCCTGCGCCGATGACGGCGACCTTCATCGCCCGCGCCAGTTCGTCAGCATCGCGATCCAGAGCTTGCGCAGCGGTGTCAGCGAGATGCGCTGGTGCAGCACCTGGAAGTTCTCCCGCTCGATTTCCACCAGCAGCGCGCGGTAGATGTTGGCCATCATCAGGCCCGGCTTCTGGGCGGTGCGGTCGGCGGCAGGCAGCAGCGCGAAGGCCTCGTCGTAGAACTGGTGGGCGCGCTCGGCCTGGAAGTTCATCAGCGCCGTGAAGCGGTCGCTGTAGCCCCAGGGCTTGCTGCGCAAGAGGATCTCGTTGGCCTTCACGCCGAACTGCTGCAGCTCGTTCACCGGCAGGTAGATGCGGCCGCGGCGGGCGTCGTCGCCGACGTCGCGGATGATGTTGGTCAGTTGCATCGCCAGACCCAGCTTGTGCGCATAGGCGACCGTCTCGGGCTGGGTGCGGCCGAAGATGGCGCTGGCGACTTCGCCGACCACCCCCGCCACCAGGTGGCAGTAGCGCGCCAGGCCCGGGTAGTCGAGGTAGCGGGTCTGCTGCAGGTCCATCTCGCAGCCCTCGATGACGGCGTTGAGGTGGTCCGGCCGGATGTCGAACGGCGCCACGTGCGGCATCAGCGCCTTCATCACCGGGTGGCTGGGCTGGCCGGCGAAGGCCGAGGCCACCTCCTTGCGCCACCAGGCCAGCTTGGTGGCGGCGACGCCGGCGTCCTGCGTCTCGTCGACGACGTCGTCCACCTCGCGGCAAAAGGCATAGAAGGCCGTGATCGCCGCGCGCCGGGGGGGCGGCAGGAACAGGAAGGCGTAATAGAAGCTCGAGCCGCTCGCGGCGGCCTTCTCCTGGACGTATTGCTCTGGGGTCATGGTGCGGCCCGCATTGTGAGGGCGCGCCAGACCAGCCGGGGGGCGTCCGAAACCCTGATGGCGGGCCGGCGCAGCAGGCTGTCGTGGCCGCCGGCCTCGATCTTGTCCAGGATGCGCAGGCCGCCCTGCACCACCAGGCGCAGCTCCCAGCCCGCGCGGCCTGGCAGGCTGAGCGCCAGGGGCGCACCCTGCAGCATGAGCGCGCGCGCCCAGCGGCACAGGTCGGCGATCAGCTGGCGGGCCGCGGGGCTGTCCCGGCAGGCCAGCACGTCCTCCGCGGTCACGCCATGGCGGTCGAGGTCGGCTTTCGGCACGTACAGGCGACGGTTCGGGCCGTCACGGGTGAAGTCCTGCCAGAAGTTGATCAGCTGCAGGGCCGAGCAGATGGCGTCGGAGCGGCTCAGCGACACCTCGTCGGCCACGCCGTACAGGCCGAGCAACAGGCGCCCGACCGGGTTGGCCGAGCGGCGGCAGTAGTCCAGCAGGTGGTCACGGTCCCGGTAGCGGGGTGGGGCCAGGTCCTGCTCGAAGGCGTCGATCAGGTCGTGCAGCAGCGCGGGTTGGAGGCGGGGCATCTCGCGCCTCAGCGGGCCGAAGACGTGAGGCCAGCGGTCCGAGGCCGGCTGCCCGGCCACCGTCGCGGCCAGGTCGGCGCGGTAGGCCTGCAGGGCCTGGATGCGTGCGCCGGTCGGGGCGTCGCCCTCGTCGGCGAGGTCGTCGGCGGTGCGGGCGAAGTGATAGATGGCCACCACGGCCGGCCGCAACGCTGGCGGGCACAGCACGGATGCAACGGGAAAGTTCTCGTAATGGTCGACGCTCAAGCTTTTTCTCAAGTTCCGCTTGCAAAGCCGCGGTCTAACAGCGAAATTCGCCGAGGTTTGACAGTTGCCGCAGGGTCTGCATACATTACTGACCCGCCGGTCATTAAATTTTCCGCCGGCCGATCCTTCCTGCCGAGGTCTGCATGCCCCATCTTCTGCGTCTCGTGTCGCCCCTGCTGTTGGCGACCCTGCTTCCGGCCCTGCTGACCGGATGCAGCAAGCAAGCGGCTGCCCCGGAACCGGAGCGGGCCGTTCGCACGCAGTTGGTCAGCGCCGGCGCCGCCACGGCGAGCCATGAGTATGCGGCCGAGGTGAAGGCCCGGGTGGAGTCGCGGCTGTCCTTCCGCGTGGGTGGCAAGCTGGCGAGCCGCGCGGTCAATCTGGGTGACACCGTCAAGCCCGGCCAGGTGCTGGCCCGCATCGATGCGCAGGACCTGAAGCTCGCCGAGGCGGCGGCCAGCGCCGCGGTCGCCGCGGCCCGGACCAACCGCGACCAGGCCGGGCAGGACTACAAGCGCTTCGTCGACCTGCAGCGCCAGGGCTTCATCAGCGCCGCCGAACTGGAGCGCCGCGACTCCGCCTTCAAGGCCGCCCAGGCGCAGCTCGAACAGGCCAAGGCCCAGGCCGATGTCCAGGGCAACCAGTTCGCCTACGCGCAGCTGCTGGCCGATGGCGCCGGCGTCGTCACGGGCGTGAGCGCCGAACCGGGCCAGGTGCTGGCGGCCGGAACGCCGGTCGTGACCGTCGCACTGGACGGCCCGCGGGACGTGGTCTTCTCGGTGCCCGAGGACCAGGTGGCACGGGTCAAGGCCGCGGCTGCGGTACCCGGCGCACTCAAGGTCCGGCTCTGGGGCAGCGACAAGACCTCGCCGCTGACGCTGCGCGAGGTGGCCGCCGCGGCCGATCCGGTCACGCGCACCTTCCTCATCAAGGCGGATGCCGGCAAGCTGGACGTGGGCCTGGGCCAGTCGGCAACCGTCGTGCTCGACCTGCCGCAGGTCAGCGGCGTGATCAAGCTGCCCTTGACCGCGGTGCTGCAGCAGGGCGGCAAGACCTCCGTGTGGGTGCTCGACGGCGCCTCCATGACCGTGAACGCCGCGCCGGTGCAGATCGGCGGCGCGGAGGGCAATGACGTGGTCATCGCCGGCGGCCTGAAGGCAGGCCAGGAGGTCGTGGTGGCCGGCGTGCACGTGCTGAACCCCGGCCAGAAGGTCAAGCGCTACGTGCCGCCGCGGGCCACGACGGCGCCTGCCTCCACCACGGCCGTGCCGGCTGCCGTGCCTGCCGCATCGCGCTGATCGGGCCCGGTCATGATGTCCCCGATCACGAAACAGCCGCACGTCGGCGGCTTCAACGTCTCCCGCTGGGCGCTGGAGCATCCGGCCCTGACGCGCTACCTGATGGTGGTGCTGATGCTGATGGGCTTTGCCGCCTATTTCCAGCTCGGCCAGGACGAAGACCCGCCGTTCACCTTCCGCGCGATGGTCATCCAGGCCTTCTGGCCGGGCGCCACCGCCCAGCAGATGGCCGACCAGGTCACCGACAAGATCGAAAAGACCCTGCAGGAGGTGAACCACGCGGACAAGATCCGTTCGTACACCAAGCCGGGCGAGTCGCTGACGATCTTCCAGGTCAAGGACAACACGCCACCCAAGGAGGTGGCCGACCTCTGGTACCAGACGCGCAAGAAGATCAACGACATGCGCTCGACGCTGCCGCAGGGTGTGCTCGGGCCGGTGTTCAACGACGAGTTCGGTGACGTCTACGGCTCGATCTACGCGCTGTCGGCCGACGGCTTCAGCCGCGAGGAGCTGCGCGAGCACGCCGACCGCGTGCGCCAGGCGCTGCTGCAGGTCAAGGACGTGGCCAAGGTCGAGATCTTCGGCGTGCAGCCCGAGAAGGTGTTCATCGAGGTCTCGCAGAAGCGCCTGGCGCAGCTCGGCCTGGACTTCAACCAGGTCATCAGCCAGATCGGTGCGCAGAATGCCGTCGAAGGCGCCGGCGTGCTCAATGCCGGCAGCGCCAATTTCCAGATCCGCGTGCAGGGCCAGTTCACCACCGCCCAGGCGCTGGCCGAGGTGCCGATCCGCGCCGTGAACCCGCAGACGGGCGTGGCCAGCCAGATGCGGCTGGGCGACATCGCCGAGATCAAGCGCGCCTACGTCGACCCGCCGACCACGATGGTCCGGCACCAGGGCAAGCAGGTGCTGGCGCTGGGGGTGTCGATGGCCAAGGGCGGCGACATCATCGCCATGGGCAAGGCGCTCACCGTGGCGCTCAAGGCCGTCGAGCGTGACCTGCCGGCCGGCGTTCAACTGGAGCAGATCCAGGACCAGCCCAAGGCCGTGACCACCTCGGTGGGCGAGTTCGTGCACGTGCTGATCGAAGCCGTCGTCATCGTGCTGATGGTCAGCTTCATCTCGCTGGGCCTGCACACCCGGCCGCTGCGCATCGACGTGTGGCCAGGCCTGGTGGTGGCCATCACGATCCCGCTGGTGCTGGCGATCACGTTCGTGACGATGTTCTATTGGGGCGTGGGCCTGCACAAGATCTCGCTGGGCTCGCTGATCATCGCCCTCGGCCTGCTGGTGGATGACGCCATCATTGCGGTCGAGATGATGGTGCGCAAGCTCGAAGAGGGCTACGACAAGATGCATGCGGCCACTTACGCCTACGACGTGACGGCCATGCCGATGCTGACCGGCACGCTGATCACCGCGGTGGGCTTCCTGCCCATCGGCCTGGCGAAATCGGTCACCGGCGAGTACACGTTTGCCATCTTCGCCGTCACCGCGGCGTCCCTCGTCATCTCGTGGGTGGTGTCGGTCTACTTCGTGCCGTATCTGGGCGCGCTGTTGCTCAAGGCCAAGCTTGCCGCGGACGGCGAAGCGCACGAGCTGTTCGACACGCCGTTCTACAACCGCTTCCGGGCGGTCGTGCGCTGGTGCGTGGAGAACCGCTGGAAGACGATTGGCATCACGCTGGTGGTCTTTGCTCTGGGCATCGTCGGCATGGGCCGGGTGCAGCAGCAGTTCTTCCCAGACTCCAGCCGCCCCGAGATCCTGGTCGACCTCTGGCTTCCCGAAGGCTCGACGATCCAGGAGACCGAGGCACTGGCGAAGCGCTTCGAGGCCCGCATGCTCACGGAGCCGGGCCTCACGACGGTGACGAGTTGGGTCGGTTCCGGTGTCCCCCGCTTCTATTTGCCGCTGGACCAGATCTTTCCGCAAGCCAACGTGACCCAGGCCATCCTGTTGCCCAAGGGCTTGCCCGAGCGGGAGGAGTTGCGCAAGCGTCTGCCCGCCGTGCTTGCCGAGGAGTTCCCGGAGGCGCGCGGCCGCGTCAAGCTGCTGCCCAACGGGCCGCCGGTGCCGTACCCGGTGCAGTTCCGCGTTTCGGGCGCCGACCCCAAGGTCGTGCGTGACTGGGCCGACAAGGCCAAGGAGATCCTGCGCGCCAGCCCCAACATGCGTGGCGTGAACGACAACTGGAACGAGAACGTCAAGACGTTGCGCCTGAACGTTGACCAGGACAAGGCCCGGGCGCTGGGCGTGTCGAGTCAGGTGCTGGCGCAGTCGGCCCGCACGCTGCTGTCGGGCACCGTGATCGGCCAGTACCGCGAAGCCGACAAGCTGATCGACATCGTGCTGCGCCAGCCGCTGGAGGAGCGTGCCGTCATCACCGACATCGCCAATGCCTACGTGCCCAGCAGCACCGGCCGGGCGATTCCACTCACGCAGATCGCCAAGGTCGAGTTCGACTGGGAGCCCGGCGTGATGTGGCGTGAGGGCCGTATGTATGCGGTGACGGTGCAGGGCGACGTGGCCGAAGGCCTGCAGGGCGCGACCGTCACGAAGGAAGTCTGGCCCCAGCTCGACGAGCTGCAAAAGCAGATGCCCACCGGCTACCGCATCGACATCGCCGGGGCCGTGGAAGAAAGCAGCAAGGGCCAGGGCTCGATCGCCGCTGGCGTGCCGATCATGCTGTTCATCACCTTCACGCTGCTGATGCTGCAGCTGCAGAGCTTCAGCCGCGCGATGCTGGTGTTCCTGACCGGGCCGCTGGGCATTGCCGGCGTGGCCATGGCCCTGTTGGTGCTGAACCGCCCGTTCGGCTTCGTCGCGCTGCTGGGCGTGATTGCGCTGATGGGCATGATCATGCGCAACTCGGTGATCCTGATCGACCAGATCGAGCAGGACCGGGCGCGTGGCGTGCCGGACTGGTCGGCCATCGTCGAGTCGGCGGTGCGGCGGTTCCGCCCCATCGTGCTGACGGCGGCTGCCGCCGTGCTCGCCATGATTCCGCTGTCCCGCAGCGTGTTCTGGGGGCCGATGGCGGTCGCCATCATGGGCGGCCTGATCGTGGCCACGGTGCTCACGCTGCTGGCGTTGCCGGCGATGTACGCGGCCTGGTTCCGCGTCGAGCGACCGGAGGAGCACAGCCGCTTGCACAGCCGGCTGCCGGACGAGCCGGACGCCGTCGCCTGACCCGTTTCCACAGGGTTTGGCCGCCCCCGAGACGGGGGCGGCGGGCAGACCGCGCGAGATCGCTACAATCGCCGGTTTGCCGAATCGCCTACGGGGTTGCCGCGTGTTCACGCGCAGCAGCTCAAGAACTGACCCGCGCGGGTGGCGAAATTGGTAGACGCACCAGGTTTAGGTCCTGACGCCTTCACGGGCGTGCCGGTTCGAGTCCGGCCCCGCGCACCACCACTGTCCCTTCAACTGTTCCCGAGTCCATCATGGCCGTCACCGTCGAAACCCTCGAAAAGCTGGAACGCCGCATCACCCTGCACGTGGCGGCCGCTGACATC
>RXJW01000222.1 GCA_003963005.1 Burkholderiales bacterium
TCTGGTGGCTCGTCGTCATGTACTTCGTCCATCAGCTCCTGAAGTACCTGTTCACCGTCGACCAACAGATGTTCGCCGTCCTTCGAAAGTACCTCTTCGAGGGTGACGTGTATGACCCATGGCCGCGGCCGGGCATGCGAAACAAGCGCCCCTATGGGATGGGGCGGGAACTGCCGCTATGCTGAATCTTCGAACCTTGTTCAAGGGCTACCAGGACTCCGCCAAGAGCATGGCGGAGTTGCTTCCCTGGATGTGTCCCTGGGACGCCAGAACGGTCCTCACGGTGGACCAGGGGCTGCTTGCCTCGTTCACCTACAGCGGGCTCGATGCAGAAGGGAAGTCGGCGAGCGAGGTTGATCACGCCGTCGATGCCTACGAACGGGCGTTCTCTGGGTTCGGGACGGGAAGCTACGTCTGGTCCATCGTCGACCGCCGGCGCACCCGCCACTACCCCTACGCGGAGATCAGCCATCCCATGGCTGAGCACATCCAGCGGGGCGTGGCGGCCTACGTCACCAGTCGCCAGTACACGAACACCTACAGCTTGTCGGTGTTCCAGCGGTCGGCGACCGGTGCGCATGCGCTCTTCGACTCTGTGGACCGAATCGTCCGCGAGGAGGACCGAGGGCTGGGCAGTGCCTTCACACGGGCATTGTTGGCGCGCTACTCGCTCAAGGGCAGGAACGCGTTCGACGGCCGTGTGATCCACCAGACCGCGGAGAGGCTGGACGCCCGGGTTCGCGATCTTCACTTCAACATGGCCAGGCTGGGCCTGCGCCAGTTCGAGGGCGACGAGTTGTGGGCACAGTTGCACGCCCGCGCCAATCCTGCCAGTGACCGGAGGGAGCTGCTGTCGTTGCCCCGGATCCCGACGTTCATGAACGTTCATCTGGCCAACGACCAGATCCGGCGCCACCGGGGCTGCCTCGAGTTCACGAATGTCACAGCGCGTGGCCCCGTTTCGAAGTTTGTTGGCGTCGTCAGCCTGAAGGGTTGGCCGGATGGATCGACCATGCCCGGTAGCCTGGACTGGCTGACCGCCGTCGACGGCGAGGTCACCGTCTGTCACGCGTTCCAGTTCATCGATCGCCAGGCGGCCATCAAGGCGATGGAGAACAAGGAGTCCTACAACATGACGGCGGCGGTGCCTGTCATGGAACGCATCGCCCAGCTGGTGACTAAGCGTCCGCCTACCAACCTCGATGAAGGTCGCCTCATGCTTGCCGCCGACGCCCGGGCGGCGAAGGCGGAGCTGATCGCCGAGGGCCGCACGTTCGGCTTCCACAACATGACCGTGCTGTGCTTCGGTGACAGCGAAGAGGAGATGGAAGCGGTCCGGATGCAGGTGATGCAGCGGCTCAGCGAATCCTTCTTCCTCGGCTTTGTGGAGCGCACACACCAGCTGTCGGCTTGGTCATCCACTTTGCCCGGCAACTGGGCCAGTTCCGTCCGCTGGATGAATGTTTCCTTCGGGAACGCGGCTGACATCGCGCCCATCCGTACGCTGTGGGCCGGCCCCATGGATTGCGCGCACTTGACGAAGGAGCTGCAAGAGCCGTCTCCCGCGCTCATCGCTCTTCCCACGGACGCGGGGGTACCGTTCTTCTGGGATCCATTCGAGGCCGGCGTCGGGCACACGGTCTTCATCGGGCCGAACCGGACGGGCAAGTCGTTGCTCGTGAACCTGCTGTTGTCCCAGTTCAAGAAGTACCGCGGCGCGCGGGTGATTCGCTTCGACAAGGACTACAGCGCGATGGTCCCGACGTTGTTGCATGACGGGCAACACGTGGACCTCCGGCCTGACAGGGTCAAGGACGCGTTTTGCATGGCGCCCATTGCGTTGGTTGCTGAGCCGAAGCACCGAGAGTTCGTCATCCGATGGGTGCGCAAGCTCATCGAGATGGGACGCCCAGGGGTCCCGCTCAAGCCGGAGGAGATCTCGAAGATCGCACAAGGTGTCGCCCAAGTTGGCCGCTTGCCACAGCAGATGCACACGATCAGCCAACTGCGAATTCAGCTCGGCGTCGAGCTGGGCGGCTATCTGGCTGACTGGGCTGAAGGTGGTGCCCGTGGGGCTTGGTTCGACAACGAACCCCAGTTCCTCACGATCGGCGACGAGGTCTGCTTCGAGATGAAGCGGCTGTTCGATGACGACGCGGTGGCGGTCCTCGCGATGGACTACCTGTTCTACCTCGTTGAGGTGAGCCTGGATGGCCGTCCGCTGATCGTGAACGTCGAGGAGACGTGGTTCTTCCTCCGGAACCAGGCGTTCGTGGATCGGCTTGAGGACTTCCTGCGGACCATCGGCAAGCGCAATGGCTCGCTCTGGATCACGTCCCAGAGTGCGAAGGAACTGATCGGCACGAAGCAGCTCGAAGCCATGTTGGAGCAGTGGAAGAACCGCGTGTTCTTGCCGAACCGCGCGATCCTCGATTCCAGGGCTGGCTACACGGAGCTGGGTTTGACCGAAGAGATGCTCATTCGGATCAAGAACGGCGAGCCGAAGCGGGACTACTACGTTATGACGCCCTCGATGACGCGGATGTGCACGATGCGTATCCCAAGTGACCTCGTACCGGCACTCGACGCGTCGAATCGCGCCCTCCAAACGTTGCGGCGGCACTATGAGAGCAGAGACCCTGAGGGCCTCTGGAAGAAGCACTACATGGATGAAATGAACGGAGTTGCAGCATGAAGAATTTCTTCCGCGTTCTCGTCGTTGCAGCCGGCATGTTCGCCGGGCAGGTCAATGCGCAGTGGGCCGTGATTGACCCTGCCAATCTGGTCCAGAACATCACTTCTGCGCTGCAGTCCGTGAAACAGGTGACCGAGGCCATTCAGCAGACGCGCCAGCAGATCGCGATGGCGCAGAAGATGAAAGACGACATCCGAGGCTTGAATGTTCAGGGCCTGCTCCAGGCAGCGGACCCCGAGACGACTCGGGCCTTGCAACGGCTCACCGGCGCATACAACGACTTCACGACCACGCAGGCAACGCTCGGCAATCTGCTCACCCGGATGAATACGAAGGTTGCCAGCGCCAATGCGGTCGGCATGACGCCGATGCAGTTCCTCGCCAAGCAACTGCAGGAAAAGAAGGACGGCAGCAAGGCGGCCGACCAGATCATCTTGCGCGACATGGAGACGATGAGGAGCGCTCAGAACGTTATGCGCCAGGCCCAGACCTGGCGCAAGGAACTGGGTGGCCTCAACGACAACCTCGGCGGCTCCATGCAGCTGATGAACACGCAGATGAACCAGCTTGCCCAAACCAACGCCGAGATGCTGACCTACATGGCGCAGGCGTCTTCCGACACGCAGATCGCGCGTGACGCGGAGCGGCAGAAGGACGCCGACGCCACGGCGATCGTCCACAACGATCACGCCGCCAACGCTGTGGCACGGAAGAAGGCGACTGACGGCATGGGCCTCACCGGCCAGCAGCTGCGCAATCCGTTCCAGCCGAACCAGTGAGACCGGTATGAGTTCCAACCTGCTGAGAAGCGTATTGGTGTCGATCGCCCTGCTGCTGTTTGTCGGCATGGCTTTCGCCCAGGCAGACCCGCCGATCACCACGCCGCAGGCCCCGCAGTTCCAGCTAGGCGATGCGATCAACGGCGTTGTCGATGCTTTGCTGAATGCCTTCCGCCAGCAGGTTTTTGCGCCGTCCGCGGGCCTCAAAACGATCTATGCCCTGGTGACCATCATGGTGGTCTTCAGTGCGCTCAGGATGGGATTCTTGGGCGACGTCGGATTCGCGGAGCTGCTGGTCGACTGGTTCAAGCTGGCCGCAATTGCCGCTGTCGCGGTCTGCGCCATCACCCCGCTGGACTCGCTGATCTGGCTCTTCGGCGCCAAGATCACCTTGGGTCAGGCCATTGAGAACTGGTTCCTAAAAGTGGCCGGCCTCGGGAACAACGTCATCGGCGACGGACTGAAGAACTGGATGGAGGTGCTCAAGAAGCTCATGAACGCGCCCATCATCCCTCCGCACGTCGCAGCTGCCAGCGTGTGGTCGAAGCTCGGATGGATCTTGACCCACTGCATCACGTTGCTTGGAGCCTTGATCTTTCAGGTGCTGGCGGTCGTTGCGCTGGGCCTCGCTGCGGTCATCACGGTCGGCCACCTATTGGCGGCAAAGATCCTGATGAGCCTGGCCATCTCGATGGCGCCCGTGCTCGTGCCCTGGATCTTGTTCAGGCCGATGCAGTTCCTGTTTGACGCGTGGTTGAAGACGCTGATAACGGGCGGGATGTTGCTGGTCGTGGGAAGCTTCTTCACTCGGGCGGGCATGCTCTTCGCTGACGCCATGAATACGCTGACTCCCCGCCTCGACGGTGCCGACTGGGAGACCACGTCCATCATGATCACCTTCTTCGGGATCTTCTTGGCGTGCCTGCTGTTCATCGTCATTGCCCAGAAGCTAGACGGGCTGGCGCGGACACTCGTCAGCGGTTCAGGCATCTCGGGCTTTGGCCTGGCACAACTCAAGAGCGCGATGTCCGCCACTGGTGCGGTTGCTTCTGCGCCAGGTAAGGCTGCAAGTGCCATGGCGGGCGCTGCCCACGGTGTTGCTTCGGCCGGCCAGGCCGTCGCGGCCGCGAACGCCAAACACAAGGCAGCAACCGGCTCTTCGATGACGATGGGGCAGATGGCGCAAACTTTCAGCGCGGCGCAGCATGCACATAGCAAGGCTCTCAGCCAGGGTGGTGGGCACCAGAACGCCTATGTGCGCGCCATGCAGGCCGGCCAGGCTCGTGCGAACTACTGGAAGCCGGCTGAGCCTCCGAAGGGCTCAGGTGGTGGTGGTGGCTCGGGTGGCGCGGGCGGTGGCTCGGGCCGGCAGTCTGGTGGCGGGGCTCCCCGAGCCCAGGCCGGCGGCGGCTCAAACGCTGGCGCCCCGACTCAGGCGGCTGCCGCGCGCCCAGCGCAGCCACCGGCGCCGCTCCCGGCGATGCCGCCGCCTCCCAACCCGTGAGCGCCGTGCGGTTCCGCTCTTCAGGACCAAAAGAGGGAGTTCGATAGGTGGACGAATTGGAACGTGCATTCAACGCCGCCGTGGATCGCTGGGTTGAGCTGCTTGACGGCCAATGCCAGGCAGCATCGGCGAGTCAGGCGGTTCTGGGCGAGGAGGAGCTGCTACGGCGCAGATCTGAGGTCTTCCGCCGTCCGCCAGAGTTTGACGGCGTGCGGGGCGCTGACCTTGTGTGGGGGTGGAAGTGCTTCAGGCATTGGCACCCCTGGCTGAGCATCGTTGGTCCTGTTGCTGTCTCGGCGGCCTTCATCAATGCGGCTTGGGGGCTGGCGGCCCGTCTTGCATCCGCATAGCGCGACTAGGCCGCGTCCAGCTGCCTGGCGGACTCCGCGATGTCACGTAGCGTCAGCGGCCGGCGCCGGTCACCGATGAAGGTGGAATTGATCGCCCGATTGAGCAACGCAATCGCATCGGCAGGCGCGCACTCTCCCAAGGCGTCAGCGATGGCTTTCGGGGTGACGTCCGGGTCCATGGCGCAAGCCGGGCGAGACGCGAGGTTGCGTGCCAACAGCTGCTCCAGGTCGACGCCCGAGTAGCGTCCAAGGTAGACGCGTTCCTCGAACCTGCCGCCGCGCTTGGCCGCGGCATCGATGGCCTCCAGGTTGTTGGTCGCGGCGAAGAAGACGACTTCGGGTGTGGCAGCCTGGGCGCCATCGATCGCAACGAGGATTTCGTTGGTCGCCGCAGCATTGGCAGAGTAGGGGCGCTCCTTCAGCAACTCATCGGCCTCGTCGATGAACACGATGCAAGGGCGGTGCTGAGAGGCTTTCTCGGTGATCGCCCTGAACTTCCGTGGATCAGCAAGGATCTCCGAGGCATTCACGTTGAGCAGGTGCCAGTCGCCCAGCTCCCGGGCGATGGCGCGCGTGAGATTCGTCTTGCCTGTTCCCGGTGGCCCGTAGAACAGAACACCCTTCGGCGGTGTTCCCCCCAGGTCTGCGATGGCCTCCCAGTTCTGCAGTCGCCCCGTGATGGAACGCACTTGCGCGGCGACAGCCTCCGGGAGATAGAGGTTTGACAGCTTGTCGCCCGACGCGGGAATCAAGCTCGCGTTGCGGCTTGTGGCTCGGTCTGCCGCCTTGAAGGCGGCCAGGTCTGCAGTGCGGCCTCCAGCTGACGCGTCTCGAACTCGCCGCACGACACCCTCGATGAAGGCGGCGCTACGGTTCTGCATCCGCGCGGCTACCTTCTCCACCGTCTCCTGGGAAACGCTGATCCCGTGCTTCGCTGACAGGGCCCGGAGGATCTCGATGCGTGCCTCCAAGTCGGGGTTCGGAACTTCAATGCGGAAGTCGAAGCGACCGTCCCGAGTGATCGCCTTGTCGAGCAGATCAGGGTGGTTTGTCGCGGCGATCAGGACTACTCGGTGGCGCCTGATGCGGTCGATCTCGGTCAGCAGCGTGTCCACGACCTTGTGGTCCTCAGCATGAGCGGAGCCGCTGGCGCGGTCCCGGGCCACGGCGTCGAACTCGTCAAGGAACAAAACCGATGGTTGAGCCGCAATCGCTGCGTCGAACACCTTCCGGACCTCTTCGGCGCCCTGGTTGATCCACTTGCTGGTCAAGTCGGCCACTGAGGGCTTGATGAAGGAGAAGCCCAGCTCTCCTGCAATCGCTTCGGCGACGAGAGACTTGCCATTGCCGGGAGGGCCGGACAGCAGAATGCCGTTGGCGTCGTGGGGCGAGGCCTTGGGGCTGGCGTAGCGGCGGAAGGGTTCGATGGCCTCAAGAAGCGTTGCCTTGAGGTCGCGCATGCCGCCAATGTCGGCGAATGTGCGGCGCGGGCGCTGGGCCATGGTTGCCTGCGGTGCTTGTGGCTCCGTGGTCGTCGGTTGGGCTGGGCCGATCAGGGCCGCGGTATTGGCAGTCCGGCGAAGAAGGCGAATGCTGCCCAGGTGCGTGCCGAGGGCTGTGGCAGCGGCAACCGCAGCAGCCACCGCCATCCAGTCATTGCGGCCAGCCACCGACGACGCGACGGCCCATGCCGCCGCCATGTGGCCGACGGCTCCGGCTGTCCACAGCAGCAGCGCTGTGCTCGCTCCGCCGCCGAGCTGGCGTCCCGCGTACCAAGAGGCGGCGATCAGTGCGACCCCCAGTACCGCAGCAGCCATTTGCGAGAAGCCTGGGAGTGCCTGGCCATCAAATATCGCCGGTGCTGCCTCGTGCGCTCCCAGCAGGACCACCCCCCCGAGCAGGGTCCGCCAGGCGACGACAACGAGCAAGTAGATGAGATCAATCATGGTTTAGCTCCGGGGCTTCTGAACGGCCGGTTTGACGATGGTGATGGTGGCCGCGCCTGGCGACCGAAGGACCGCATCGCCAATCGCATCGCGGAGCAGGCGGGTCTGCTCAGGCGTCGCGGAAGGTGTGGTGGTCACTCGCAGACTCCAGCGAGGCTGGCCGTGGTCCTTCTGTTGGGTGATCTCTGCACTGCTACAGGCCTGGGACTCGTCGCAGATGCTCTTCAAGCGATGCGCTGCGAATGGGCGGAACGTCGTCGCCAGTGGGGCGAATGCCACCGTGATCGCCAAGGCCGCCAGCGCGAGGGCAGCGACTTGCTCCTTGGATGCCTTTGTTGTCATTGGTTCCTACCTCTTTATCCGTTCTACGAGGTCATTCTGGTCCGAGTTCGTGCATGCGCAAGGCCGGAGCGTGTGGTGCCCTCAGCGCGCTCGACAGGCCGGCCAGGACCCCCGAGAGCTGCGCCTCGCTACGCCTGCCGCCAGCGCGCCGGGCAGTCGCGTTGGGTGCTTTCAGGCTACCTGGTGCGAAAACAGTGCTCAAACACCTGAGGTTTCGCCAGTGGACATGGAGGCGGACTCACATACTGGCTTGGCCATAGACCCCTTGAGCCCAACGACCTATGCCTTGGTTCAGCCGAAAGCCCAAAGCGTCCGAA
>RXJW01000086.1 GCA_003963005.1 Burkholderiales bacterium
CGCCCAGGTGCCCAAGTTCACGGTCATCATCGGCGGCAGCTTTGGCGCCGGGAACTACGGCATGTGCGGCCGCGCCTACTCGCCGCGCTTCCTGTGGATGTGGCCGAACGCCCGCATCTCGGTGATGGGCGGTGAGCAGGCCGCGAGCGTGCTGTCCACGCTGCGTCGCGACGCCATCGAGGCCAAGGGCGGCAGCTGGAGCGCCGAAGAGGAAGAAGCCTTCAAGGCCCCGCTGCGCCAGCAGTACGAGGACCAGGGCCACCCCTACTACGCCTCCGCGCGGCTGTGGGACGACGGCGTCATCGACCCCGCCGACACCCGCCGCGTGCTGGCCCTGGGACTGAGCGCGTCGCTGAACGCGCCGATCCCCGAGACGAAGTTCGGCGTGTTCCGGATGTGATGCAGCACACCCTCACCTACGCCGCGCTGCTCGGCGCCCTCGCGCTGGCCGGGCCCGCACAGGCCAAGCTCGTCGAGCAGCAGTTCGACCTGCCCGTGCGCGCCACCAACGCCTGGGGCAAGACGGTGGCCCAGCCCATCCGCGTGACGGTGTTCTTCAACGACGAGACGCCGGCACCGCACCCCATCCTGATCATCAACCACGGGCGCGCCGTGGATGCCGAAGGGCGCGCAGCACTCGGCCGGGCGCGCTACACCGACGCCTCGCGCTGGTTCGCCGAGCGCGGCTTCCTCGTGGCCCTGCCAACACGCATCGGCTACGGCGTGAGCGGCGGCGAGGACGTGGAAGATTCGGGCACCTGCAACAACCGCATGTACCCGCCGGCCTACCGCGCCGCCGCGGACCAGAGCGTGCAACTGCTGACCGAACTGCTCAAGCGCGATGACGTGCTGAAGGACCGCACCGTCGTGCTCGGCCAGTCGTTCGGGGGCGCCACCGCGGTCACGCTCGCGTCGCTCAACCCGCCGGGCGTGGTGGCCGCCATCAACTTCGCCGGCGGTGGCGGTGGCGATCCCAAGGCCCACCCCGAGCAGCCCTGCGGCCCAACCCAATTGCGCCGCATGTTCGCCAGCTACGGCGAGACCGCACGCGTGCCCATGCTCTGGGCCTATACCGAGAACGACCGCTTCTTCGGCCCGACCCTGCCCCGCGAGTGGGTTCAGGCGTTCCAGGCCGCGGGCGGCAAGGCCGAGTTCAAGCAGTTCCCGCCCCACGGCGAAGACGGCCACAGCCTGTTCACGCGCTTCCCGGAGGTGTGGCAGCCGGTGGTGGCCGACTTCCTGCGCCGTCAGGGTTTCGATTTCAAGGACTGACGCGATGCCGACCATTCGCCCGCTGCATGACCAGGACAGCCTCGTCGAGCTGACGGCACTGCTGCATGCCGCCTACGCGAGCCTGGCGGCCCAGGGCTGGAACTTCACGGCCGTGAACCAGACCGTGGACGTCACCCGCGAGCGCCTGGCCGGGGCGCAGGCCTTCGTTGCCGAGCGAGACGGGCGGCTCGTGGGCACGATCGCCGTGCGCGGCCCCAAGCCGGCGGGCGAGGCCTACGTCGGCGACCCGCCTCCCCCGCTGTACACGACGCCGGGCACCGCCATCCTGGCCCAGCTCGCCGTGCACCCCGGCTGCCGCAGCCTGGGCCTGGGCGAGCAATTGCTCGACACGGCCGAGCAGTGGGCGCGCGAACAGGGCTTCACGCAGGTCGCGCTGGACACCGCCGAGCCGGCCACCGCGCTGCGCCGGCGCTACGAGCGGCGCGGCTACGTGACGGTCGGCCGCGTGCAGTGGCAAGGCAAGACCTATGCGAGCGTGCTGATGGCCAAGGGACTGGCACCCGTCAATCGCCCGACGGCATAAGATGCGCACATTGTTGACGTTTCATACACATCATGCGCACCAACATCGATATTGACGACGAGCTGATGGCCGCAGCCATGAAGGCGGGGCCGTTCAAGACCAAGAAGGAAGCCGTCGAAGCTGGACTCCAACTGCTCAAGCGCCAGGCAGCGTACCGGGAGATCCTGAAGTACCGCGGCCAGTTGACGTGGGGCTGGGACGACGCCGATGCCGATGAACCCGCCGGCGCGGTGACAGCCCCTGCGGCAACCCGCCCACCGGCCACGGCCCAGGCCGCCGAACCCGCAAAGTCCTACCGCGCGACCGGCCTCACGAAGACGGAGAAGCCCCGTGGTCGTCGTTGACAGCGGCGTCTGGATCGACCTGCTCGCCGGCCATGACAACTCGGCCAGCGACGCGCTCGCGCGCCTGCTGCATCACGGCGAGACCGAGCTGATCGTGCCAGACCTGGTGCTCTTCGAGGTGCTGCGCGGCTTTCGCCTCGAATCGGACCTGCGCACCGCGCGATCCTTGTTCGCGCCGCTGCCTGTTGCGCCCACCGGTGGCGCTGATCTTGCACAGCGCGCCGCCGAGCATTACCGCCACCTGCGCCGCCTGGGCATCACGGTGCGCAGTGCCGTGGATGCGCTGATCGCAAGCTTCTGCATCGAGCGTGGCCACGCCCTGCTGCACCGCGACCGCGATTTCGATGCCTATGCCACCCACCTTGGCCTGCAGGTCTGGCCCCACCTTTCGTAGCGCTGCCATGAGCTATCTCCTCATCCACACCGACAGCCCCATCGCCCGCGTCACGCTGAACCGCCCCGACGTGCGCAACGCCTTCAACGAGGGCCTGATCGCCGAACTCACCGCCGCGTTCACGACGCTCGGCCAGCGCCCCGACCTGCGCGCCATCGTGCTGGCCGCTGAAGGCAAGGCCTTCTGCGCCGGGGCCGACCTGAACTGGATGAAGGCCATGGCCGGCTACTCGTGGGACGAGAACCACGCCGACGCCACGCGCCTGGCCGACATGCTCTGGTCGATCTACAGCTGCCCGCTGCCCGTCATCGCGCGCGTGCAGGGCGACGTGTATGCCGGTGGCGTGGGCCTGGTGGCCTGCGCCGACGTCGTCGTGGCGGTGGACACCGCGGGCTTCTGCCTGAGCGAGGCCAAGCTCGGCCTGCTGCCCGCCACCATCGGCCCGTACGTGGTGAAGGCACTGGGCGAGCAGGCCTCACGCCGCTACTTCGTGACGGCCGAGCGCTTCAGCGCGGCCGAGGCGCACCGGCTGGGCCTGGTGCACGAGGTGGTCGCGGCAGACGCGCTGGACGCCAAGGTCGCCGAGATCACCACCGCCCTGACCGCCAACGGCCCTGCCGCCGTGCGCGCCTGCAAGCAACTGGTCAAGGACGTCGCCAGCCGCGAGATCACGCCCGCGCTGCGCGACGACACGGCCCGCCGCATTGCCGACATCCGTGCCAGCACCGAGGGCCGCGACGGCGTGCAGAGCTTCCTGAACAAGGCCAAGCCGAGCTGGCTGGGATGAACCTCGACGCCCCCCACCTGCTCGCCCTCGCTGCCGCCCTCGGCTGGGCCAGCGGCCTGCGCCTGTACCTGACGGTGCTCCTGGTGGGCATCGCCGGGCACTGGGGCTGGATCGCGCTGCCGCCGGGCCTGCAGGTGCTGGGCTCCCCGCTGGTGATGAGCTGCGCCGCCGGGCTCGCCCTCATCGAGTTCCTCGCCGACAAGGTGCCGCTGGTCGACAGCGCCTGGGATGCGCTGCACACGCTCATCCGCATCCCCGCGGGCGCGGCGCTCGTCGCCGGGCTGGTCAGCGGCTGGGCCGGCGACTCGGGGCAGGCCTGGGGCGTGGTGGCGGCCCTCATCGGCGGCGGGCTCGCGGCCACGGCGCATGCGGCCAAGGCCAGCACCCGGGCGGCAGCCAACACCTCGCCCGAGCCGTTTTCCAACATCGGCCTCTCGCTCGCGGGTGACATCGCCGTGCCGACGATGCTGTGGCTGGCCTGGGCGCACCCGTTCGTGTTCTTTCCGCTGCTGGCGCTGGCCCTGATCGTGATGGCTGCGCTGATCGTCTTCTGCTTCAAGTTCCTGCGCGCGCTGCTGCAGCGTGTGCGAGGCCCCCGACCCGCATGAGCTCCCTCCAAGATCGCAGCCGCGCTGCCGTCTGGCACCCCTGCACACAGATGGCGCGCCTGGCCCAGGTGCCGCCGCTACCCATCGCCCGCGGCGAGGGCCCCTGGCTGATCGACACCGACGGCCGCCGCTACTTCGACGCCAATTCGTCCTGGTGGGTCAATCTCTTCGGCCACAGCGACCGCCCGCTGCTGGACGCCATCAAGACCCAGCTCGACACCCTGCCGCACGTGATGCTGGCCGGCTGCACCCACGAGCCGGCCGTGCGCCTGGCGGAGCGGCTGTCGGCCCGCACCGGCGGCGCGCTGGGCCATGCCTTCTTCGGCAGCGATGGCGCGAGTGCGGTGGAGATCGCGCTCAAGCAGAGCTTTCACAGCTGGAAGAACCGCGGCCAGCCGGCCAAGCGCGAGTTCGTCTGCCTGCAGAACAGCTACCACGGCGAAACACTCGGCGCCTTGAGCGTGACCGACGTGCAGGTCTTCCGCGACGCCTACGACCCGCTGCTGATGCGCGCCCACATCGTGCCTTCGCCCGATGCACGCCTGGCCAACGAGTCCAAGGCGCTGGCCGCCATGCGGGCGCTGCTGGCCGAGCGGCATGCGCAGATCGCCTGCGTCATCGTCGAGCCGCTGATCCAGGGCGCGGCGGGCATGGTCATGTACTCGCCCGACTATCTGCGGGGGCTGCGCGCAGTCACGCGCGAGTTCGGCGTGCATCTGATCGCTGACGAGATCGCAGTCGGCTGCGGGCGCACCGGCAGCTTCTTCGCGTGGGAACAAACGGGCGCCGACTGGCCCGACTTCATGCTGCTGAGCAAAGGCATCACGGGCGGCACGATGGCCCTGTCGCTGGTGCTGACGACCGACGAGGTCTTCGAGACTTTCTGGAGCGAGGACGTCACCCGCGGCTTCCTGCATTCGCATTCCTACACCGGCAACCCGCTGGCCTGCGCGGCGGCGAATGCCGTGCTGGACCGCTTCGATGCGGGTCTGCTGGACGACACCCGTGCCCAGGCTGAGCGCCTCAACCGCGCCTTGGCTCCGCTGGCCTCGCGTGTGACCCATCTGCGCCAACGCGGCATGATCCTGGCCTTCGACGTGCCCGACGCGCCACCGCGCTTTGCCGAAGCCTTCCACCTGAAGGCCCGCGAGCACGAACTGCTGATCCGACCGATCGGCAACACCGTCTACCTGATGCCCCCCTACCTGATCGACGACGCGGCCGCGGCCTTCCTGGCCGGGGCCGTGACGGCGACCCTGAACGATGTCCTTGCTTGATCACCTGAACGCCAAGCTCGCCGCCCTGTCGGCGCAGAGCCTCAGGCGCAGCCTGCGGCGGGCCGACACCGGCACCGCGCCGCGCCAGACTGTGGGCGGCCGCGAACTGCTGATGTTCTGCTCGAACGACTACCTGGGCTTGGCGGCCGAGCCGGCGCTGGCCGAGGCCCTCGCCGAGGGCGCCCGCCGCTGGGGCGCCGGCTCGGGCGCCTCGCCGCTGGTCAGCGGCCACACGGCCGCCCACGAGGCCGTGACCGACACCCTGGCCCGCTGGTACGCGCCGCACATCCCGCAGGCCCGGGCGATCGGCTTCTGCACGGGTTACATGGCCAACCTCGCGGTGGTCACGGCGCTGGGAGACGAGCACACCGAACTGTTCTCGGAGCAGCTCAACCATGCGTCGCTGATCGACGCCGCACGGCTCGCCAAGGCCCGCGTCACGCGCTATGCCCATGCCGACGTGGCGGGCCTGCGCACGCTGCTGGCCGCGAGCACGGCCAAGGTCAAGCTCATCGTCACCGACGCCGTGTTCAGCATGGACGGCGACTTCGCCCCCCTGCCCGCGCTGCTGGGCCTGGCCGAGGAGTTCGATGCCTGGCTCGTGGTGGACGACGCCCACGGCTTCGGCGTGCTCGGGGCCACGGGCCGCGGCTCGCTGGAGCACTTCGGGCTGACGAGCGAACGCCTCATCCTCGTGGGCACGCTCGGCAAGGCCGCCGGCCTGTCCGGCGCCTTCGTGGCCGCGCACGCCACCATCGTCGAGTACCTGCTGCAGGCGGCGCGCAACTTCATCTTTTCCACCGCCTCGCCGCCGGCTGTGGAGCATGCGCTGCTGACGAGCTTCGCGCTGATCGACGGGCCGCTCGGTGCCGCGCGGCGCGCGAACCTGGTCGCCCTGCAGGCCCAGCTGCGTGAAGGCCTCGTCGCCCTGATCGACCGCCACCCGCGCCTGGGCTGGTCGCTCACCGACGCCGCCACGCCGATCCAGCCGCTGATCGTCGGCGGCAATGCCGAGGTGATGGCGCTGGCCGCCGCGCTGGAGACGGCCGGCCTGCGCGTGCCGGGCATCCGGCCGCCCACCGTGGCGGCCGGCACCGCACGGCTGCGCATCACGCTGTGCGGCACGCACACGGCCGCAGACGTCGACACGCTGCTGACCTCGCTCGAGCACGCCGCTGCGGCGCAGGAGAGGGCCGCATGAACGGCTTCTTCATCACGGGCACCGACACCGAGATCGGCAAGACCTTCACGGCGGCGGCGCTCACGCATGCCTTCAGCGAACTTGGCCGGCGCGTGACGCCGATCAAGGCACTGGCGGCGGGGCAGGAGCTCGTCGACGGCCGCTGGGTCAATGAAGACGTCGCCACACTGCTGGCCACGCAACGCCTCGGGCTGACTGACGCGGAGGTCGGCCCGCTGCAGTTCCGCGAGCCCTGCGCCCCGCACATCGCCGCGAAGCTCGAAGGCCGCCGCATCGAGCGCGAGCCGCTGCTCGCCGCCGTGCGCGCCACCGCGGCGCGGGGCGACCTCGCCCTGGTCGAAGGCGCAGGCGGCTTTCGCATCCCGCTGATCGAGGGCTGGGACTCGGCCGACCTCGCCGTCGACCTGGGCCTGCCGGTCATCCTCGTCGTCGGCCTGCGCCTGGGCTGCATCAACCATGCCTTCCTGACGGCCGAAGCCATCCGCGCGCGCGGCCTGCGCCTGGCCGCGTGGGTGGCCAACACCGTGGACCCGCGTCAGCCCCACGTCACCGACAATCTGCAAGCTCTGCAGGCGGGCCTGTCCGTGCCCTGCCTGGGCCATGTGCCTCGCCTGCCCGACCCGGTCGATCCCGCCGCTGCCGCGGCCCATCTGAACGCCGCCCTGCTCGGCGCCCTGCTCGAATGAACCAGATCCAGACCCTCACCCCCACCACCGACGCCGACCGCCGCCAGGCCACGCCCTGGACCGTCGATGCCGTGGCCGCCCTGTTCGAGCTGCCGTTCAACGACCTGCTCTTCCGCGCCCAGACCGTGCACCGCGAGCACTTCGATGCCAACGCGGTGCAGCTCTCCACGCTGCTGTCCATCAAGACCGGCGGCTGCGAGGAAGACTGCAAGTACTGCCCGCAGTCGGCCCACTTCGACACCGGCCTCAAGGCCGAGAAGCTGATCCCGCTGGAAGAGGTCATGGAAGCCGCCCGCGCCGCCAAGGCCAACGGCGCGACGCGCTTCTGCATGGGTGCGGCCTGGCGCAGCCCGAAGCCGCGTCACCTGGAAGCCATCGGCGAAATGATTTCCGAGGTCAAGGCCCTGGGCCTGGAGACCTGCCTGACGGCCGGCATGCTGGAAGACGGCCAGGCCGAACAGCTCAAGAGCGCAGGCCTGGACTACTACAACCACAACCTCGACACCGCGCCCGAGTTCTACGGCCAGATCATCACCACGCGCACCTACCAGGACCGCCTGGACACGCTGGAGCGCGTGCGCCAGCAGGGCATGAAGGTCTGCTCGGGTGGCATCGTCGGCATGGGCGAGACGCGCCGCCAGCGCGCCGGCCTGCTGGTGCAACTCGCCAACCTCGACCCCTACCCCGAGAGCGTACCGATCAACAACCTCGTGCAGGTCGAAGGCACGCCGCTGGCCGGCACCGCGCCGCTGGACCCGCTGGAGTTCATCCGCACCATCGCCGTGGCCCGCATCACGATGCCGCGCGCCATG
>RXJW01000162.1 GCA_003963005.1 Burkholderiales bacterium
CGTTGGTGGGTCGCACCTCAACCTTATCCGGGACCACGATGGCCACCCTCTACGGGCCGCCTCGCCTAAAAACTTACACCACCTCGCGGGGCATCACCTGGCCGGCCAGGCTCGACGAGCGGCTGGGATGTTCAGCCGGCACGTCTGACCAGCCGGCGCACACACTAATCAGCGCGCCGGATGCTGCCCATAGAGTTCGCAGGAACTCCCTGAGCTTGCGGATCTTGGTCGCCCGGTTGCCGCCGCGTTCGAATCGCCCCATCTCCTTCAAGGTCGGCGCTCGCGGGAAGGTCAAGCAGTGCGCAACGTGAGTGCGAATGACCTGCGGCACCTCGGGTAGTTTCATGAGCCGGCCCATGACCTGAAGCATCTTCAGGTGGACCATCATGGCCCGTCTGCGGCGCCGGGCCGCTCACCAGGGCCTGCACGAACTTCAACTCGCCTTCCGTCGGCGTGTAGTTCCGCTCCAGCTCGACGGTCGAGATCTCAGGCTTGAAGTGCGGATCGGCAGCGTCCTTGGCAGCGGTCATGCGACCACCCCATGCCCGGTGACCTTGGGTTCAGTCCCAGGCGCTGTCGGTCGCGGGCTCGTGCAGCGAGGCTTCGAGCAGGTATTCGCTGGGCAGCGCCACGCGATACAGCTCGTCGAGAAGTTCCAGCAGCGTGTCGTCCAGGTTGTCGCGGTCATGGAAAGGCACTTGGAGTTCGAATCTTTTGCCGTCACGGTCGATATGGCACACGCCGAACTTCGCGAGATGCACCGTCTCGATCTGCTTCTGGGCGCGCTCCGTGCCGTGCCGGGTTCCGCCCGGCTCGGTCAGCAACAGGCCCAAGGTGAATCGTTGCGACCTGCCGGTCTGCGGCCGGGGCCGCGGCGGGCGCCTGCGCCTGCTCTGGCACCTGAGGGGCCGGCGGCGTGCTGGCGGCCAGGCCGCGCTCGAATTTCGACTTCCGGGAGTCCTGCGACACATCGACGTAGCGCAGCGCCGAGCTGACGTCGCGCCAGCCCACGTGTTCCATGAGCTCCTTCAGGTCCCAGCCATTGCTGCTGGCCCAGGTGGCGAAGCCGCGCCGCAGCGAATGGCTTGAATAGCTGGCCGCTTCCTCGGCCCCGGCTTCGTGCAGGATGCGGCGCAGCAGCGGCAGCACGGCCTTGCTGAGCATGTGCTCGCCGGACACGAGCCCCCAGCGATTGATGCCCGGGAAAACCGGGCCGGTTTGCAGGCCGCTCAGCTCGATCCAGTCGAGGTACGCGTCCACCGGGCACAGCCGCGACAGGGCCGGACAGTGGAAGGCGCGGTCCTCGCCCTCGCCAGTGGTCTTGGTCTTGCGCGGACGGCAAGTCAGCCCTTTGCCGCGCTGGGCTTCGACCTCCTCGATGCGCATGTTGGCCAGCTCGTCCGACCGGAAGGCTCGCCAGAAGCCTAGTAGCAGCAGTGCCCGGTCGCGGCTGCGGCGCAGCAACTCGGTCTTGCGCCCATGCTTGCGTGCCGAGGCCTGCGCCTTCAGCAGCCAGTCCGACACGCTCTCCAATACATCGAGCTGCAGCGGCCGCGCCCGCTTCTGGGGGACCGCATGCTTGGCGCGGATGCCGCGCAGCACCTTGTGCACGAGCGGCGACCGCGTGGGATCGGCAAAGCCGTTGTCGGCATGCCACCGCGCCAGCGCGGCCAGGTGCAGCCGCAGCGTGCTGAGGCGGTAGATCTCGGCGTGCTCGGCGAGGTAGCGCGCCACCGTGTCCGCGGTGGCCGGCAGCAGCCCCTTCCAGACCTCCTCGAAGTTGCGCAGTGCCGCGGCGTAGGTCTTGACCGTGTTGTCCCGGTCGGCCGCGAGGACGTACTGCTCGACGGCGTTGCTCATGGCGCCGGCCTTCCAGCCGACGAGGGCCTTTGGTGGCTGAATGCCGGCTGCGCGTAGCAGCCTGCTCCAACGCGGCCAGCCGCGCGTTCGAAGGCGCGAAGGTCTGGATGCCCTCCTGCGACCACCCCACGATCGCCTCCACGATGTGCATGGCGCACTGTGGGCGCTGGTCGGTCAATCGCTTGGGGAAGCTTCTGCGGACAGGGTTGCAAGGCTGCAGCATGGTGACGCTAAGTTGTGGTGTAAGGGGCGAGCCGACATACTCCAGGAGATATCCCTCACCCGTCACCCTGGCCACGGCAGTGAAACGCATCGCCACGACCTTGAGGATCGCCGGCACCGAAGGCATGCGGGCTGATCGCAACGACCTACGACTTCAATTGCACGCGTCCTCATCGTACGACTCAGCGGCTTTCAATCGTCATGCGTAGCAGCCTGACTGGGGACAGCCCCCCGGGCGGCAGCGGCTGGTGGCATATTCCGGTTACTGGCCTGGAGGCTCCCATGAGTCCACTGCTACAGGCGAATCGCCGCGTTTTGATCGCTCAGCGCCTCTACAGCGCAGCTCTAGCGCGATTGCGTCTCGGCGATTCTGCAGCCATGTACCGACTAAGTAAGGCGTCGTACGTCCTCGGTCTTGCGCGGAAGAGGTACGTGCAGCTCGCAAAACGCCAACCGCATATGTCAGGCTTCCGATAGGCCTGTGAGGCGCGGCGACGCCGCGGGTTCATTGTCGATGTAGGGCAGCGAACTTCGCCGGCGGCATCTGGACGGATGCTGAATTCGCACCTTGTTCTTAATCGGTGCGTCAGCGGGCTCGACACGCCCTGCTTCGGAGTCGACGGACATCGCGGCGAGTTCACGCGAAGCAAACAGCACTTGACGGTAGGGCTTGCAAGCCCCTACGATCGCTCGCCATTGCGAATGCTTCTCATTTTGCAAGTACGTGGGGCCTCTTCTTTTGGCGCCCACGCATCCCTGCACACAGGGCACCAATTCCATTTCAGCCCCCGCCGTGACCACAACCCAGACCTCCAGAACTTCGCTCGCAGGCCAGTCCCGCGCTTCCTTCACCCGCCGTCCCACAGCCATCGCGGCACAGATCACGGTCGCGTTCGCTTGCGCTGCAGCGCAGGCCCAGACCACGACTCCGGCGACCACCGACCAGACTCTGCCGACGGTGCGTGTGTCCGCCCAGGCCGACAGCGACAAGTACGGTGCCAAGCGCACCACCTCGGCAGTGAAGACCGACACGGCCGTGCTTGACACGCCGCAGGCCATCACAGTCATCACCGAGGCGCTCATCAAGGACCAGGCGATGCGGAGCATGGCCGACGTGACTCGCTACGTGCCCGGCATCGGCATGGCCAATGGCGAGGGCAACCGCGACTCGCCCGTGTTCCGCGGCAGCAATAGCGCCTCCGGCGACTTCTACATCGACGGTGTGCGCGACGACGTCGAGTACTACCGCGACCTCTACAACGTCGAGCGCGTGGAGGCCCTCACCGGCCCCAACGCGATGATCTTCGGCCGCGGCGGCTCGGGCGGCGTCATCAACCGCGTCATCAAGCAGGCCGACGGCCGCTCCGTGCGCGCCTTCGACCTGACGCTGGGCTCGTACAAGAACCGTCGCCTGACGGCCGACGTGGGCCAGGCAATCAACGAGATGGCCGCCTTCCGCGTCACCGCGATGGCGGAAGACTCGGGCGGCTACCAGCGTGACATGTACGTCAAGCGCAAGGGCGTGAACCCGACCGTGAGCCTGCGCGCCGGCAAGAATACCAACATCGTGCTGGGCTTTGAGCACTATGAAGACGAGCGCCCGACCGACCGCGGCGTCCCCTCGCGCAACGGCCGCCCGCTCGACCTGCCGGTGAACGCCTTCTTCGGCGACCCGAACACCGCAGGCCGCCTGACCACGCTGCGCTCTGATGCCGTCACCGCGCTGATCGACCACGACTTCGGCAGCGGCGCCCACCTGACCAACCGCACTCGCTACACGGACTACAACAAGTTCTATCAGAACTACAACGCCGGTGCGGTCAATGCGGCCGGCACCCTGGTGCCGATCAGCGCCTACAACAACCACCAGTGGCGCAAGAACTTCTTCAACCAGACCGACCTGACCTTCGACGTCAACGCCGGCGGCGTGAAGCACCGCATCCTCACCGGCCTGGAGCTGGGCCAGCAGGACACTGACTACCTGCGCATGACCGGCAAGTTCACCAACGGCACGTCCACGTCCATCAACGTGCCGCTGGCCACGCCCGACCTGCCCCTGCCCACTACCTATGTGCTGGGTGGCAGCAGCTCCGACCGCGACGGCAAGAGCAAGGCCAAGATCGCCGGTGTCTACGTGCAGGACCAGATCGAGCTGTCGCCCCAGTGGCAGCTGATCGCCGGCGTGCGCTACGACCGCTTCAAGCTCGACTATCACAACAACGCCACCAGCGGCATCCTGGCACCCACGCCCTCCGCGCCGGCCGACCTGTCCAGTAGTGACAACCTCGTGTCGCCGCGTGCAGGCGTCATCTTCAAGCCGTTCGCGACCGTCTCGCTCTACGCCAACTACAGCGTAGCCACTTTCCCGCGCGGCGGCGACCAGCTCAGCAGCCTGACCAACGTGAATAAGGGCCTCAAGCCCGAAAAGTTCACCAACTATGAGCTGGGCGGCAAGTGGGAGATCAACCCCGACTTGCTGGCCACGGCTGCCATCTACAAGCTGGAGCGCAACAACGTCGCCGTGATGAACCCAGCCACGGGAATTGCCGACCAGCTCGTCGATGGCGCCCGCACCTATGGCGTAGAGCTTGGCATCGTCGGCAAAGTCACCCGCGACTGGAACATCAACGGCGGCTACGCCTACCAGGATGCCAAGCTGAGCGCGACGGCCTCGGCCACGGCGCTCAACGGCGCGACGGTGCAGAACGTGCCCAAGAGCACCTTTGCGCTGTGGAACCGCTACGACTTCTCGTCGGCCTTCGGCGCGGGCCTAGGTGTGATCCGCCGCGGCGACAGCTTCACGTCAACGAGCAACACCGTCGTCCTGCCGGCCTACACCCGCGTCGACGCGGCCCTGTTTTACGCGATCAACCCGAACTACAAGGTTCAGCTGAACGTGGAGAACCTGACCGACAAGAAGTACTACGCCTACGCCAACGGCGACAACAACATCACGCCCGGATCGCCGCGCGCGTTCAAGCTGGTGTTCAGCGCGAAGTATTGATCCGAAGCTGGCAAGGGAGCTGTGGCCGCATGCCCCGGGGATTGGCTTGACCTTCCTCCTATGTGAAGGTCTACATTAAGACCGTGCGCCGCCCCGGCTTCATCCTGCCTAGCCGCAGCGTAAGGAAAAACCCGTTGGCACGACCTAATCTATGACTATGAAGCTGTCCCGCAACAACAACATCCTGACGGCGCTCCTGGCGCTGCTCAGCATGCTGTTCATGCAGGCGGCAGTGGCTTCGTACACATGTCCGGACCTCCAGAGCGAGGGTGCTCCGGACGGTTGGGTTGCTGACCAGGCACCGGCGCCGAGGATGCCTGGATGTGATCAGCCGG
Source organism: Burkholderiales bacterium (assembly GCA_003963005.1). GTDB lineage: Bacteria > Pseudomonadota > Gammaproteobacteria > Burkholderiales > Burkholderiaceae_C > Pelomonas. Next base: position 5,422 of record RXJW01000162.1, read on the forward strand.
ACGCGGCCAGCCCCGGTCTTTGCCATGCTCACTGCCTTGACGGCAAGTCATCGCTGGACAAGGCGGAGGTACCAACGGTCACACCTGCCGCCGTCATCGTCTCGACCATCCTTCTTCCGCTGCAGCCACCCCTGGCCCTGCCGCAACCGGCGGCCGAGCCGGCGTCGTTCCTGCAGTGCACTACAGCGCCGCCCATCGCGATTCGGCACTGTTGCTTCCGACTTTGATCTCCTGCCGTTGCGCGCGCTGAACTGACTCCTTCGGCCGGCGCTCGCAGGCGCACGCGCCGAGGTCACGTCACCCCGACTCGCCAAGACATGGCATCGAGAGGGGCAGTTCGCCCAAGCTCACGCGGACGCTGCGCGACCCCACCACTACGTCAGTTCTGCACTTGTCGCGGAGCGACGCCGGTTCGTCAACGCGTGTTCTGGCAAAACCCCGTCAGTCCACGCAGGAGTTCATCATGAAGAATTTGATCATCACCCTCATCAGTTCTATCGTTCTTTCAGCCGCTGGCCCCGCGCTCGCTGGCCCCGACTGGCAGATCATCGAGAAGGCCAGGAAGGACAAGCAGGCCGCCGCCCTGGCCGCCCCCCGTGCCAGTTCGCCAGGTGCACAAGGCGAGTGCCGCGTCGACCCGTTGATGCTGCATCTCGACCATGGACCAAGGGCGGATACGAGCCCCTACATCAACAAGCTGCGCAAGGAGCGACATGAAGCGCAATTGAAGGCCTGCGCAGCAAAGGCGACGTGAATCGCCCGTGGCGTCAAGCGTGACGCAATGGCTCCCGTCCAGGGCGGGCAGCGGTCAAACGGATTGAAGCTGCGTCGGGGCGGCGGGCCTCTTGGCCAGGAGCCGTCCCGCTATATCCGCTTGATCCAACACAGCCACAGGCCAGCGCCACGCGGGTTGAATGACGGTGCGAAGCGACTGCAGGAGCGCCGATTGCCGTGCTTTGCGGCTCCTTCCGGGGAGGCCCAGCATGGTTACCTGGAGCAGGCCGGCGCCCGCCGGCGGCGTCGCGAGCATAGCGACGAATTCAAGGCTGAGGCCATCCATGGCCGCATGTATGCAGCCAGGCATCTCGATGGCCGCGGTGGCCATGGCCCGCGGCATCAACGCCAACCTCTTGCGTCGCTGGGTCCGCGAGGTGGAGATGAAGCCCGCGACCCAGGTCATCGTCGCGGCAGCGGTCGATGGCGCCGAGGCGCCGGCCCTTGAGACGTTGTTCGTGCCGGTGAAGCTGCCAGAGCCGGTAGCGCCGGTTCAGCGTGCCGACATTCGCATCGAGCTGCAGCGCGGCGGGACGGCGATCACGGTGACCTGGCCGGCGAGCGCTGCCAGTGACTGCGCGGCCTGGATGCGCGAGCTGCTCCGGTGATCCGCATCGACGCGATGTGGCTGGCCGCTGAGCCCATCGACATGCGCGCCGGTGCCGGACCGCCTGCTGGCGCGTGTCGTGCAGGTGTTCGGCGCCGCGCAGGCCTGACGCCATCACAAAGCAATGCGCGCAAAGAACCTCGGACATCGGCGACCGCTAACCTGAGTCGCTCGATTCAATACCCGCGATTCGTATTCATGCGGCGCAGCGACCCGTCCTCGCGCGCACGACGCAATTCCTCGATCACTTCCGCCCGAGTGCGTCCACCCGCCGCCGGTGCTTCGAAAACGAGTTCACCATTGCCCGAATTGTTGACATTGGAGGCTTCCTTCGCCCGCTTCGCGCCGGCCGATCTCGTGGGCATGTCATAGCCCGGCACGTAGGACTGGTTGCGGCTCATCTTCGCAAGGGTGCCATCCCGTCGGGCCGCTTCGAGTTCCGCGATGACCTCGGCTCGTGTCTTGCCGCCTGGCATGGCATGGTATTCGCCACCGGAATCGTTGTTGGACGGCGTGAAGCCGTTGCTTGCGAAAGTCGGCACAGTTGCGGTTGTGAGGACTGCGGCGACGATAGCGATGGAAAGATTGATGCGCGACATGAGGTACTCCTTCAAGGTGAATTAGCGCCGCAGCCGCCTTGAGGCTACGGCCCAAACGCCGTTTCCGGACGTCATGGATCTCACTATAGGAATCGCGCTGCGACGGCAGCCCTACCGGGCGATTACGTTTTCGTCATCGGAGCTTGTGCGCATGACTACTAGACGCAGGCTGCTGCTGGCCAAATTTAGATCGGCGCCAACAGTCCCAGCCTCGCCTTGCAGGATGGCCTCGACCGTCAGATGCGTCGTGCCCGACCGAGATGGTGCGCTGATGGCCACATGGCTGAAATAGGCCGGCTTGAAGAGGTCGGACCATCCGGCAAGCGCGGGCAACTTTTTGGCAGAGAGATAGCGGGTGTTCCACATCAGGCGGTGATGCCCCGCGAGGTGGTGTAAGTTTTTAGGCGAGGCGGCCCGTAGAGGGTGGCCATCGTGGTCCCGGATAAGGTTGAGGTGCGACCCACC
>RXJW01000192.1 GCA_003963005.1 Burkholderiales bacterium
GCCGCGCCGCATCATGTCGAAGAAGTCCAGGTTGTTCTTCGACGCCTTCATCTTGTCGAGGATGAACTCCATCGCCTCGATCTCGTCCATGTTGTAGAGGAGCTTGCGCAGGATCCAGCTCTTTTGCAGGATCTCGGGCTTGAGTAGCAGCTCCTCGCGGCGGGTGCCGGACTTGTTGATCAGGATGGACGGGTAGACGCGCTTCTCGGCCATGCGGCGATCCAGGTGGATTTCGCAGTTGCTGGTGACCTTGAACTCTTCGTAGATGACTTCGTCCATCTTCGAGCCGGTGTCGATCAGCGCCGTGCCGATGATGGTCAGCGAGCCGCCTTCCTCGATGTTGCGCGCCGCGCCGAAGAAGCGCTTGGGGCGCTGCAGCGCATTGGCGTCGACACCGCCGGTCAGCACCTTGCCGGAGCTGGGCAGCACGTTGTTGTAGGCACGGGCCAGGCGGGTGATCGAGTCCAGCAGGATGATCACGTCCTTCTTGAGCTCCACCAGGCGCTTGGCACGCTCGATGACCATCTCGGCCACCTGCACGTGGCGGGCGGCGGGCTCGTCGAAGGTGGAGCTGATGACCTCACCGCGCACGGTGCGGATCATCTCGGTCACTTCCTCGGGGCGCTCGTCCACCAGCAGCACGATCAGGTGGCAGTCGGGATGGTTGGCCACCAGCGCGTGCGCCAGGCTCTTCATCATCTCGGTCTTGCCGGTCTTGGGCTGCGACACGATCAGCGCGCGCTGGCCTTTGCCGATCGGGGCGATCAGGTCGACGATGCGGCCGGTGATGTTCTCTTCGCCCTTGAAGCCTTCACGCTCGAGCTTGAACTGCTCCTTGGGGAACAAGGGCGTCAGGTTCTCGAACATGATCTTGTTCTTGCTCTCCTCCGGCGTCTGGTTGTTGACGCGGTCGACCTTGACGAGCGCGAAGTAGCGCTCGCCGTCCTTGGGCACGCGCACTTCACCTTCGACGAGGTCGCCGGTGTGGAGGTTGAAGCGTCGGATCTGGCTCGGCGACAGGTAGATGTCGTCGGTCGAGGCCATGTAGCTGGCTTCGATGGAGCGCAGGAAGCCGAAGCCGTCCGGCAGCACCTCGAGCACGCCATCGCCGAAGACCTGCTCGCCGGCCTTGGCGCGCTTCTTCATGATGGCGAACATCAGCTCCTGCTTGCGCAGGCGGGTGACGTTGTCGATCTCCAGTTCCTCGCCCATCTGGATGAGCGCGGAGACGTGCAGGGCTTTGAGTTCGGAAAGATGCATGGGTGAACACCCGTCAGTGGCCGCAGCGCCAGCCAAGGCGAAGCGGCGGTTCCACGGCAGCCCCGGGCCAGGACCGAAAGGGCCAGTGCTCAAACAACGAGCACGGCGGATTCAGGAAAGTGGGGGAGGGGAGCCGAGGCCACGCTGGCTGGGTTCCGTGGAACCCGGGGCGTGTTGGCTTTGGCTGCTGCAGTGCTGGCGCCGGTGGGCGTCAGGCAGACACTGCAGCAGTTGGGCGCGATTATAGGTTCGCGTCGAGGAAGGCGGTCAACTGCGCCTTGGAGAGGGCACCGACCTTGGTGGCGGCGAGCTGGCCGTCCTTGAACAGCATCAGCGTCGGGATGCCGCGGATGCCGAACTTGGCCGGCACTTCACGGTTGTCGTCGACGTTCATCTTGGCGACCTGCAGCTTGTCGCCGTACCCGCTGGCGACTTCGTCCAGGATGGGGGCGATCATCTTGCAGGGACCGCACCACTCAGCCCAGTAGTCCACCAGGACCGGCTTGCCGGACTGGATGACGTCGGCGTCGAAGGACGCGTCGGAAACGTGCTTGATCAATTCGCTGCTCATGGGAGGTTCCTTGGCCTCAGAAGGGTGGCGGCACCGCGGCGGGAGCCGTCTGTATAGGCAAAATGATTGTGACATAGCCACTTTGCCCGGACGGTCACCGGGGTGACCGAAGTGCGACCGTACGTCGGGGCGGGAGGCCCCTTTCACAAGTGCAACACACGATCAACCTGGGGCTCGTTCCCGAGGAAGACATCACGGCCTTCTGGGCACGCGTGGCCACCGCGTGCCGGGACTGGCTGGCGTCACAAGGTGCCGCCGCGCGCGACGCGGTGCTGCTGCTGCCGTTCGCCCAGCAGATTTCACCGGCCCGGCGCGCGTTTTCGGCACTCGGCGGCTGGGCGCCGCTGATCACCACGAGCCACAGCCTGGCCTCCTCCCTGGGCCCGGCGCGGCTGGCGGCGCCGGGCCAGATCAGCGGCGATGCCGCGATCGACGCCTTCACCGCCGACGGCCTGCTCGCCGGCCAGTCCTGGGCCCAGGACCTGCGCGCGCGGGACGAAAAGGCCTTCGTCGCCGCACGGGCTCGGCTCGTCGAGACGGCCCATGCGCTGACCCGCGCCGCTGGACAGCGGCCGCCGGCCGATCGACCGGCGTTCTTCGAGAGGGCGGCACAGCAACTCACGCTGCAGGCAGGCGGCCCCGGCGACCTGGAGCGGGCCCTCGGCCTCGTGGCGCTCGCCTGGGCCCAGTCCGACGACCGCGCGCCGGCCACCGATGCGCTCTTCACGCAGCGACCGAGCGCGTGGCTCGTGCTCGAGGTTGGTGGCCCCGACGCCCTGGCCCAGGCGCTGACGTCGGGCGAAGTGCCGGCCCTGCGGCTGCGCGCCGATGTCGAGCTGGACACCGCCCCGCCCACGGGCGTCGACCTGCAGCTCGCCCGCTGCAACGACTTCGAGACGCTGGCCGAGCAGGCCGCCACCGCCGTGCTGCAGCACCTGAACGCCGGCCGCGGCCCGGTGGCCTTGCTGGCGCAGGACCGGGTGGCCGTGCGCCGCGTGCGCACACTGCTGATGCGCCAGGGCGTGCCGATCCACGACGAAACCGGCTGGACCCTGGCCACCACGCCGGCCGCCGCGGCGCTCATGGCCCTGTTGCGCGCCCAGCTTGCCCAGGGCGGCGTGGACGACTGGCTGGCCTGGCTGAAGTCGCCGCTCGGCGCAGGCCTGGATGCCGACGCGCTGCGCGACCTGGAAGCCCTGTGCCGCCGCAAGGGATGGCGCGACACCGGCCCGCTGGACGCCCTCGGCCTGCCGCTCTGGCGCGACGTGCGCGAGGCCTCGGCGCCGTTGGCTGGCGGGCCGCGCAAGCTCGGTGGCTGGCTGGCCGACCTGGGCCGCGTGCTGCGGCGCCTGGGATCGCTCGCCGACGTGGAGGGCGGCGAGCCGCTGCTCAACGCGCTGTGGATCAGCCGCAATCCGTGGGCTGGCAGCGCCCACGAGCAGGTGATCGGTGCGACGCGGCTGCGCCCCGACGAATTCCTCGCGTGGGTGGATGCCACGCTCGAGGCCGCGCAGTTCGCGCCGCTCGACGACGCCCAGCCTGCCGTCGTCATCACGCCGCTGGCCCGCGTGCTGCTGCGCCCCTTCGGCGCCGCCGTGCTGCCGGGGGCTGACGCCGCCACGCTGGCGCCCGCCGCACCCCGCAACGGCGTGCTGTCCGATGCCGACGCGCAGGCGCTCGGTCTGCCGCACCTGGCTGCGCAGCGGGAGGCGCAAGCCTGGGCGTTCGCGCAGCTGCTGCGCCTGCCCGCCGTGACGCTGCTGCGTTGCAGCCACGCCGGCACCGAGCCGCTGCCGCCGAGCCCGCTCATCGAGCGCCTGGAGGCCGCCTGGGGCCACGAACTGCCGACATGGGCCGATTCGCGGGAGGCGGTCGCGCAGCCACGGCACGTGACGACCCGGCGCGCGGCCGTGCCCGGTCGCCTGCCGGCCCAGCTCAGCGCCAGCAGCATCGAGGCGCTGCGCAACTGCCCCTACCAGTTCTTCAGTCGCAGCCTGCTGGGCCTGCGGGAGCCCGACGAGCTGGACGTGGAGCTGGACAAGCGCGACTACGGCACCTGGCTGCACGACGTGCTGCGGCGCTTCCACGAGTCCCGCAGCGGCGACGACCTCGCGGACCTGCGCGCTGCCGCCGACGCCGAGGCGGCGAGCCTGGACCCGGCAGATTTCCTGCCCTACCGCGCCGCCTTCGAGCGCGTGCTGCCGCGCTACGTCAGCTGGCTGGCCGAGACCGAAAGCGCCGGCCAGCGCTTCGAGGCGGGCGAGGTGGAGCAGCGCTGCCAGCCCTTCGACGGGCCGCTGGCGGCGCTGACGCTGCAAGGGCGCATCGACCGCATCGACACGACGCCCTCCGGCCCACTCTTGCTGGACTACAAGACCGGCCGGGCCAAGGACCTGAAAGACAAGCTGAAGACGCCGCTGGAGGACACCCAGCTCGCCGTCTACGCGCTGCTGATGGACGCCGACCCCGCCCTGCAGGCCGCCTACCTCGCGATGGACGAACCCGACGCGCTCGTGACCGTGCCGCACCCCGAGGTCAGCGCCACGGCGCAGGCCCTGCGCGAGGGCCTGCAGGCTGACCTCGCCGCCGTGCTTCAAGGTCAACCACTGCCGGCGCTCGGCGAGGGCCGGGTCTGCGACTACTGCGAAGCCCGTGGCCTGTGCCGCAAGGATGACTCGGCATGAGCACCACCGATTTCGCCTACTACGCCGATGGCCAGCGCATCCCGCGCCCGCAGTTCTACGCCATCGCCTGCGACCCGGCGCGCAGCAGCATCGTAGAAGCCTGCGCTGGCGCGGGCAAGACCTGGATGCTGGTGTCGCGCATCCTGCGGGCCTTGCTGGCCGGTGCCGAACCGCAGCAGATCGTCGCCATCACCTTCACACGCAAGGCGGCCGGCGAGATGCGCGAGCGCCTGGCGCAGTGGCTGGGCGAATACGCCCGGGCCGATGCGGCAACGCAGAGGCAGGCCCTGCTGGATCGCGGCCTCGACGCCGACAACGCCGAGCGCGTGCGCCCACAGCTGGCGGCCCTGCAGGCGACGCTGTTGCGGGGCGGCCGAGGCGTGGAGGTGCGCACCTTCCACGGCTGGTTCTCCCAACTGCTGCGTGCCGCGCCGCTGAGCTTGCTGACCGAACTGGGCATCTCGCCCGAGCTGGTGCTGATCGAGGACGAAGCCGAGCTGATGCCCACGCTCTGGCGGCGCTTCCACGCCGCGGTGCTGGCTGACGCCGGGCTGCTGGCCGATTTCCAGAACCTGACCCTGGCGCGCGGCCGGCACAACCTGCGCGAGTGGCTGCTGGCGGCCTTTGCCAAGCGCGTGGAGTTGGGCCTGGCCGACGGGGCCGGTGTGCTGGCGGGCAGCGTCCCACCGCCGGCGCAGGACCCTGCGGAGCGCTTCGAGGCCCTGGCGCCGGACATTGCTGCGCTGGCACGTGCGCTGGGCGGCATCAGCGGCGCGAAGGCACAGACGGCAGCTGCCGACCTGATCGAGGCGGGCAGCCTGGCCGACGTGCTGGCCGCGCTGTTCACCGAGAAAGGTGCCGGCTCACCGCGCAAGCTCGGCAAGGCCTGCGACGACCTGCCGGCCTGGCGTGCGGTCACGGCCGCGCTGGAGGCGCTGCGGGCGGACGTTGAGCAACAGGCCGCGTCGGAGCAGCACGCCGCCATGTGCCGGCTCGGCCGCCGGCTGGTGGCCGAGTTCGAGGCGCTGAAGCGCTCGCGCGGCCTCGTCGACATGAACGATCTGGAGCGCGGAGCGCTGGCCCTGCTGGCGCAGCCGGAGCTGGCCGGTTGGGTGCAGCAACGGCTCGATGCGCAGGTGCGCCATCTGCTGATCGACGAATTTCAGGACACGAGCCCGCTGCAGTGGCAGGCCCTGCACGGCTGGCTGTCGGCCTATGCGGGTGCCGGCGGCGGCACCGGGCTGAGCGTCTTCATCGTCGGCGACCCGAAGCAGAGCATCTACCGTTTCCGCCGTGCGGAGCCGCGGGTGTTCCAGGCCGCGCGCGAGTTCGTCGTCGGCGGCCTGGGCGGCGTGGGTCTGGCCTGCGACCACACACGGCGCAATGCGCCCGAGGTGCTGGCCGCCGTCAATGGCGCGCTGGACGGCGTGCTGGACGGCTTCCGGCCGCACACGACCGAGGTCCGGCCGGGCAGCGATGCACTGGCCGGCCTGTGGCTCTTGGACGGGCCGCCGGGCGAGAAGGCCGAGCGCGAGGTCGACCCGCTGGCCTGGCGCCCGAGCCTGACCGAGCCGCGGCACGAGCCCGAATTCGAGCGCCGCGAGGCCGAAGCCCGCCGCGTGGCGGCCTGCATCGCGGGCCTGCTGGCCGAGCGGCCTGCGCTGCGGCCCGGGCAGATCTACGTGCTGGCCCGCAAGCGTGAGCCGCTTCGCCAGCTCAGCGCGGCGCTGACGGCGGCCGGCATCGCGCATGCGGCGCCCGAGGAGACGCCGCTGGCCGAGGCGCCGGCCGTGCGCGACCTGCTCGCGCTGCTCGACGTGCTCGCCTCGCCGGGTCACGACCTGTCGCTGGCGCAGGCCCTGGCCAGTCCGCTGTTCGGCATCGGCGATGAGGAGCTGATGCGGATCGCCGCGGCCGCGGGGCGCATCGCCTACCTGGACGCGCCCGCAGCCGACCCGCCGCGGCCCTGGTGGACGGCGGTGCAGGCGCTGGATTCACCAAGCCCCGAACTGGTCCGCGCCCGGCGCCTGCTGGCCGACTGGCAAGCCCTCGCCACGCGCAGCACGCCGCACGAGCTGCTGGACCGCATCGTTCACGACGGCGAGTTGCTGCCGCGTCTGCTCAGCAGCAGCCCGCCGACCGAGGCCCAGGCGCGCGTGCAGAGCGTGCAGGCCCTGCTGCGGGCGGCGCTCGACCTGGACGGCGGCCGCTACGCCCAGCTCTACGGCTTCGTGCGTGCGCTGCGCAGCCGCCCGCTCACCTGGGCCGCCGCGCCGGGGGACGACGGCGTGCAGCTGCTGACCATCCACGGCGCCAAGGGCCTGGAGGCCGACGTCGTCATCATGCTCGACGCGGAAGCCGCGCCCCCCAAGGCCGAAACCTATGGCCTGCTGCTCGACTGGCCCGTGGGGCAGCCCGCACCGCAGCGTGCCGCTTTCTTCGGGTCGGAAGCCAAGCCGCCGCCGACGCTCGCGGGTCTTGTCGCCGACGAGCAGGCCGCCCGCCAGCGCGAGGAGTTCAATGCGCTGTACGTGGCGATGACCCGCGCACGGCGCACGCTCATCCTGAGCCGCACGCCGGCCAAGCGGCCGCAGGACAGCTGGTGGTCGCGGCTGGCGCCCCTCGGGCAGCCATGGCCGCTGCCGTTGCGTGAGGAGCGGGGCCGCGAGCCGCCGGCCCCGACCTGGCGGCCGCTGCCGGCCTGGCAGGGCGAGCGCCAGCCCCTGCCGGTGCGCACGGCCGACAACGCGCGCGCCGCACAGGTGGGCGAGGCGCTGCACCGCGCCTTGGAATGGGCCAGCCAGCCGGGCCAGGCGCAAGCGCTGGAGGTGCTGCTGGCCGGCAGCGCCCAGGCCTTCGGGCTGGACGCCACCGGCCGCGAGCAGCTGGCGCGCAGCGTGACGGCCATCCTCACCAGCGACGAGGCGCGGCCCTTCTTCGACCCGGCGCAGCTGCTGTGGGCCGGCAACGAGGTGCCCGTCGCGCAGCCCGGCGGGGAAGGGCGCATCGACCGCCTGGTGCATCGCCGGGCCACCGCCGCCGAGCCGGCGACCTGGTGGGTGCTCGACTACAAGCTCGGGCTCACGCCCGAGGCGGTGCCGGCCTACCATGAGCAGCTGCGCGGCTACGTGGCGGCGGTGCAGGCGCTGCAGCCTGGCGAGCCCGTACGGGCGGCGCTGATCAGCGGCACCGGACGGGTCGTCACCTTGGACTAGAATGCGCGGCTTGTTCGGGGCGTAGCGCAGCCTGGTAGCGCATCTGCTTTGGGAGCAGAGGGTCGCGAGTTCGAATC
>RXJW01000144.1 GCA_003963005.1 Burkholderiales bacterium
TCAGCACCGTGTCGCCGTCGCGGGCCGGGTCGCCCAGGGCCGCCTTGACCGCGGCAATGCGCCAGGCGTTGAGGTAGCTGCTGAAATGGCCGTGCCCCTCCCCGTCATGGATGAGCCGGCGCAGGCGATGCTCGGGCAAGTCCAGCCGCTGGGCCAGCCGCGAGAGGGTGAGTTGGGGGTCACGGTAGACCTGCTGGTCGGCCATCAGCGCACGCAGCCGCGCCAGCTGCTGGCGCTCCTGGGTGTCGAGCCCGGCAGGTTCCGCTGCGGGCACGGCCACCGGCTCGGTCGGCCAGGGTCGCCCGGCCGCGGCGAGGCACAGCAGCAACGTGGCCGCGCCGGCCAGCTGCGCCGCCGCCGCGCCGGACCCCACCATGGCCGCCAGCGACACCACCAGCCCCACCGCACCCCCCAGGCCCAGAAACCAGAAACGACGCAGACGGCGGCGCGAGTCAAGATCGCCGGCAGCGTCCCGGTACACCCGCAGCGGCGCTTCGGCGAACAGCCCCAGGGCCAGCAGGTCGAAGCCCCGGGGCAGCCACACCCCGAGGAGGGCACTGGCCAGCGCCAGCGCGATGTCCTGCCAGACCGGCCGCGACGGATCACCGAACCCGGCGTGCACCGCCCGATTGAACGCCAGAGGCCCCAGCCAGGCGAGCGGGCGAAGCACGTCGAAACGAGTGTCCGAGACCACGACGAAATAGACCGCCCCGGCCAGCATGCCCGTGCACAGCCGCCCGGCGCCGGGCGGGCGCTGCCGCCAGACTGCGGCCGCCGTCATCAGCAGGGCAGCCGCGGCGGCGGTGGCCATCATGGCCGGTGGGCGGCGACCTCGCTGGCGAGCGCCACGAATTCCGCGACCGGCACTTCCTCGGCGCGGCGCTGCAGGTCGAAATGACCCGAATAACCGCGCTCGGCGAGCCAGCGGCCAAGGCTGTGGCGCAGCAGCTTGCGGCGCTGCGAGAAGGCGCTGGCGACCAGTTCGCCCAGCAGCGCGCGGTCGACGGCGGGTGGCTGCGGCAGCGGCATCATGCGCACGATGGCCGAGTCCACGCGCGGCGGCGGGTCGAAGGCTTCGGGTGGCACGTCCAGCACCGACTCGATGTCGTAGCGCCACTGCAGCATCACGCTCAGGCGGCCGTAGTCCTTGCTGCCTGGGCCGGCCGCCATGCGGTCCACCACTTCCTTCTGCAGCATGAAGTGCTGGTCGACGACGTCATCCACCACTTCGAGCAGGTGAAACAGGATGGGCGTGGAGATGTTGTACGGCAGGTTGCCGACCACGCGCAGCTTGGCGCCCTTGGCCTGGGCCAAGGCGTGGAAGTCCACCTTCAGCACGTCGCTCTCGATGACCTCGACATCGTCCCGCTGGCGCAGGCGTGCCGCCAGGTCGCGGTCGAGCTCGATGACGGTCAGCGGCTTGTGGCGCTCCAGCAGGGGCAGCGTCATGGCCCCCAGGCCGGGGCCGATCTCGACGAGTGTCTCGCCTGGCTGCGGGTCGATCAGGTCGACGATCGCCTCGATCAGCGCGGTGTCGGTCAGGAAATGCTGGCCGAAGCGCTTGCGGGGAATGTGCTGAGCCATGGCGCTCCTATCCTGCGGCCGTCATGCCTGCCGGCTTGCAAGCCGGCAGGCCTTCGCAAGGCGTCGCGCAGTGCGCAGGCACTGCGCTCGGTCCTTGCTCAGTCCAGCCATTCGCGGACTTCGACGAAAGCCTTGTTGCGCAGGTCCTTGACCCACTCCTGGTAGGCCTCGTCGTACTTCTGCTCGCGCAGCGCCCCCCGGGCCTGCTCGCGCAGTTGCTTCATCTCGATCTCGACGGTGCGGCGCTCGAGCACCTGAATCAAATGGATGCCGAAGCGGGACACCACCGGGCCCGAAATGCCTTGCAACGGCAGCGCGTTCATCGCTTCCTCGAACTCCGGCACAAAGCCACCCGCGCCCATCCAGCCGAGGTCGCCGCCTTCCGGCGCACTGCCGTCTTCGGAATACTGACGCGCGACGTCCTCGAACTTGACCTGGCCGGCCTCGATCTGGCGCTTGTACTCCGCCAGACGACGCCCGGCCACCTCGGCGCTGAGCTGGGCCGAGGGGCGCAACAGGATGTGGCGGGCGTGGGTCTGCAGGCTCTGCGTCAGGGAGGCGCCGCCCTGGCGTTCGATGACCTTCAGGATGTGGAAACCCGCGCCGCTGCGCAGCATCTCGGGGGCGACCTCGCCCGTCTTCAGGCCCTTCACCGCCTGCACGAACACGTCAGGCAGCCGGTCAGCCGGGCGCAGGCCGATCTCGCCACCCTTGGCCTTGTTGCTGTCTTCGGAGACCTCGCGGGCCACCTTGGCGAAGTCCTCCCCGGACTTGATGCGGGCCATGGCTGCCTCGGCGCGGGCGCGGCGCTCGGCCACGACGCTTTCCGGTGCACCCTCCGGCACCGGCACCAGCACCTGGGCGAGGTTGATGGCACCGCCAGCGGCCAGGTCGGCGCGCTTCTTGTCGAGATAGGCATCGATCTCGGCGTCGGTCACCTTGATGCGCCCCTGCACCTCACGCTCGCGCACGCGCTCCGTCATCATCTGGTCGCGCAGGTTCTCGCGAAAGCTCTTGTAGTCAGTGCCGTCGGCCTTCAGGCGCTCGCGCAGCTGGTCCATCGTGAGCTTGTTCTGCGCAGCCACGTTGGCGACGACGCGGTCCAGCTCAGCTTCGTCCACCCGGCTGCCGTTCTCGCGGGCGTAGGTGACGAGCACGCGGTCCTCGATCAAGGCCTCCAGTGCCTGCTTGCGCAAGCCGGCGGTCTCGGGCATCACTTCGCCACGCTGGCGCGCCTCCGCACGCAGCCGCTCGGTGCGCTGGATGACCTCACTGGCGGCCACGACGTCCTGGTTGACGACGGCGGCGATGTAGTCCCCCGGCTGCAGCGTGGGTTTCTGGGCTGAGGCCTGAAAAGCGGCCAGGGCCAGCGTCACGGCAAGGAGAGAGGGGGCGAGACGAAGCATCATGGTTGGAAATCTGAACTCGGCGAGCGATCGGAGCTCAGCCTTCGGTAACCGGGCACATTGTCCTTCAAGACCTTGAGGGCGTTCGAACCGACCTGTGACAGGCCGACCAGCTCCAGCTGGAACATCAGCTGGGTCTTGGTTTCGGCACGACCGGTGGACAGACGCTCCAGGCCCCAGCGCATGACCCAGCAGCCGGCGTCGTATTCGAAGCCGAGCACCGAGTCGGTCAGGCGCTTGTCCCGCAGCGAATACTGCACCCGGCCGGCGCTGTACCAGGCGCCGCTGCAGGCATTGCCGTTGGCGCCGCGTGAGGTGACCGGCGCGCCGTAGATGGGCCACTGCCAGGCCAGCTCCAGCTGCTCACTCTGCGCCCGGGCGAAACGGTAGGCCACGCTCATGGTCTTGAACGGGCCGGGCGAGTAGCGCGCCCGCATCACGGAACGCACCGAGCGGTTGATTTCGGGGTTGAACTCCAGCGTCCCATCCGCCCACCAGCGATCGTCCAGGTGCGCCGCAGCGGCCAGCAACAGGTCCGAGAAACGCTGCGTGACGGGCTGCCCGTCCGTCGTGATGCGCTGGTCGCGGAACAGGAAGCGCTGCACCGCGCCCAACCGCAGGATCTCCTCGCCTTGGGCGGCACTCACCCACCGGCTCGTGGCGCCCACGCTGAGTGCATGCAGGTCGGACACACGATCCACACCGGAAAAGGGGTTGTCCGTGTAGATGGAGTCGAAATTGAAGTCCTTGGCTGCCGAGTCGAAGTTCGGCAGGTTGGCCTGGTCGCGGAAGGGCGTGTTCACGTAGAGCAACCTTGGCTCCAGGCTCTGGCGCACGTCGCGGCCGAAGAGCTGGGTGTCGCGCTCGAACACCCAGCCGTGGTCCACGCTCAAGGTCGGGATCACGCGGCCCATGCGGCGCCGGCCATCGGCCTGCGGCCGGTCCAGGTCGTACGCGGCGGCATTGAACGATGCCCGCGGAATGAACCACCACGCCTCACCGCCCAAGGGCGCCGCCACGTGGCCGAGCGCATGCAGCCGCTGGCCGCCCCGCGCCTGACCCGCCAGCGCGGAGCCAGGCAGGTCAAAGCGGTTGTACTCGAGCTCCAGCCCGCCCTCCAGACGCGCCTTGCGGCCCCACGGGCGGAAGCTGTCGAGCACCGCCTCGTCCGCCGCCGTGGTCACGCGCACGCCGATCTGCGGGCTGCGCTGGTAGGGCGAGTCGAACTGGGAGAGCGCGTCGGTGCCCTGCAGGGTCTGCCAGCGCTGCACGCGGGCATAGGTGTCGATGACACCCCAAGACAGCTCGCGCTGACGGTTGAGCGTGAAGTCGCTGGCCAACAGACGCGGTGTCTGGCTCTCGAGACGGCGGGTGAGGTCCTTCCAATAATCATCATCGGACACCCGCTCGCTCTTCAGGCGGTAGCGCCAGTCGCCGAACACCCGGCCATCGTTGTTGAACTTCAGGCTCCAGCGCGAGCGGCCGAACACGCGATCGCCGGGCAGCAGATCGACATTGATGCGACCGTTGTGGCCAGGCTCCAGGTAGCGGAACTCGCTGTCCAGGCCCACACCGCGCTTGGTCATCACGAAAGGCGTGAACGTGGCGTCACGCTGGGGCGCGATGTTCCAGTAATAGGGCACGCCGGTTTCCAGGCCACCCCGGTTGTCCAGGAAGATGTTGGGCGGCAACCAACCCGACTTGCGGGCCGAGCTCAAGGGGAAGCTCAACGACGGAGCGGCCAGGATGGGCACGCCCAGGAATCGCAGCACGGCCCCGTCGGCGACGCCTTCATTGGCCGCCAGGTCGAGCTGCAACTGCCGTGCCGTCACCTGCCAGGCGGGCTCCTGGCCTTCGACGGCCGGACAGCTGCTGTAGCGGCCGTCGATGGCACTCATGTGCTCGCTGTCCTGGAACTTCAGCACCTGCGCCGTGCCCGAGCCACCGGTGGCGGCCAGGTAGAAGTTCGGCGTCAGGAACTCACCCTCGAAACGGCTCACGTACATCTGCAGCAACGGGCCGGTGAAGACGTTGCCTTCGTGATTGATGCGCACATGGCCCTCGGCGCGGGCGAAGTCGTCCACGACGCGGTAGGTGAGCTTGTCGGTGGCCAGCAGCAAATCGCCATAGCGCAGCTCGACGCCGTCGGCGCCTTCGGCCTGCTGGTCGGCCTGGGCGGTGAGCTTGCCCGCCGAAATCACGAGTGCCGGCTTGGTGGCGCCCGGCTTGGCGGGTGCTCCCAGCACGCGGCTCGTGCGCAGCGGCACACCGACCTCAGGCGCCGAGGCGGGCGTGGATGCTGGCGTGGATTGCGCCGAAGCCTCCCAGGCGCACAGCGCCAGGGCGATCAGCGTGATGAGGGGAGTGGGGCGAAGGGGGCGGAACGAGCGCGGCACAGGCAAGGACAAGGCTCGGAGTCGGTGAGGATGCCGGGGCCGGCGGTTCTTAGAATTTCATTATCCACGAGGGCTCCCCACCCATGACCTTGCCGACGCCAGACCTGATCTCCGCCCTCCTCGCCCAGCCCGATGACGCCGACCACCTGATGCGCGACGCCTGCGCCGTGCTGCGCCACCAGCCCCCCGCGCCCGCCCCGGCCGACCCCGACGCCCTGCGCGCCGGCCTGGCCCGCATCGCCCCGCTGCCCGACAAGGGCCTGGACGCCGTCCACCAACGCCTGCTCGACGACGCCCCGGCCGGCGCCGCCACCGACGGCATCGCCGCGCTGCTGCGCCCGGCCGAGATGGCCTTCGACGAGGCCCAGGAGATCGACTGGGCCGTGCGCCACTGGGAAGCCTGCCGCGCCGCCGGCCAACTGGACGAGGACCTGGCCGCCGACTTCGGCGAGTACTGGCGGCGCCTGGAGTGGAGCGCGCTGCGCCGGCATCTCGTGCTGCTCGGCCAGGGCCATGCGCAGGAGCGCCGGCTGCTGGCCTACATCGTCAAGACCGCCTCACGCTACGTGGCGCTGGCGCCGCTCAAGCGGGCAATGGAAGCGCGCTTTCCGGAGTTCTTCGAGCTGGGCTTCACGTTGAAGTGACCGGCCTCAGGGGCAGGTCGCGCAGCCCGCGGCGACGAGCCACGGGTCCTTGTCCTCGCCGCCGAAGATCTCCAGCAGGAAGTCCAGGAAGGCCCGGGTGCGCGCCGGCACGTACTTGCGCGTGGGCATGCCGGCCCACAGCGTCGTGCCGAAGAGACGCCACTGAGGCATGACCCGCTCCAGCGCCTGCTCCAGCAGCGCGTCTTCCACCATGAAGCTCGGCAGACCGGCCACGCCCAGGCCGTGCAGCGCGGCGGCGTAGTTGGTGTCCATGTGGGTGGTCGACAGCGCCGCGCGCGAGGGCACGATCGGCAGCGTGATCTCCTCGGAGCCGTCGCCCTTCTGCAGCGTCAGGCCGCGGGCCAGCGCCGCGGTGGGCGGCAGCAGCGCGTCATGCTGCTTGAGGTCGTACGGATGCTGCGGCCGGCCGCGCTGATCCAGGTACTCGGGCGACGCGCACATGATGAACTCGCTGCGCGCCAGGCGCCGGGCGATGAAGTCGCCATCGGGCACCTCGCGCGTCAGGAAGATCGTCAGGTCGTAGCTGTCGTCCACGGTATCGACCGGGCCGGGCGACGTGATCTCCAGCGTGACGAGCGGGAAGTCGCGGTGAAAGCGCGGCAGGTGCTTGGCGAGCTGGTGCACGGCGATCGCCGGCGGGCACAGCACACGCAGCAGGCCACGCACCTCCTGCGTGGCTGAGGCAGCCAGCGCGGCAGCTTCGTCCACGTCGGCCAGGATGCGCCGGGCGCGCTCGAGGTAGGCGTCACCGATCTCGGTCAGCGAGAGGCGGCGCGTCGTGCGGTTCAGCAGCCGGGCGCCGAGGTGCTCTTCCAGCTCCGCCACCAGCCGCGTGACGACCGCGGGCGCCAGGTCCAGCGCCCGTGCCGCACCGGCGAAGCTGCCCTCGTCGATGACGCGGACGAAAACCTTGATGGCGCGCAGTTGATCCATCAGGCCCCGTTCAGGGATGGGCCGCCATGACCTGGGCGACCGCGGCCGTCAGCCGCTTGCCGTAGGGCACGTGCAGGAACTCGTTCGGGCCGTGCGCATTGCTCTTGGGGCCCAACACGCCGCAGACCATCATCTGCGCCTTCGGGAAGCCCTTCTGCAACATGCTCATCAGCGGGATGGTGCCGCCCTGGCCGATGTAGCCGACCGGCGCGCCGAAGTGCGTCTGGCTGGCCGCGTCCAGCGCGTGGCTGAGCCAGGGGGACAGGTCGGGCGTGTTCCAGCCGGTGGCACCGTAAGCGCCCGCGCGGCCGTCAGGCGTGAAGGTGACCTTGGCGTTGTAGGGTGCGTTGTCCTCCAGCAGCGCCTTGAGCTTGAGCGCCGCCTCGTTGCCGTCGATCAGCGGCGGCAGGCGCAGGCTCAGCTTGAAGGCGGTGTAAGGCCGCAGCACGTTGCCGGCATTCTTCAGCTCGGGGAAGCCGTCCGCCCCCACGACCGACAGCGTCGGCCGCCAGGTGCGGTTGAGCAGCACCTCGACCGGGTCGCTCGTCACCGGCAGCACCGGCCCGCCGTCCGCGCCGCAGGCCCAGGGCATGCGCTTGTAGACCTCGTCCTTCAGGATGGCGGCCGTGGCCTGCGCCTGCTCCAGCCGGGCGCCGGGGATCTCGCAGTGGAAGCTCTCCGGCAGCAGGCGGCCGGTCTTGCTGTCTTCCAGGCGGTCCAGCACCTGGCGCAGGATGCGGAAGGACGAAGGCACGCAACCCGAGGCGTCGCCGCTGTGGATGCCTTCGGTCAGCACTTCCACTTTCAGCACGCCCGACACCATGCCGCGCAGCGAGGTGGTCAGCCAGAGCTGCTCGTAGTTGCCGGCGCCGGAGTCCAGGCAGACGACGAGCGACACGTTGCCCAGGCGCGCCTTGAGCACGTCGATGTAGGCCGGCAGGTCGTACGAGCCGCTTTCCTCGCAGGTCTCGATGATGCCGACGCAGCGCGGGCGCGGGATGCCTTGAGCGTCCAGCGCCATGATGGCCGTGAGCGAGGCGTAGACCGCGTAGCCGTCGTCCGCGCCGCCGCGGCCATAGAGCAGGCCGTTCTCGTACTTCGGCGTCCAGGGGCCGAGGTCGCTACGCCAGCCGCTGAACTCGGGCTGCTTGTCCAGGTGGCCGTAGAGCACGATGGTGTCGTCCGACCCCGGCTTGGTGGACGGCACCTCGAAGAAGATCACCGGCGTGCGGCCCGGGATGCGCACCACCTCCAGCGTCAGGCCGGCGACCTTCTTGCTCTCCACCCAGGCGGCAGCCTGGGTCAGCACCTTCTCGATGTGACCGTTGGCCGCCCATTCGGCGTCGAACATCGGGCTCTTGGCGGGAATGGCGATGTAGTCGGTCAGCGCCGGGACGATTTCATC
Organism: Burkholderiales bacterium; assembly: GCA_003963005.1. Classification (GTDB taxonomy): domain Bacteria; phylum Pseudomonadota; class Gammaproteobacteria; order Burkholderiales; family Burkholderiaceae_C; genus Pelomonas. The sequence continues at coordinate 8,390 of RXJW01000144.1, forward strand.
GTCCCAGACGCGTTCGGCAAAGGCACCCAGCGCGGTGGCCTCGTCGGCTTGCAGGGGCAGGTGGGGGTCTCGTGCGTTCATGGCGGCTCCTTGTGCGCTTGTGGCGCATCCGACGAGTTTAGGACGACGCTCCGGAAAACTACCGGCGTGCGCCGTCATGCCCTGCACGTAGGCTCGGCCGCACGATGATCCGTCTGCTCCTCCTTCTCCTGACGGCGCTGCTGACCGGCTGCGCCTCGGCGCCGAAGTTCACGGTCGACGACGGCCGCCCGGTCAACGAGACGCTGCTGGCCGGCATCCGGGCCTACGGCGCCGGCGAACGGCTGATCCGCCCCGCGATTGCGCGCAGCGCCGGGCTGAAGGACAAGGACTGCGATAAGCAGTGGGAGCTGCCGTTTGCCGTGGCCACCAGCGCCGGCTGGGCCGACAACGACAAGGTGGCCTGGGCACGCGGCCTGCAGGTCGACGAGCGGCTGACCGTGATCGCCGTGACCCCCGAGTCGCCGCTGCCGCTCGGGGCGCGCATCAACCACGTCGCCGGCCAGAGCAGCGACGACGGCGAGCGGCTGCTGGCATGGCTGGCCGAGGTGCGCGACAAGGGTCGGCCGTTCAACCTCGGCACGCCCGACGGCAAGGGCGTGCGGGTGGTGCCCTTCGAGGTCTGCCGCGGCTACACGCGCTTCGCCCCGCCCAACACGCCGCAGCTCCAGGACTACCACTGGCTGCTCAGCCTGCACCCGCTGGAGGTGCTGGAGGCCGAGCCCACGCCCGACGAGGCGCTGTGGGCCGTGCTCTGGACGCAGGGCCTGTCCGAAGAGGGTGGCGCGCGCATGAAGACCTACCACTACGCGCTCAAGATCGGCGGCACGCTGTACAACCTCGCCACCCTCGCCTCGGGCGTGAAGGCGGCGGCCCTGGCGGCCGATGCCGCCCTCAGCGCCGCCAAGAGCGCAGCGGCCAACGTCGCCAGCGAGGTGTTGAAGCAGCAGCTCATCGAGCAGGGCAAGGCCATCGCCGCCCAGCGCATCCGCGAGGGCCTGGCCGATGCCGCGCAGCAGCTCACGCGGCAGCAGGTGGTCAACGTCATGCAGGCCGCTGCCGCCAACCGGGGGTCGCTGTCGGGCATCTCGCGCATCGCCGCCACCGCCTTCGAGTACGCCGACACCTGGGCCTTCACGCGGATGGCGGCGCTCGGCGCACCGCCGCTGGCCGGCTTCACCCTTCACCAGAAGCTGCTGCAGCGCCGGCTGGCGAGCAATGCCTTCCTGTTCGACGCCGACCGGCTGGCGGCGCTCAGCAAGGTCGCCGCCGCGCGCGGCTTCGAGGCGGAGGTAGTGGCCATCCTCGGCGGCTTCCGGGCCGATGCGCTGCTGGCGGAGATCGGCGCGATGCCGCTGGCCTCGGCGCAGAGCAGCTTCTCCTTCGACCATCCCGATGACCCGGGTGCCGGCCGCTTCTCCCGGGGCCTGATCGACGCCATGCTGGAGATGCCGGCCGAATCGGGGCGCAAGAAATGAAGGCCCTCGCGCTGGCTCTGCTGCTGGCCGCCACGCTCGCGACGGCCCAGACGCCGCCCGAGCCGGCCGCCAGTGCGCCCGCCGAGGCGGCATCCGCGCCGGAGCCGGCGGCTTCCGAGCCCGCCGCGCCGCCGCCACCGAGCTGCGCCCAGCTGACCAGCCGGGCGCTCGGCGCCGACCTGCGTGCGGCCACCGCCCAGTCACAGAACCAGCCGCTGCAGGCCCTCGTGAAGCTGCACGACGACGCCGTCGCCCAATGGAGCGCCGCACTGGCCACCTGCGAAGGCCGGGCCCGCGAGCGCGCGCAGCGCAACTTGGCGGACAGCCAGAAAACCCGCGACGCGCTGGCCGAGAAGCTGCAGGCCGGCAGCCAGTGCGAGACCGCCCACCGCGATGCCGCTGCGCTGCAGGACCTGGCCCGGGGCGCGTTCGGCGAGCGGCGCTTTGCCGATGCCGCCAGCCTCTACCGCAAGGCCGAGGGCATGTGGGAACTGGCCGCCGAGCAGTGCACCGGCAGCCAGCAGCAGACCGCCCAACGGCGCCGCGAGCAGAGCGAGATCGACGGCCACAACGCCGAGTTCTGCGCCCCGCCCTTCGAGCGCGCCCGCGAGTTCTCGGGCAAGCTGCGCAACGGCGGCGCGGCCCTGCCGCTGGCCGAGCGCCAGACGCAGAGCCAGATCGCCGAGACGCTCTGGCGCGACACCGCCAAGGTCTGCAAGGGCAATGCCCAGGAGCTGGCGCTGAACAACGCCCAGGCCCTCGCCCGCGAGCGGGGCACGCCGTGGGTTGCCACGCCGCTGCCCGGTGCGCCGCCGCCCAGCGCCGCCGCCCCGGCGACCAGCCCGGCGCCACTCGCCCAGGCCCCGAAGGGGGCGGCGCCGGCCAGCACCGTCACCAACACCGTCAACAAAGCCGCCGCAGTCGCCCCGCCGCGCCCGACCGGGCCCGCCGCACCGCCGCATCCGCAGGCGGCTGCCCCGGCGACCACGACAGCGGCAGCGCCCGAGCCCAAGGTCTTCGACCGCACGGCCGGCGATACCCGTTACATCGGGCAGTTCGTGCGCAATGACGACGACACCGTGTCCGGCACTGGCCGTGTGGAGTGGAAGAACGGCGACGTCTACGAAGGCCCGCTCGTGCGCAGCCGCCGTGAAGGCGTGGGCGAGATCCGCTGGATGACCGGGCAGCGCTACAAGGGCGAATGGGTGGCCGACAAGGCGACCGGCCGGGGCGTCATGAGCTTCGCGAACGGGAACGTCTACGAGGGCACGCTCGTGGAGGGCGAGCCGGACGGCGAAGGCAAGCTGACCTATGCCTCCGGCGACGTCTACACCGGCCAAGTCCGCCGCGGGCTGCCGCACGGGCGGGGCAGCTATGTGTGGCTGAGCGGCCAGCGCTACGACGGCGAATGGGTCGAGGACAAGCCCCAGGGCCAAGGCCGCATGCGCTTCACCAACGGCAACCAGTACGAGGGCCAGTTGGTGGCGGGCCTGCCCCAGGGCCGCGGTCGCATGGTGTTCCCGAACGGCGACATCTACGAGGGCCAGTTCGAGGCCGGCAAGGCCCATGGCGAGGGCCGCTACGCCTGGAAGAGCGGCGAGCGCTACGAGGGCGCCTGGGCACGCGGCCTGAAGCACGGCACGGGGGTCTTCCACTGGCCCTCAGGCGACCGCTGGGAGGGAGTGTTCAAGGACGACGAGCGCACCGACGAAGGCTTTCTGGTGCGCAAAGGCAGCTGAAGGTCAGCTCCGGCCCACGACATCCGCTACGCTCTCGGCATCTGTCAAAAGGACCCTCGCATGAAGACCCTGCTCACCGCCGCCGCCCTCGCCATCGCCTTCGCCGCCCCGGCTGCCGAAGCCCGCGTGGCCAAGCACCACACCGCCCACGCCACCAGTGGCGTGCAGGCCAAGACCACCGCCAAGAAGACGACCAAGGCCAAGCACAAGAAGGCCGCCAAGAAGGCCCCGAAGAAGTCCGCCTGACCCCGGGCTCAGCGTGCCCGGGGCCGAGCGCCGGGCCGCCCCAAGCCGGCCCGCCAGGCGATGTGCAAGCGGGGCCTCCCGCGCGCATCGCCGGCCCCTCGGGGGGCCGGGCCAGCCGTCGCGCGTCCAGCGCGACGACCTGGCCGGGGGCTCATCGCGCTCCCGGGCCGAGCGCCGGGCCGCCCCAAGCCGGCCCGCCAGGCGATGCCGGAGCGGGCACGCCCGCACGCATCGCCGCCCCCTCGGGGGGCAAGGCCGGCCGTCGCGCACCGCGCGACGACCCGGCCGGGGGCACCGCTTACTCCCGCGCGAACTTGAACACCGCCACGCTGGCCATCAGGTTGGGCAAGGTGCGCACCACCGCGCCGGCCTGCAGGCCGAAGCTGTCGAGGATCTTGAGCCGGTTCTTGCGCGCCAGCACCTCGAAATCGGCGAACGTGCCGACACGGATGTTGGGCGTGTCGTACCACTCGTAGGGCAGCGCCCGCGTGACGGGCATGCGGCCGGTCAGCACCTGCAGCCGGTTCGGCCAGTGCGCGAAGTTCGGGAAGCTGACAATGCCGATCTTGCCCACCCGCGCCGTCTCCTGGAGCATGGCCTCGGCATTGCGCAGGTGCTGGAGCGTTTCGAGCTGAAGCACGACATCGAAGCTCTGGTCCTCGAAGATCGACAGCCCCTCCTCGAGGTTGCGCTGGATCACGTTCACCCCGCGCTTCACGCCGGCGAGCAGGTTGGCGTCGTCCAGCTCCACACCGTAGCCGGTGCAGCCCTTGTGCTTGATGAGGTGCTCCAGCAGCTCGCCGGTGCCGCAGCCCAGGTCCAGCACGCGCGAGCCGGGCGGCACGAGGGCCGCGATGGCGGGGTCGAAGCTCATACCGCCACCCCCTTCAGTGCCAGGCCGCCCGGGCGCGGCAGCCCTTCGGCAATGCGCTCGAAGTAGGCCCGCAGCACACCATGGTAGCGCGGGTCGTCGAGCAGGAAGGCGTCATGGCCGTGCGGCGCGTCGATCTCGGCATAGGACACGTCCAGGCGGTTGTCGAGCAGCGCCTTCACGATCTCGCGGGAGCGCTGCGGCGAGAAGCGCCAGTCGGTCGTGAAGCTGGCCACCAGGAACTTGGCGCGCGCCGCTGCGAAGGCGCGCGTGAGGTCGCCGCCGTGCTCGGCGGCCGGGTCGAAGTAGTCCAGCGCGCGGGTGATCAGCAGGTAGGTGTTGGCGTCGAAGTAGTCGCTGAACTTGTCCCCCTGATAGCGCAGATAGCTCTCGATCTGGAACTCGATCTCCTGCGTGCTGTAGCCCAGCGCCCCGCTCTTGAGTTCGCGGCCGAACTTCTCCGCCATGACGTCGTCGCTCAGGTAGGTGATGTGGCCGATCATGCGGGCCACGCGCAGGCCGCGCTTGGGCACCACGCCATGCGCGTAGAAATGGCCGCCGTGGAAGTCGGGGTCGGTCACGATGGCCCGCCGCGCGACCTCATTGAAGGCGATGTTCTGCGCTGAGAGATTGGGCGCCGTCGCGATCGCGATGCAGTGCGCCAACCGGTCCGGGTAGCGCAGCGCCCAGTCCAGCGCCTGCATGCCGCCGAGCGAACCGCCGAGCACAGCCGCCAGCTGACGGATGCCGAAGCGCTCCACCACCCGCGCCTGCGCGTCCACCCAGTCCTGCACCGTGACGACGGGGAAATCCGCCCCCCAGGCCTGGCCCGTGGCGGGGTTGATGTGCATCGGCCCGGTCGAGCCGAAGCAGGAGCCGAGGTTGTTGATGCCGATCACGAAGAAGCGGTCAGTGTCCAACGGCTTGCCGGGGCCCACCAGGTTGTCCCACCAGCCTTCGCTCCTGGCCTGGCCCGCGTAGGTGCCGGCGACGTGATGGCTGGCGTTGAGCGCGTGGCACACCAGCACCGCATTGCTGCGGTCGGCATTGAGCTGGCCGTAGGTTTCGACCATCAGGTCGTACGGCCCCAGGCGTGCGCCGCTGCGCAGCGGCAGCGGCTCGTCGAAATGCAGACTCTGCGGCGATACGTCGCCGACGCTACGGCCCGTCATGGCCCACTCCAGAATGAAAAAACCGGCGGCCACTGTTGCGGACGCCGGGACTCCGGAGTCCTGTTTAGCGGCATTTGTAGAGCGCCCGCAATCCGGAACAAATCGGCGCTTGAGGCGGCATTCTAGAGGCTCAGGACTGCGCCTCCAACCGGAACTGGGCCACGGCCCCCGACAGCAGCTGGGATTGCTCGCGCAGGCTCTCGGCCGCCGCCGCCGACTGTTCCACGAGCGCAGCGTTCTGCTGCGTCATGTGATCGAGCTTGCTGACCGAGCCGTTCACTTGCTGGATGCGCGCGCTCTGGTCGGCCGCGCCGGCCGCGACCTCGCCGATCATGTCGCTGACCCGCTGCACCGCGTTGACGATCTCCTGCATCGTCAGGCCCGCATGCTGCACGAGGCGCGCGCCGGCGTCGGTACGCTCGACGCTGGCCTCGATCAGCGTCTTGATCTCGCGGGCCGCACCCGCCGAGCGCTGGGCCAGCGCGCGCACCTCGCCCGCCACGACCGCGAAGCCGCGCCCCTGCTCGCCCGCCCGCGCGGCTTCCACGGCGGCGTTCAACGCGAGGATGTTGGTCTGGAAGGCGATGCTGTCGATCAGGCCGAGGATGTCGCCGATGCGCTTGGAGCTGGCGTTGATGTCGTCCATCGTGCTGACGACCTGGGCCACCTCCTCGCCGCCGCGCCGGGCCACCTCGGCCGCACCGAGTGCCAGTTCCTTCGCATTGAGCGCTGCCTCGGCACCGTGCTGGACGCCGGCGGTCAGGTCTTCCATCGAGGCCGTGGTCTGCTGCAGGTTGGAGGCCGCTTCCTCGGTGCGGTGGCTCAGGTCGAGGTTGCCCGAGGCCACCTCGTTGCTCGCCCCCTCGATGCTCTGCGTCGAGGCCTTCACCTGGCCGACGAGATCGCGCAGGCTGGTCTGCATGGTGTCGAGCGCCTGCAGCAGGTCCGAGGCTTCGTCGCGGCCGACCACGCGGATCACGCAGTTCAGGTCGCCCCCGGCGATGGCGCGTGCCACCGTGCAGGCGTAGCGCATCGGGCTGATGATGGTGCTGGAGTTGATCAGCGTGAGTGGCACCACGAGCACCAGGATGAGTGCGAGCACGGCCAGGGACTCGCAGGCGATCAGGCGCATCTCGGCATCGAACGCCGCTTGGGTCTTGACGACCTCACCGTTGATGATGGCGGCCATCTTCTCGACCCGCTGCTCGATCCCGGCCATGCTGGCCTTGGGTCTCGCCAGCATGCGGTCAGCCACCCGGGCGTTGTCGTGGCTGCCCGCCTCGATCTGCTGGAGCACCGGCTCGGCCATGCTCCGGTACTCGGCCAGCAGCGCGATGGACTCGCGCGCGACCGGGTTGTCCTCGTCTTCCTCGCCTTCGAGCAGGCCCCGCAGCGATGCCTCCAGCCGGTCTGCCGCTGCGGTCCAGCGCTGGTGGTCCTCGCGGACCTTCTCGGGCACCTCGTAGGCGATGACCAGGTCCTTCTCGGCCAGCCGCACGTCGGCCAGTGCCTGACGGATCAGCGCCACATGACCGATTTCCTTGACGACGTGGGTCATGAAGCTGTCGTTCAGCGACGCCAGGCGGCGCCCGCCAGCGAGCCCGGTCAGGCCGATGGCCGCGAACATGGCCAGCACCATGGCGATGGCCCCATGCATGCGGGTGCGGATGGTGAAGCGGCGCATCCAGGTGGCGATGTTCATGTGCTGACTCCTCGATGAACGGCACCGGCCCCGGGGGTCGGTGAGCGGGCGGATCGGTCGATCGGCGCTGGCGGATGCCGGCGCCGGGCACGCCGCCCAGGCCCAATAATCCGCACGAGGGCAGCGCCTGACCATGACGGGGATCAAGCCCGCGGGCCTGATCCGGGGAAGCCATCGATGAAACGTGCATTGCTACCGGTTGTCCTGGTGTTGCTGGCCGGCTGCGGCCCCAAGCCCGATGCGGGCTGGACGGGCTACGCCGAAGGCGAGCCGGTCTATGTCTCGGCCCCGGTGGCCGGGCGACTGACGAGCCTGTCGGTGCGCTCGGGGCAGGCCGTCGCTGCCGACCAGCCCCTGTTCGAGCTGGACGCCACGCCCGACATCGCCGCCGATGCGGAAGCCCAGGCGCGCGTGCGGAGTGCCGAAGCGCAGACCCGCGACGCCGACAAGGGCCGGCGCAACCCCGAGGTGGCCGTGACGCAGTCCCAGCTCGACCAGGCCCGCGCGGCCGAGCGGCTGGCCGGGCTCGAACTCGCCCGCCAGCAGCAGTTGCTCGCGCAGGGCTTCATCGCCCCGGCCCGAGTGGACGAGGCCGCCACCGCGGTGGCGCAGGCCCGCGCCCGCGTCAGCGAGCTGGAGGCCGCACTGGCCGTGGCGCGCTTGCCCGCGCGTGACGATGCCCGCGCCGCGGCCCGTGCCCAGACCGAGGCCGCACAGAACAGCCGCGCGCAGACCGCCTGGCGCGTGGCGCAGAAACGCCAGCTCGCGCCGCTGGCCGCGCGCGTGCAGGACGTCTACCTGCGCCCCGGCGAATGGGCGAACGCCGGCCAGCCCGTGCTCGCACTGCTGCCGCCCGCCCACCGCAAGGCACGCTTTTACGTGCCGCAGTCGGCCGTGGGCAGCCTGCAGCTCGATGCGCCGGTGCAGCTGCGCTGCGACGGCTGCGGCGCCCCGATCCCGGCCCGCATCAGCTTCATCGCCACCGGGCCGGAGTACACGCCGCCGGTCATCTACTCGAACCAGCAACGCGACAAGCTCGTCTTCCTGATCGAGGCCCGGCCGGAGAAGCCGGAGGACGCCGAACGTCTGCACCCGGGGCAGCCGCTGGAAATCACGCGATGAGCGAACTCGCCATCGACGTGCGCGGGCTGACCAAGACCTACGGCGGGCGTCGCGTGGTGGACGCGGTCGACATGCAGGTGGCCCGCGGCCGCATCGTCGGCTTCCTCGGACCGAACGGCAGCGGCAAGACCACGTCGCTGCGCATGCTCTGCGGTCTGCTCACGCCGGACGCCGGCGAGGGCCGGGTGCTGGGTCTGGACTTCCGCCGCCGTGCGGCGGACGTGAAGCGGCAGGTCGGCTACATGACGCAGAAGTTCGGCCTCTACGAAGACCTCTCCATCCGCGAGAACCTGGACTTCGTCGCGCGCCTGTTCTCGATGCCGCAACGGCGGGCGGCGGTGGACGCGGCGCTGGAGCGCCTGGGCCTGGCCACGCGCCAGAAGCAGCTCGCCGGCGCGCTCTCGGGCGGCTGGAAGCAGCGCCTGGCGCTGGCCGCGTGCCTGCTGCACCGCCCGCGCCTGCTGCTGCTGGACGAACCCACCGCGGGTGTCGACCCCAAGGCCCGCCGCGAGTTCTGGGACCAGATCCACCAGCTCGCCACCGAGGGCATCACCGTGCTGGTCTCGACCCATTACATGGACGAAGCCGAGCGCTGCGACGAACTCGTCTATATCGCCTATGGCCATGTGCTGGCCCGTGGCACGGCAGTCGACATCGTCGCCTCGTCGGGGGCCTCGGACCTGGAGGACGCCTTCGTGCGCCTGGTGGGCCAGGCCACCGACAACTACGCCGGGGGCACCTGATGCAGGCCCTGGCCCGCCTGTTCGCCATCGCGCTGAAGGAAGTGCAGCAGATGCTGCGCGACAAGCTCACCTTCGCGATGGCGGTGGGCGTGCCGATCGTGCAGCTGGTGCTGTTCGGCTATGCGATCAACACCGACCCGAAGGGACTGCCGACGGCCGTGGTGTCGCAGGACACCAGCCCGATGGCGCGCAGCTTCGTCGCGGCGCTGCAGACCAGCGGCTACTTCCGCGTGGCGCAGGCAGGCGTGTCGGAGGCCGAGGGCGACGCGCTGCTGCAGCGCGGCGACATCCAGTTCCTCGTGGTGGTGCCCGATGACTTCGGCGTGCGCGTGGTGCGCGGTGAGCGGCCGGCCGTGCTGCTGGCGGTGGACGCGACCGACCCATCGGCGTCAGGCAATGCGATTGCCGCGCTGAGCCAGCTGGGCACCACCGCCCTGAACCGCGACCTGCGCGGCGCCCTCGCCACGCGCGCCCCGCAGCCATCGCCGTTCGAGGTGCGCATCCAGCGCCGCTACAACCCCGAGGGCCTGACCCGCTACAACATCGTGCCGGGCCTCGTGGGCACCATCCTGACGATGACGATGGTGATGCTCACCGCGCTGGCGATGACCCGCGAGCGCGAGCGCGGCACGATGGAGAACCTGCTCGCCACGCCGGTGCGGCCGCTGGAAGTGATGGTGGGCAAGATCCTGCCCTACGTCGTGCTGGGCTACGTGCAGCTCGGCGTCATCCTGGGTGCGGCCTTCGTGCTGTTCGACGTGCCGATGGTCGGCAGCGTGGCGCTGCTGCTGGCCATGATCGGCGTGTTCATGCTGGCCAACCTCGGCGTGGGCTTCACGTTCTCGACGCTCGCCCGCAATCAGCTGCAGGCACTGCAGCTGACGTTCTTCTTTTTCCTGCCGTCGATGCTGCTGTCGGGCTTCATGTTCCCCTTCCGCGGCATGCCGGCCTGGGCGCAGACGCTGGGCGAGGCGCTGCCGCTCACGCATTTCCTGCGCATCGTGCGCGGCGTCATGCTCAAGGGCTCGGGCGCGGCGGAGCTGACGCCCGAGCTGTGGCCGATGCTGGCCTTCCTTGCGGTGGCCGGCGGCGTGGCGCTGCTGCGCTACCGCCAGACGCTCGACTGAAACGCCCGGGCCGTCACCTCAGGGCGCAGCGCACAGGCAGTGCACGGCGGCGGCACGGTCCCACTGGCCGCGGACCGCAACGCGCGTGATCTCCTTGATCGCCGACAGCTCCTCGACGACCGGCGCCGGCAGCACGTCCAGGCCCAGCGACTGCCCGACCGCCACGGCCAGCGGCGGCGCGAGCACGTCGGTCAGCGAGGCCAGCAGCCGCTCGCTGCGGCTGAGGTCTCGCTCGACGTAGACCAGGCGTGGCTTCTCGCCGGCCTTGACCTCCAGCTTGGCGAGCTGCACGGCCGTCTGCACGGCGTCGTCCAGGCTGCCGAGGCGGTCGATCAGGCCGCGTTCCTTGGCCTGCGTGCCCGTCCAGATGCGGCCCTGGGCGACGGCATCGATCTTCTCGGGTGTGCTCTTGCGCGCCTGCGCGGCCAGCGTGGTGAAGCGGGTGTAGATGTTTTCCACGCCCGACTGCACGGCGGCCAGGTAGCGGGGGTCCAGCGGCCGGCGCGGGTCGTAGGCGCCCGCCAGCCAGGTGGTGGTGACGCCACCGGTGTGCAGGGACAGCTTGTCCATCAGCCGCTCGGCCGTCGGCAGGATGCCGAACACGCCGATGCTGCCGGTGATCGTGCCGGGGTCGGCGATGACCGCATCGCTGGACATCGAGATCCAGTAGCCACCCGAGGCCGCCACGTCGCCCATCGACACGACCACCGGCTTACCGGCCTGGCGCGTGAGCTCCAGTTCGCGGCGCACGATTTCCGAGGCAAAGGCGCTGCCGCCGGGCGAGTTCACGCGCAGCACGACGGCCTTGATGCCCTCATCCTCGCGGGCCTTGCGGATCAGGCGTGCCGTCGAGTCGCCCCCGATGCGCCCCGGGCCGGCGTCGCCGTCGACGATCTCGCCTTCGGCCACCACCACGCCCACGCCGGGCTGCAGCTTGTTGGGTGCGCCGGGGTCCTTCACGTAGGCCATGTAGGCGCCCAGCCCGATCTGGCGGAAGCTCTTGCTCTCCTCGTCCTTGGCGCCCTTGCTGATCAGCAGCTCGCGCATCTGGTCGCGGGTCTTGAGGCCGTCCACGAGCTTGGTCTGCAAGGCGACCTGGGCGATGTCGCCCTTCGCGGCCGCGAGCAGCTGCGGGAGCTGGTCGATGCTGCGGCCGACGCTGCCGGCCTCGAGCTTGCGCGCGGTCTCGACGGTGGTCGTGAAGCGGGTCCAGAGGTCGCCATAGACGAGGCCTTCCGCCTCCATCGTCGCCGGGCTCGGGCCGTTGGCCGTGTAGGGCTCGGCAAAGCTCTTGTAGGTGCCGACCTTGGCCACATGGGCGGTCACGCCCAGGCGGTCCAGCGCGTCCTTGTAGTAGGTGCGCCAGCGGCCGAAGCCCTCCAGCAACACCATGCCCATCGGGTGCAGGTAGACCTCGTTGGCCTGCGCCGCCAAGAAGTAGCCGCGCTGGCTGTAGCTGTCACCGTAGGCCAGCACCGGCTTGCCGCTCTTCTTGAAGCGCTGCAGCGCGGCGCTGACCTCGTTCAGCCCGGCCATGCCGGCGCCCTGCAGGTCGTCCACGTCGAGCAGCACGGCGCTGATCTTGTCGTCCTTCGCGGCCTGGTCCAGCGCGGCGAGCACGTCGCGCAGGCGGGTCTGCTTCTGCACGCCGCGGCCCTGTGCCTGGGCCACGATCTGGTCACGCGGGCTGCCGGACAGCTGCTCGACGAGCGCGCCGTCCAGCTTGAGCACGAGGGTGGTCTTGTCGGCCAGCGGCTTGGGGCCGCGCGTCAGGATCGCCGTGACCACGGCAATCAGCAACAGCAGCACGACGAGGTTCATCAGCGCCCGACGGGTGCCGTCGAGCAACCACCAGGCCTTGGAGAAGAGCCAACCGATGCCGGAGAAGAGAGACTTCATGGGTGGGGACCTTGAGGATTCGTGCCGCCGATTGTGCGGGCATCGGGCTTAGCATCCGACAGTCACGGTATTGAGGACACCCCATGCTCGCCTGGCCCCGGTGGACGACACGCATCAACGAGCACTTCCCGCTGCGCTATGTCACGTGGGTGATGTGCGGCCTGCTGGCGCTGTTCTTCGCCGTCACCTGGACGGCCGGCCTCAATCACGGCCTGCTGGTGGCTTTCTTCCTGGCGCTGTCGCTGCTCGGCCTGCGGGATGTGCGACAGCAGCGCCATTCCATCCTGCGCAACTACCCGGTCATCGGGCACCTGCGCTTCCTGCTGGAGTTCATCCGCCCGGAGATCCGGCAGTACTTCCTGGAGAGCGACACCGAGGCTGCGCCCTTCTCGCGCGCCCAGCGCTCGATCGTCTACCAGCGCGCCAAGGGCGAGCCCGACCAGCGCCCTTTCGGCACCCAGCTCGACACCGGCGCACGCGGCTACGAGTGGATCAACCATTCGCTGGCCCCGACGCATCTCACCAGCCACGACTTCCGCATCACCATCGGCGCCGACCGCGCCCAGCCCTACTCGGCCAGCGTCTTCAACATCTCGGCGATGAGCTTCGGTGCCTTGAGCACCAATGCCATCCTGTCGCTGAACAAGGGCGCCAGGATCGGCGGCTTCGCGCACGACACCGGCGAGGGCTCGATCAGCGTGCATCACCGCGTGCATGGCGGCGACCTGATCTGGGAGATCGGCTCCGGCTACTTCGGCTGTCGCAACGACGACGGCAGCTTCAGCGCCGAGAAGTTCGAGGCCAATGCCCGCGACCCGCAGGTCAAGATGATCGAGCTCAAGCTCAGCCAGGGCGCCAAGCCGGGCCACGGCGGCGTGCTGCCGGGGCCGAAGGTGACGGAGGAGATCGCTGCCGCCCGTGGCGTGCCCGTGGGCCAGGACTGCATCTCGCCCGCGCGGCACAGCGCGTTCTCGACACCCATCGAGATGATGCAGTTCATCGAGAAGCTGCGCACGCTCTCGGGCGGCAAGCCCACCGGCTTCAAGCTGTGCATCGGCCACCCGTGGGAATGGTTCGCGCTGTGCAAGGCCATGATGGAAACCGGCATCACGCCCGACTTCATCGTCGTCGACGGTGCCGAGGGCGGTACCGGGGCGGCGCCGCTGGAGTTCACCAACTACGTCGGTGCGCCGCTGCAGGAAGGCCTGCTGCTGGTGCACAACACGCTGATCGGCCTGAACCTGCGCGACAAGATCAAGATCGGCTGCGCCGGCAAGGTGACGACCGCCTTCGACATCGTGCGCCTGATGGCCCTGGGCGCGGACTGGTGCAACTCGGCGCGCGGCTTCATGTTCGCGCTCGGCTGCATCCAGGCCCAGGCCTGCCACACCGGGCACTGCCCGACCGGGGTCACCACGCAAGACCCGGCACGCCAGCGCGCCCTCTTCGTGCCCGACAAGGCCCAGCGCGTGGCCAACTTCCACCAGAACACGCTGAAGGCGCTCAAGGAACTGGTGGAGGCGGCCGGCCTGTGCCACCCCCAGGAGATCACGGCCCAGCACATCGTGCACCGGCTGGACAAGCACGAGGTGCGGCTGCTGGCCAACCTGCTGCCCTTCGTGGCGCCGGGCGCCGTGCTGCGCGGTGAGGTGCCGCACAACACCTTCCGCATCTACTGGCCGCTGGCCAGCGCCCACAGCTTTGCGCCGCAAGGGCCCATCGAGCGCAGCCACGCGCACGTCGACTGACCGGGCTCACCACCTACCCCGGGGGGCATCAAGGGTTCCGCCCCGCCCGGACGCGGGGGAGGACGGCTTCAGGTGAGGGGAAAACCGCCCGAAACGCGCACAATGCACGGCGCCGTCCCCTCCGCCATGCCCACCGTCTACCTCCTCCGCCTCAGCGAGACCACGCTCCAGCGCACCCGCTCCCAGCTGCTGCAGGCCAAGGGCGTGGAGCTGGTCGGGAGCAGCCCTGTGCTGGCCGATGGCCTGGCGGAAATTGCGCTGCTCGCCCCAGACATCGTCGCAAGCGACCTGCGCCTGGTCGACGCCCACGCCATGCGGGTCGCGCACGAACTCGGCCGCCTGCCGGTGCGCCCGCAGCTGCTGCTGCTCACGCCCACGGCAGACGACCTCCAGCTGTTCGCTGCGCTCAGCGCCGGCGCCAACGCCTATCACGTCGATGACGGCAGGGTCTCCGGGCTCGTGCAGGCCATCACGCGGCTGCATGACCGCCGCGCGATGCTCAGCCCGCAGCTCGCGCGCCAGGCCCTGGCCGCCTTCGGCATCGAACGCAGCCCCATCGTCACCGCGCGGCAGGCCGCCGCACCGCTGGATGCGAGCCCTGCGGGCCGGCAGATCGAACAGGCCAGCCGGCACCTGCTGACCCTGCTCGCGCAAGGCCTGCTGTTGCCGGAAATCGCCACGCTGTGGAAGCTGGACGCTGACGAGATCGAACGCCGCGTGTGGCGCCTCGTGCGCCTGCTGCACGTGCGTTCGCGCGAACTGCTGATCGCCTGATCACCCCGCGGCGCCCACGCCGGGCGCCGGTGCACTCACACCGCCGGAACGGTGTCGATGAAGCTCTGGCGCTGGGCGAGCTTGTCCATGTGGCGGGCGAGGTTCGGATGCGCTTCGCGCCAGGGGATCTCGGGGAAGCGGAACTCGAGCCAGCCCAGCGCGCAGCCCACCGCGATGTCCGCCAGCGAGAAGTGGTTGCCCGAGCACCAGGGCTTGTCGCCCAACCCCTGGCTCATCGCCGCCAGCGCGGCGTTGACCTTGGTCAGGTGGCGGTCGATCCAGGCGGCATTGCGTTGCTCGGGCGGGCGGTGCGGCCAGCTGCGTTCCAGGCGCACCAGGATGGCCGCATCGACGATACCGTCGGCCAGGGCTTCCCAGGTGCGCACCTCGCAGCGCTCACGGCCGCGGTCGGGGATGAGCTTGCCCACGGGGGACAGCGTGTCGACGTACTCGACGATGACGCGCGAGTCGAACACCGCGCCGGTGATCGAGTCCTGGCCTTCCATGACGAGGCAGGGCACCTTCCCCAGCGGGTTCATCTTCAGGATGGCGTCGCTGCCCCAGACGTCTTCGAGCACCAGCTGGTAGTCGAGCTTCTTCTCGGCCATCACGATGCGCACCTTGCGCACGTAAGGGCTGGTGAGAGATCCGATCAACTTCATCGTCATAGAGGCGGCAAGGGGGTACAGGTCGAAACGATTCTAGCCAGCGGTCTCCACCAGCCCGCCCGTGAAAAAGGCCTGTCGGCCTGAGCCGACACGACCTTTGAACAGGGGTTGCCAGGGTCGCGGCGCACCGCCAGAGTATGGTGCGGCTCGCTGCGCAGACAGCAGCCTCAACAGGGAGATCCCATGTCCGACTTCGACGCCGCGCCGGCAGCGCCTGTGTTGCCGCGTGTCCTCAAAATCCGCTTCACCGGTTCCGGCAGCGAGTATTTCCGCATCTGGGCAGTCAACATGCTGCTCATCCTGGTCACCCTGGGGCTGTACGTTCCCTTCGCCAAGGCGCGGCGCATCCGCTATTTCTACGCCAACACGCTGGTCGACGGCCAGGCCTTGAGCTTCCACGGCGACTCCTGGAAGATGTTCCGCGGCTTCGTGCTGCTCGTGCTGCTGATGGGCGCCTATTCGGTGGCGGGCAAGGTATCTGCCACAGCTGCCTTCATCGCCTTCCTGATCCTGTGCATCGTCTGGCCTGCGCTGTGGCGGGCATCGCTGCAGTTCCGGTTGGGCAACACGAGCTGGCGCGGGCTGCGCATGCGCTTCGAAGGCTCCTTGAAGGACGCCTACCTGGCCTGTGCCCCCTTGTACCTGCCGCTGATCGCGTTCATGGGCTACTCGTGGCTCGCCGGCCCGCAGGTCGGCGGCAACCGAACTCCGGATGCTGCAACCATGCAGGCATTTGCCATCCGCAGCCTGTTCATGATGGGCTTGGTACTGCTGCTGACGCCGCTGTCGTTCGCGCTTTTCAAGCGCTACCAGCACGACGGCTACCGCATCGCTGCGCAGCGTGCGCGCATCGATATGAGCACCGGCAGTGTCTATCTGCTGGCGGTGAAGCTGGTCGGTGTCACGCTTGTCAGCGCAATCCTCGTCACCCTCGTGGTCACCTTGCTGGGCGTACTGGCAGCCTTCACGGGTGCGCTGGGCGGCTTGCGGCCGTCGCTGGACTCGCCCCTTGCGCAGGCCGGGTTTTTTGCCCTGGGCATGGTGGTGTACCTGTTGTTGTTCTCCATCGTGCTGCCCTACGCCGCTGCGCGAATGCAGAACCTCGCATGGAACAGCACACAGACTCAGTGCCTGTCGTTCCGCAGCGTGCTGAAGTTCCGTAGCCTGTTCGGCCTCACGCTGACGAACTGGCTGCTCACGGCGTTGACGCTGGGGCTGTATCGCCCCTTCGCAGCCGTCTCCACGGCCAGGCTGCGCCTGGAGGCCGTCGCAATCGGCACGACCGAAGAGCCCGCCGACTGGGTGGCCGCCCGCAGCACCGGGCATGCCGACGCCACCGGCGACGTGGCTGGCGACTTCTTCGGCATCGACATGGGCCTGTGATGCCGGAGGCCCCGCGCCTGAGCGTTGACTGGTTCGATGGCCGCAGCGCTCGACCGCGGTCGGTGCAGGCTTGGATCGATGGCGGGCGACTGCACTTCGACGAACACAGCGTGCCGCTGAATCGGATCACCTGGCCGGAACGTCAGCGGCACGGCCAGCGGCAGATCCTGCTGCCCGGCGGCGGCCTGCTCAGCATCGACGATGCCGCCGCATTCGACGCCTGGGCGCGCGCCTCGGGCCGGGCTGACAGCCTCGTCGTGCGCTGGCAGCAAAGCTGGCGGCTGGCGATGTTGTCGCTGCTGCTGATGCTGGCGGGCCTGGCGGCCGGCTACCGCTGGGGCCTGCCCTGGGCCGTCGACACGGCCGTGGACCTGACGCCGGTCGCGGCCGAGCAGCGTCTCGGCGAGCAAGTGCTCGCAGGCCTGGAAGGCGACTGGCTGCGGCCTAGCCAACTCACCACCGCGCAGCAGCAGGCCTGGCGCGATCGTTGGTCGCGGCACCTGGCCCGGGCCCAGGCGGCCGGCAGCACGCCGCTGCCCGGCCGCTACGTCATCCACATCCGGGACGGCGGGAAGTCGCTTGGCCCCAACGCCTTCGCGCTGCCGGGTGGCGATATCGTCATCACCGACGAATTGCTGACCCTGCTGGCCGACGAGCCTGACGCCGTCATGACGGTGCTGGCGCACGAACTCGGCCACGTGCACCACCGCCACGGCCTGCGCCTGATGCTGCGCGCCGGCGCGGTGGGCGTCGTCACCTCCGTCATCGTCGGGGACTTCTCCGCACTGCTGGCCGCGGCACCGGCCGTGCTGGCCAGCAATGCGTACTCACGCGACAACGAACGCGAGGCCGACCAGTACGGGCGCAGTCTGGCCCGGGCCGCAGGCGCCGATACCTCGCGCATGGCGGTGTTCTTCGAGCGGCTCGCCAAACGGCACGCCACCGTTGCCGACAACCCGCTGGCCATCGCCATCTCGTCGCACCCGGCGGACGCCGACCGCGTGAGGTTCTTCAGCACACCGTGAAGCGCCCTGCGCTGGGCGCGGCGCCTCGGCAGGCTGGCCAACGGCGGCCAAAACTAGAATCCCGGGTTTTCCACGACCCGCCGGCCACCATGACCACCTCCGACTACTCCGCCATCAGCGCCCTTTCGCCGCTGGACGGCCGCTATGCCGCCAAGGTGGCCGCGCTGCGCCCGCTGCTGTCCGAGTACGGGCTGATGCACCGCCGCGTGCAGGTGGAGGTGGAGTGGTTCATCGCCCTCAGCGACGCCGGCTTCAAGGAGTTCAAGCCGCTGTCCAGCGCCGCGCGCAGCCGCCTGCGCCGGCTCGTGAAGAAGTTCAGCGAGGCGGATGCCGAGGCCATCAAGGCCATCGAGCGCACCACCAACCACGACGTGAAGGCCGTGGAGTACTGGATCAAGCGCAGCTTCGAAGGCCACCCCGAGCTGCTGGCGGCATCGGAGTTCGTGCACTTCGCCTGCACCAGCGAGGACATCAACAACACCAGCCATGCGCTGATGCTCAAGGCCGCGCGCGACGAGGTCATGCTGCCGGCGCTGGACGGCATCATCTCGAAGCTGCGCGACATGGCGCATCAGTTCGCGGCGACACCGATGCTCAGCCGCACGCACGGCCAGACGGCCAGCCCCACCACGGTCGGCAAGGAAATCGCCAACGTCGTGGCCCGCCTGGCCACGGCCCGCGCTCGCATCGCCGCCGTCAAGCCGCTGGCCAAGATGAACGGCGCGGTCGGCAACTTCAATGCCCACCTGTCTGCCTGGCCCAAGCATGACTGGGAGGCCTTCTCCAAGTCGGTCATCGAGCGTCAGCTCAAGCTGACGTTCAACCCCTACACGATCCAGATCGAGCCGCACGACTACATGGCCGAACTGTTCGATGCCTTCACGCGCGCCAACACCATCCTGATCGACTGGTCGCGCGACGTGTGGGGCTACATCTCGTTGGGCTACTTCAAGCAGAAGACCAAGGCCGGCGAGATCGGCAGCTCGACGATGCCGCACAAGGTCAACCCGATCGACTTCGAAAACGCGGAAGGCAACTTCGGCCTGGCCAGCGCCGTGCTGACGCACCTGAGCCAGAAGCTGCCCGTGAGCCGCTGGCAGCGAGACCTCACCGACTCGACGGTGCTGCGCAACATGGGCGTGGGCCTGGGCTACGCCCTGCTGGGTTATGACTCCCTGGCCAAGGGCCTGGGCAAGCTGGAGGTGAACGAGGCCGCGCTGGCCGCCGACCTCGATGCCGCCTGGGAAGTGCTCGCCGAGCCCATCCAGACCGTCATGCGCCGCTTCGGCCTGCCCAACCCCTACGAGCAGCTCAAGGAGCTGACGCGCGGCAAGGCCATCACGCAGGACTCCATCCGCGCCTTCATCGAGGGCCTGGACCTGCCCAAGGCCGAGAAGGCCCGGCTGCTGAAGCTGACGCCCGGTTCGTACACCGGGCTGGCGCAGGACCTCGCCAAGCGCGTCTGACGCCCTACAGCACCAGCCGGAACACCCGCGAGGGCTCGTTGTAGCCCTCGAGTTGTTCCTGCCCCTGCTCGACAAAGCGGAGCTTGCCCAGCAGGGCCACGCTCCTCGGGTTGTCCACGGCCGTGATGGCCATCAGCGTGGGCCAGCCGAGCACGTCTCGCGCGTGGGCCACGCAGCCGCGCGCCGCTTCCAGCGCGTAGCCCTGGCCCTCGTGTTCGGCCAGCAGGGCGTAGCCCAAGTCAGGCTCGGGCAGTGCCGCGCGCTTGAACAGGCCGCACATGCCCACCAGCACGCCGTCCTGCTGGCGCTGCATCGCCCAGAAACCGTGACCAAGTTCTCGATAGGCCTTGAACAGCCGGCCCGCGGCCCAGGTCAGGGCATCGTCGAGCGTGCGCACGCCCGGGTCGTTGATGTTGTGGATCCAGCCCGGTTCGTTGACGAGGCGAAGCAGGAAGGGGGCGTCAAGCGGTGTGAATTCACGCAGCGACAGCCGCGCGGTGCGGAGGATTTGCATGAGACAAGACAATAACCGGTCACGTCCCGCTCCCCGCGCCTGCCTTGTTTCTGCCGCCGACCGACCCTGCCTGATGAGCCCCGCGCACCCCGCCAGTGACAACGCCGCGCACGACCAGGCCGTGCGTGAGCTGGACGTCATCCTGGCCAATGCCGGCGTGGGCGTGGTGTTCGTGAAGCAGCGCACCCTCGTGCGGTGCAACCAGCGGTATGCCGACATCTACGGCTTCGCGAGCCCGCAGGCCGCCATTGGGCGCAGCAGCGTGGAGCTGTATGCCTGCGAGGAGGACGCCCGTGAACTCGGTCGCCGTGCCTACCCGCTGCTGGCCGCGGGCGAGACCTTCCGCGGCGAGCAGCGCATGCGGCGCCAGAACGGCGAGCTGTTCTGGACCCACCTGACCGGCCGGCTGATCAACCCCGAGGACCCGTCGGAAGGCTCGATCTGGATCGTCGACGACATCCAGGAGCGCAAGGAGGCCGATGCGACGCTGGCCGACCTGCACGCCGAGCAGCAGCTGATCTTCGACCACGCGATGGTCGGCATCGTCTTCCTGCGCGGCCGCCGCGTCACGCGCTGCAACCGCGCCTTCGAGCAGCTCTTCGGCTACGGGCCCGGCGAACTCGACGGCCAGCTCTCGCGAGCCTGGTACCTCAATGACGAGGACTGGCAGGCCGCCGGCGCGCTCTGCTACGAACCGCTGTCCCGTGGCGAGTCGTTCCAGGCCGAGATGCTGCTCGGCAAGAAGGACGGCACCCCGATCTACTGCGAGGTGCGCAGCAAGGCCATCGACCGCAGTGACTTGTCGCGGGGCTCGATCTGGATCACGCAGGACATCACCGCGCGCAAGCAGGCCGAGCTGGAACTGGTGCAGGCCAAGGCCCAGCTGGAAGCGCTGGTGGAGCAGCGCACCCAGCAACTCAGCCAGACCGTGGCGGCACTGGAGCTGAAGATTGCCGAGCAGCAGGCCGCCGAGGCGCGGGCCGAGCGCCTGGCGCTGTTCGATGGCCTGACCGGCCTGCCCAACCGCCATCTGCTGGCCGACCGTGCGAGCCAGGCCATCGACATCGCCCGGCGCAGCGACGAGCCGCTGGCCGTGCTCTTCCTGGACCTGGATCACTTCAAGAACGTCAACGATTCGCTCGGCCACCGGGTGGGTGACAGCCTGCTGACCCAGCTCGCCTCGCGCCTGCGCGGCGCGGTGCGCGAGCAGGACACCGTCGCCCGCACCGGCGGTGACGAGTTCGTGCTGGTGCTGCCGCTGACCGACATCGCCGGCGCCGCGCATCTGGCCAGCAAGCTGATGGGCCTGGCCAGCGCGCCCTTCCAGGTCGACGGCCAGGAGCTGACCGTGACGCCGTCGATGGGCATCGCGATGTTCCCGACCGACGGCGACGACTTCGACACCCTGTGCAAATGCGCCGATGCGGCCATGTACCGTGCCAAGCGCGACGGCCGCAATGCCTACCGCTTTTTCACGAGCGAGATGCAGGCCCAGTCGGCACGCGCCCTGCTGCTGGAGAACGCACTGCGCCGCGCGCAGGAACGCTGCCAGCTCAGCCTGCACTACCAGCCGCAGTTCGCGCTGGACGCGACCGGCGAGCCGCGCATCGTCGGTGCCGAGGCGCTGCTGCGCTGGCAGCATCCGGAACTGGGCTGGGTGTCACCGGCCGAGTTCATCCCGATCGCCGAGGCCTCCGGCCTGATCCTGCCGATTGGGGAATGGGTGCTGCGCGAGGCGCTGTCGCAACTGCGCCGCTGGGATGATGCCGGCCTGCCGGCGCTGACCATGGCCGTGAATCTGTCGGCCGTGCAGTTCCGCCACGACGACCTGCCCGAGCTGGTGGACCGCGTGCTGCGCGAGGTGGGCATGGCGGCCGACCGGCTGGAGCTGGAGCTGACCGAGGGCGCGGCGATGGACAACCCGAGCATGGCGATCACCGTCATGAACGAACTCCACGCCCGCGGGGTGCGGCTGTCCATCGACGACTTCGGCACCGGCTACTCGTCGCTGGCCTACCTGAAGAAGTTCCGGGTCAGCAAGCTCAAGATCGACCAGTCCTTCGTGCGTGACCTGACCGACGACGTGGAAGACCGCGCCATCGTCGACGCCGTCATCCGCATGGCCGCCGCCCTGGGCCTGCAGACGCTCGCCGAAGGCGTGGAGACCGAGGGCCAGCTCGCCTTCCTGCGCAGCCACGGCTGCCAGGCGGTGCAGGGCTTCCTGTTCAGCCGCGCCCTGCCGGCGGATGCCTTTTCGGAGTATGTGCTGTCGCGAATGCTCGTCTCCGCGTGACCCGCGCCGGCCACCCCCGGACCTCCGGGAATGCGGGCGTCATGCCGCAGCCCTGACAATCCGCCGCCATGACCTTTGTTGACCAGCTCCACGCCCGCTCCGCCTCCCGACTGTGTGTCGGCCTCGACCCCGAGCCGAGCCGCTTTCCCGGCGCCTGGGCCGGTGACGCGAGCAAAATCTACGACTTCTGCGCCGCCATCGTCGACGCGACGCACGACCTGGTCTGCGCCTTCAAGCCGCAGATCGCCTACTTCGCCGCCCACCGCGCCGAGGACCAGCTGGAGCGCCTGATCGCGCACATCCAAGCCGTGGCGCCGGGCGTGCCCGTCATCCTGGACGCCAAGCGCGGCGACATCGGCTCCACGGCCGAGCAGTACGCCCGCGAGGCCTTCGAGCGCTACCGGGCCGACGCGGTCACGCTGTCGCCCTTCATGGGCTTCGACTCGGTCGAGCCCTATCTCGCCTACGAGGGCAAGGGCGCGATCCTGCTGTGCCGCACCTCCAACAAGGGCGGCGACGACTGGCAGATGCAGCGCCTGGCCGACGTGCCGGGCCAGCCGCGGCTGTTCGAGCACCTGGCCCACCTCGCCGAGACGCAATGGAACCGCAACGGCCAGCTCGGCCTGGTCGTGGGCGCCACCTACCCGGGTGAGATCGCCCGCGTGCGCGAGCTCGCGCCGACGCTGCCGCTGCTGGTGCCGGGCGTGGGCGCCCAGGGCGGGGATGCCGCGGCCGTCGTGCAGGCCGCCGGCCGCCACGCGCCGCTGGTGGTGAACTCCTCGCGCGCCATCCTCTACGCCAGCGCGGCCGATGACTTCGCGGCCCGCGCACGTGCCGTGGCCGACGCCACTCGGGCGGCCCTCGCGTGAGCATGGCGGCTGCACGTCGGCTCCCCTCGCCGCGCCTGTGGGCCGGGCGACAGCGCCCCGCCTCTGGGGGGCAGCACTGACATGCCCCGCAGCGGCGACGACATCAGCAGCCTCGTCGGCCACGGTGCGCCGCTCGAGCAGCAGCAGCTTCGTCTGACCACCAGCATGCGCTGGCATGCCGCGCGGGTCTTCCTGCTGGCCTGTGCGCCGGTGTTCCTGCCGGTGGCGGTGCTGCTGAGCTTCACCCGCCAGCCGGGCGAGTGGCTCGACGGCTGGGTGCCTCCGGCGCTGTCGGTCCTGGTGTCGGTGCTCGCCGTGCTGCGGTTGATGTTCCTGTCGCGCAACCCCCGCGGCGAGGCCCGGCCCGTCATGGCCCTGGGCATGATGGTGCTCGTGATGGCGCTACCCGTCAGCGTGGCGATCTCGCGGGACCTGGGCCTGTGGGCGCTGAGCCTGGCGATCATCGGCATCATCGTCACCTTCGCCACCGGCATGCTGGGCCTGCGGGCCGGCGCCCTGCTGGCGACCCTGGCTGGCCTGGCCCTGGGAGGGCTGTCCGTGGCCGAGGCGATGGGCTGGGCGACCCATCCGCTGGCGATGAACAGCCTCATGCTGCGCACGACGGTGCAGTTCTGTCTGCTGGGCGCCGGCCTCATCGCCGGCTTCGGCCTGCTCAAGATGGTGCAGCGCTCGCTGGCCGAGGCCGAGGAGCGGACGGCGCGCTTCCGCGGCCTGCTGGGCATGGCGGTGGACTGGTACTGGGAGATGGACCGCGAGTTCCGCTTCACCCACGTCGCCGAAGAACGCCCGGGGTCGTCGGGACTGGACCTGGCGGCCCGCATCGGCAAGACGCCGTGGGAACTCGACGGCATGGGCCTGACGGACGACGAGCTCGACGCGCACCGCGCGGACCTCGAATCCCACCGCCCCTTCCACGGCATGGTGGCGCGGCGCCTGGGCGCCGACGGCAGCCCGCGCTGGGTGTCGGTCAGCGGCGAGCCTCGCTTCGACAGCCAGGGCAACTTCCGCGGCTACTGGGGCGTCGGACGCGACGTGACGCACGAGGTGGCCGCCGAGCAGTCCCTGCTGGCCACCGAGACGCGCTACCGCGAGCTGTTCCGCCGCTCGCCAAGCCCGCTGGTGCTGCACCGCTGGGGCCGCGTGGTCGACGCCAATCCGGCTGCCATGGCGATGTTCGGTTATGCGCAGCGCTCCAGCATGATCGGGCAGGACCTGTTCAGCCATTACGAACCCGGCGACGACGAGGTCGCGCGCCAGCAGGCCGCGCGCCTGGAGGGCCTGGCCCCAGGGGCGATGCAGCCGATGGCGGAGTACCAGCTGCGCACCCTGTCGCGCCGCCGCCGCCTCGTGCAGGCCACCAGCGTGCGCGTGGAAACCGCCAGTGGCCCGGCGACGCTGACCTTCTTCACCGACCAGACCGAGCAGAGCCGCGCCCAGGACGCCCTGCGGCGCAGCGAAGGCCTGTTGAGCCACCTGGTCGCCACCAGCCCCGACGTCATCACGCTCACCGAAGCCGAGACGGGTCGGTACGCCATGGTCAACAAGGCCTTCGAGGCGCTCAGCGGCTGGAGCAGCACCGAAGTCCTCGGGCGCACGGCCGACGAGATCGGCATCTGGCACAACACGACCGACCGCGCGATCGTGCGCGACACGATCCGGCGCGACGGCGTGGCCAACAACATCCCGATCAGCTTCCGGCGCAAGGACGGCAGCGCGGTGTCGATGCTGGTGTCGGTCGCGCCCTTCGAGATGGACGGGCAGAACTACCTCGTGCTGTATGCCCGCGACGTGTCGGAAAGCGAACGCACGCGGCTCGTGCACGGCGCCATCCTGGAGAACGCTTCCATCGGCATCACCCTCACGCGCGACCAGCAGTTCGTGCTGGCCAATCCGCGCGTGGAGAAGATGTTCGGCTGGGAGCGCGGTGCGCTCATCGGCCAGCACGGCAGCGTCGTGTGGCCGAGCGTGGAGGACTGGCAGTCCGTCGGCCGCGAGCTCGGCCCGCAGCTGGCGGCTGGCCAGCAGGTCGAGTCCGAGCGCATCATGCGCCGGCGTGACGGCAGCACCTTCCTGGCTCGCCTGCTCGCGCAGGCCGTCGACCCCGCCCACCCCAGCCGCGGCGGCACGATCTGGATCATCGAGGACGTCACCGAGCGCCGCCGTGTCGAGGACCAGCTCGCCCAGGCCAAGGACGAAGCCCAGGCCGCGAGCCGTGCCAAGAGCGCCTTCCTGGCCAACACCAGCCACGAGATCCGCACGCCGCTCAACGGCCTGCTCGGCCTGGGTCGCCTCGCCCAGCAGCCCGACATCACCGACGCCCAGCGCCGCGACTACCTCAACCAGATGATGGACAGCGCCGAGAGCCTGTCGGGCCTCATCTCCGACATCCTCGACCTGTCCAAGATCGAAGCCGGCCGGCTCACGCTGGAGACGCAGCCCTTCTCGCTGCGCGAGCTGCTCGCGTCCATCCGGCTGGCCTACCTGACGCTGGCGCAGGCCCGCGGCCTCACGTTCGCGGTCGAGATCGACCCGGCTCTGCCGCACTGGGTCTTCGGCGACCCGCTGCGCACACGCCAGATCCTGTCCAACTACCTCACCAATGCGCTGAAGTTCACCGAGCAGGGCGGCGTGACGGTGAGCGTGCGGCTGCTGACGGCGAATGCGCGCGGCAGCGCCGGCGAGTGGGTGCGCATCGAGGTGCGCGACACCGGCCCGGGCATCGCGGCCGAGCAGCAGGCGCGCCTGTTCCAGCCGTTCACGCAGGCCGACGAATCCACCACCCGCCGCTTCGGCGGCACGGGGCTGGGGCTGTCGATCTGCCGCGAGCTGGCCTCGCTGATGGGCGGCGAGGTGGGGCTCATCAGCGCGCCAGGCCAGGGCTCGACCTTCTGGGCCGAGCTGCCTCTGCCGGCAGCGCCGGCCCCGTTGGCCCACCAGCCGCGCGAGGCCCGCGCCAGTCCGGCCGTCGACGAGGCCCTGCACGGACGCCGCGTGCTGATCGCCGAAGACCATCCCGTCAACATGCTGATCGCCGTGGCCCAGCTCGAACAGTGGGGCATGGAAGTCGCGCAGGCCAGCGACGGGCGCCAGGCCATCGAAGCCGTGCTGGCTGCCGCCAGCGTGGGCAAGCCCTTCGACATCGTGCTGATGGACGTGCAGATGCCCGTGATGGGCGGGCACGACGCGACGCGCGAGCTGCGCCGGCATTTCAGCGCCGAGCAACTGCCCATCGTGGCCCTGACGGCCGCTGCGCTGGTGTCGGAACGTGATGACGCCTTTGCGGCCGGCATGAATGACTTCCTGACCAAGCCGATCGACACGCCCAAGCTGCATCAGACCCTGCTGCGCCTGACGAATCCCAAACGTTGACAATGCCGGCTCCTAACCGGAGGGAGCCCATGAACCAATCCGCGCCGCGTCATTTCAAGTACTACGACTTGATCATGGCGGCCTTCGTCTGCGTGCTGCTGTGTTCCAACCTGATCGGCGCGGCCAAGCAGGCCCAGCTCACGCTGCCCGTCATCGGCACCGTGACCTACGGCGCCGACCTGTTCTTCTTCCCGATCAGCTACATCTTTGGCGACATCCTGACCGAGGTCTACGGCTATGGCCGCGACCGTCGGGTCGTGTGGGCCGGCTTCGGCGCGCTGGCCTTCTCGGCCTTCATGGCCTGGGCCGTGGTGCACCAGCCGGCGGCCGACACGCCCTTCATGGCGGTCTACCAGCCGCAGCTCGAAGCCGTGTTCGGCAACACCTGGCGCATCGCCGCCGGCTCGATGATCGCGTTCGCCTGCGGCAGCTTCGCCAACAGTTTCGTGCTGGCCAAGATGAAGATCGCGACGCAGGGCCGCTACCTGTGGGCCCGCATCATCGGTTCCACCGTCGTGGGCCAGTTCGTCGACACCGGCGTGTTCTTCCTGATCGCCTTCTACGGCATCTGGGCCAACGAGCAGCTCTTCACCGTCATCCTGACCCAGTACCTGTTCAAGACGACCTGGGAAGCGGTGATGTACCCGGTCACCGCGCGGGTCGTGAACTTCCTGAAGCGCGCCGAGGGTGTTGACTACTACGACCGCGGGACGGACTTCAATCCGTTCAAGCTGAAGGTCTGATCGCTGGCGGACGGGTCACGACCCGCCAACGCGGCGAGCAGCGCGGCGAAGGACCCGGCCAACCGGGCCTGTCGCCCGAGGTCGCCGCCAAGGACAGGCCCGCATGAAGCCGCGCTTTGCAAGCGCTCAAGACCGGCGGCACGAACGATGGCGGACCGCCTCGGCAGGCCCGCCAAACCTTCACCAGCCGCCGCGTCGAGCCGCCAAGAAAAAGGGCGCCTCGCGGCGCCCTTGTGTGAGGTGACCGACGCGGTCGGCCACCAGGTCATCACTTGAACTTGTAGCTCGCCGAGACCGTGTAATAGCGACCATACGGGTTGTGCAGGCCCGAGTTGTAGCCCAGTTGGCCGCCTGCCGGGTCGTACGGCGCCTTCTCGTCGGTGAAGTTCTGGATGTTGACCGACAACACCATGTCCTTGAAGCCCGTGTAGGTGTAGCCCACATCGAACGTCAGCCACTTGCTCATTGCGCAGCCCGGGTAACGGTTGATGTAGAGATCACGCCCATTGGTGGCGGTCGGCGCGGCACCCAGCACATTGCGGCTCACGACGCTGTCGAAGTTCGTGCCGCCGTAGTGGCAGGTACGACCCGAGAAGGTCTGCGGCACCACCGGGTTCGCGCCCGGCAGGTTGGTGCCGTCGAACTGACGGATGAAGGAGATGCCACTGACATAGTTGGCCGCGAACAGGATGCTGCTGGCTCCCACGTCGAAGGTCGACGTCGCACGGAACTTCACGCGCGGGATGTCCGGCGCCGAGGTGGAGAAGTCGGCGATGCCACCACGGGTACCCACGAGGTTGTAGGCCTTGAAGCCAGGCTGCTCGGCGCGCTCGTACTTCAGCACGTAGTTGCCGTTGATCGCATTGGTCCACTTGAAACCATCGGCGCGCGTGACGATCTTGGCCTCGAAGTCCAGGCCCGAGGTCATCGTGCTGCCTTGGTTCAGCCACGGCGTGAAGATGTTCAGCAGCGGGCCGGTACCCGCCACGCCGTTGAGCAGCAGGGCCGGGTTCGTGTCACGCACCAGCGAGCCCGCCGGGTAGCTGGCCGGGTTGTCGATGATCGACTGGCCGCTGGCCAGGGCCACTTCGCCATTCTTGCGGATGCGGTAGTAGCCCAGCAGCAGGTCGATGTCCTTGGTCGGGCTGATGACGATGCCCAGCGAGCTGCTGTAGGAGTTTTCGGGCTTCAGGTTGGGGTTGAAGCCACCCACGCCAGAAATGCTCTTGCTGCAGTCGGTGGCGTCAGCACCGGGCTTCGGGGTCGGCGGCGTCGCTTCCAGATTGCAGCGGATCGGGTCCCGCAGGCCATTGAGGAAGTACTGCGCGCCGCCCGGCGTCACCTGCGACACGGCCGGGGCCCGGAAGCCTTCGGAATAGCTGCCTCGCACCAGGATCATGTCGTTGGCCTGCCACTTGGCACCGAACTTCGGCACGAAGTTGGTCTTGATGCCGGGGTACTTGTCCACGCGGCCCGCCAGGCTCAGCTCCAGGCTCTTGATGACCGGGGCCAGCACTTCGACGAAGCCCGATTGCACGTTGCGCGAGCCCTTGACGAAGGTGTTGGCGATGCCAAACACGTTGCCGGTCGCGTTTTCCGGATCGGGGATCAGGTTGATCGACTCGCGCCGCAGTTCGATACCGCCGGCCAGGCCGATCGGGCCGCCGGGCAGTTGGCCGATCTCGGTGCTGGCCTTCAGATCCCATTGGAGGATCTGGTTGCTGCCGGTGTTGAGGATCGGCGTGGACAGCTGAGGGTCGGCGGCGATGGACGCCAGCGAGCGGTTCGTGCCGCCGAACTGCGGGCCGAGCATCTGGCGAAGCACCGGCAGACGCAGGAAGCCGAAGGAGTACTCGTCGCGCTGGACCTTGTGCCAGGTCACGGCGCTGTCCCAGTCGATGTCGGTGCCGATGGTGCCGCGCAGACCGGCCACCGCGCGGTAGCTCTTGTTGGTCAGGTCATTGCCACCCGGCACGCTCGGGAAGCGCATCTGGACCGCGGCACGGGCGTTGGTGAACGGATTGTCGGGGTGGCCGATTTCCAGGATCGGCTGGAAGGAGCCCGCGGCACCGCCCAGGTTCAGCACGGCGAAGGAGTTGGCCGTCCCGCTGATGGTGCGAGGCGCAGCCAGGTACTGGCGCTTGCTGCGGGCGAAGCCCAGCTCGGCGAAGCCCGTGATGTTCTCGGACACTTTCAGCGTACCGCGGCCGAGCGCGCTCACGTCACTGCCGGGGTTCTGCATTTCCTGGAACTGCTCCAGGTTGTAGTTGCAGAACGTGCGATTGGCCAGCGCCCCGGTGGTGATGCCGTAGACGTCGCTCGTCGTGTTGGTGATCTTCTGCGAGTCGGGACAGGTGGCGGCCGTCACCATGTTGGCCGGGTTGGTCTGCGGGAAGCTCTTGCTGCCGGGCGCGGACTCACGGGTGAACCACGGCACATCGTTGTACAGGAAGCTTCCGTAGGGGTTGCGGCGCAGGTTGATCGCGCGGTAATCGGCAGCCTGGATGTCCTTGTCGGTCTTGTTGCCGACCATGCTCCGGCCCTTGTGGGTGAAGTCCAGGCCGACCATCACGTTGAAGCCGTCGGTCACGAAGTTCCCGAAGCCCCCCGACGCGCTGAAGGTCTGGCGCTTGTACTCGTTCTCGTCGTTGGCGCCGACGAGCACCTTGGCTTCCAGACCCTGGTAGTTGTTCTTCAGGATGAAGTTCACGACGCCGGCCACGGCGTCGGAGCCGTAAATGGCGGAGCCGCCGTCCTTGAACACTTCGATGCGCTCGATCGCCGAGGTCGGGATCGCGTTCAGGTCATAGAGCGTCGAGGTGCCGTTGTTCGGGTTGGCATAGGCCGAAGGCGCCATGCGACGGCCGTTGATCAGCACCAGGGTCGACGTAGCGCCCAGGTTGCGCAGCGACACGGTCGACACGCCGCGCGAGAAGCCGTTCTGGGTGGCCGTATCGCTGTAGCCATCGTTGCCCACGGCCGGGACCATCTTCATGATCTCCAGCGCCGTGCGGGCGCCGCTGGCCTGGATTTCCTTGGACGTGATCACGTCCACCGGCGAGCTGGTTTCCTTGGAGATGCGGCGGATGTTCGAACCCGTGACTTCCACTCGCTCGAGTTGGTTCGGCGCGGGCGCGGTCTGCGCGGCCGCCTGCACGCAATAGGCCTGTGCGGCCAGTGCGGTCAGCGTGATCGCCACTGTTTTCATCGGTGCGGAACGTTTCATGGGTGTGAAGGGGGAGTGAACAAAAGTGGTGAAAGTTTCCGCACGACTGCCTATGTCCCCACAGATAGGCATGCCCCCTTGACAAGGCTTTACACCAGCCAACAAGTTCGACGGACTGGTCACATGGGCCTTGAGCCAGGGCAAGCCGTGAAGTCCGGCACGGTCACCGTGACGAATGGCACCTGGCTGCGCCGAGGCAAGGCGCCTGCTGGCCGTCCCCCGCCGGGAGGCAATCGTTGTCGAGCGACAACAGATAACCGCGCAGGGTCTCCGGGAATCCTGCGCAGTGCGACCGGGCGTTGCGCTAACCGAACAACGGCAGGGCGCGACGGCGCTCGCCGGTGAGCGCGAACCAGGCGTTGGCCAGGGCCGGCGCCACGGGCGGCGTGCCGGGCTCGCCGACGCCGGTCGGCGGGCCGTCGTTCGGCACGAAGTAGGTCTCGATGGCCGGGCACTGGGCGAGCGTCAGCAGCGGCTGATCAGGGAAGTTCTTCTGCCGGACTTCACTGCCGACCACGTCGATGCGGCCGTACAGCGCGGCGGTCAGCCCGAAGACGATGCCGCTTTCCATCTGCCGCGCCACCACCGCCGGGTTGACCACCGTGCCGCAGTCCAGCGCGCAGACGACGCGGCGCACACGCGGCTGGCCGCCCTGCTTCGTCACCTCCACCACCTGCGCCACGATGCTGCCGAAGCTCTCGTGCAGCGCCACGCCGCGGGCCACGCCAGCGGGCAGCGGCTGTCCCCAGCCGGCCGCTTCGGCTGCCCGCTTGAGCACAGCCGCGTGGCGGGGCAAGCCGTCGAGCAAGGCCAGCCGGTAGGCCACCGGGTCCGCCCCGGCGGCATGTGCCAGTTCATCGATGAAGCTCTCGATGAAGAAGGCGTGATGCGAATGCCCCACCGCGCGCCAGGACCCGACCGGCACGCCGCTGTACGTGGCCACATGCGCCACGCGCAGGGCCGGCACCGCGTAGGGCAGGTCGAACAGACCTTCGGACGCGGTCTTGTCGGGGGCATCCTGCGGCGCCGTCAGCGCGGCTGCGGCGCGGCTGTCGGGGAAGCCGTTGCGCGTCAGCACCTCGATCAGGCCCGAGACCTTCGGCACGATGCGCGAGAGCCAGCGGGGCACGAGCGCGTCACCCGCGTTCGTGATGGCCAGGGCCACCGGCTTGCCGGCGGCGTCCAGCCCCGCCTGCAGCACGGCTGCACCGGCCGGGCGGTAGAAGTCGTGCGTCATGTCCTCCTCGCGCGACCACACCAGCTGCACCGGCGCGCCGCCGCACTCCAGCGCCACGCGGGCCGCCTGGGCGATGAAGTCCACCTCCAGTCGGCGCCCGAAGCCGCCGCCCAGGTAGGTGACCTGCACCGTGACCGCCGACTCGGGCAGGCCGAGCACGCGGGCTGCCGCCTCCCGCGCGGCACCCGGCACCTGCGTGGGCGCCCAGACGGTCGCGGTGCCCTCGCGCACCTGCACCGTGCAGTTCATCGGCTCCATCGTCACATGGGCGAGGTAGGGGGCCGTGTAGACCGCCTGGAGCTGGCGGGACGCGCCCTGCAGGCCGGCCTTGACGTCACCGTCGCTGCGGAAGGCGAATCCTTCTCCGGCCTGGTGGGCCGCCTGTGCCGTGCTCGCCAGTTGCCGCAGGATGGCGTCCGAATCCACGGTGCCGTTCGGCGGCGACTGCCAGTCCACGTCCAGCGCGCGGGCTGCCTGCTGGGCGTGCCAGGTGGTGCGGGCCACGACGGCATACCCCGCCGTCGACCCCGCCAGCGGGCCGAGCGACACGAGCCGGAGCACGCCCGGCATGGCCAGCACCTGTGCCAGGTTGCGCACCGGGCCGATGCCGCCACCCAGCATCGGGCAGTGCCGCACCGCGGCGAACACCTGGCCGGGCTGTCGCACATCGAGCCCGAAACGCGCCTGGCCGTTGACCTTGCCCGCCAGGTCGATGCGCGGCAGCGCCTGGCCGATCTGGCGCCACTGCGCCGGCGGCTTGGTCGCCACCTCACCCGGCGGCGTGAGCGCGGCCTGCGCCGCCACCTCACCGTAATGGCCGAGCGCGCCACTGGCGTGGTGGACGATGCCGTCCTTCACGGTCAGCTCCGCCACCGGCAGCTTGTGCTTGAGTGCCATCGCCCCCAGCAACTGCGCCCGCGCCGTGGCGGCGGCCAGCCGCAGCGGCTCCCAGGCATCGGCCATGCTGGACGAGCCGCCCGTCAGATTGATGCCCAGCTCGCGCGCCACGCGCACCGTGGCCCAGTGGGCGATGCGCTCGGGCAAGTGACCTTGGTCGCGCGGGCCGAAGGGCATGTTGCCGACCATGGTCGCCACGTTGCCGTAGAGGCTGTCGTGCCCGGCGGCCGTGAGCCGCACGGTGCGCAGCGGCACGTCCAGCTCCTCCGCGACGAGCTGGGCCAGGCCCGTGTGCACGCCCTGCCCCATTTCGCTGCGGTTCATGGCCAGCACGACCTGCCCGTCGGCGGCGATCTTGATCCAGCCGTTCAGCGCCACCTCGCCGTCCACGACCGGCAGCGTGTTCGCATGCCCCAACCGGGAGCGCGGCGGCAGCGTGCCCCAGCCGACGACCAGCGCACCCGCCAGGCCAGCCCCCGACAGCAACCAGGTGCGGCGCCTCATGCCTTCATCCCCTTGGCAGCCTGCTTGATGGCGGCCCGCACATGCGGGTAGGTGCCGCAGCGGCAGAGATTGGTCAGGGCGGCGTCGATGTCGGCATCACTGGGATCGCGATTCCTGGCGAGCAGCGCGGCGGCGGCCATCAGCATGCCGCTCTGGCAGTAGCCACACTGCGGCACCTGCTCGGCCAGCCACGCGAGTTGAAGCGCGTGGGGGCCTTCGGCCGAGGCCAGTCCTTCGATGGTGGTGACCGCCTTGCCGGCGCAGGCGCCCAGCGGCGTCACGCAGGACCGCACGGCCTGGCCGTCCAGGTGCACCGTGCAGGCGCCGCAGGCGGCGACACCGCAGCCGAACTTGGTGCCGGTCAGGTGGAGCCCGTCGCGCAGGGCCCAGAGCAGGGGCATGGCGGGGTCGCTCGCAATCTCGGGCAGGGCCACGAGCTGGCCATTCACTTTCAGATCCATCGGCGGGTCATCTCGCACAGACAGGGCGCGCCAGGATAGCTGCCCGCGGCGAAAATGGCGGCATGACCTCGCCTCAAGCTGCAACAGCGCCCGAGCTGCTGTTCGCCCTCCTGCCCGACAGCGGCATTGCCCCCGACGGCCCCGACACGCTCGCGCCGCTGGCCAATGCGCTGGCCGCGCAGTACCCGAAGGCCCTCGTGCTGCACCTGCACCCGCCGCTGCGCGACGGCGAGGGCCGCTGCCGATGGTGGCCGGGCGAAGGGCCCGACCCGGACGGCGTCAACGCCGCGATCCCGCAGCTCATCGAGCGCCTGCGCTTCGAGGCGCGCCGGCACGACCTGCCCTGGCAGCGCGTGGCCATCGCGGGCGTGGGCGACGGCGCTCTGCTGGCGCTGGAGGCCGTGCAGGCCGAACCGGCGCTGGTGGGCCGCGTGCTGGCGTTCGCGGGCGGCTACCTCGCGCGCCCGGAAGCGGCGCCGCAGGATGTGTGCGTGCACCTGCTGCACGGCATCGCCGACCAGCGCTTCCCGTACCGCCACGTGGTGGACGCCGCCCAGGCGCTGGTGGATCTGGGCGCCGACGTGACGGCCGACCTGCTGCCCCACATCGACCACAGCCTGCACCCGGCGCTCATCGACAAGGCGATGGAGCAGTTGCGCACCTTCATCCCGGCACGGCTGTGGCGGGAGGCGCTGATCGCCGCGCAGGAGAACGAGCGGCCGGTGGGCTGAGCCCTCAGACGCGCAGGCGCTGGGCCTCGGCAGGCGCGCGCAGCGGCCAGACGCCCGGGATGCGCAGCGGCCCGACCAGCGGCCCGACCATCGCCGCCCAGCAGCGGATGGTCGTCTCGCCGACGAGCACGCCGGTGGTGAAGGCCTGGCGCTCCGCACGCTCGCGACGGGCCACCGGCCCGGCCGTGGCGCGGTGGATCGACTCCCGCAGCTCGGTCAGTGCCGGTACATGCTCGATGCCCGCGGAGCGACGGGGGCAGGACAAGGGCGAAAGTGCTGGCATGGTGCAGTGCGGCGGGGCCGTGTCGGGTGGATGGGCGCCATCGTGCCCAGCCCCTCCGGCCGCCACCAGCTTCTGCGACGAACAGGCCCACCCGGGCCTCGAAAGGCCCCGGCGCGGGCGCGAGTCATACCCTGCTTCTGGGGAGGTCGATCACGCCCCGGCCACCGCGCGGGCGGCCAGCTCCGGGATCAGCGCCGCGCGGTAGGCTGCGGTGCCGTGCAGGTCGGTGTTCAGGCCCTCGGCGCTCAACGTCACGGCGCGCGCGGCGGCCGGGCTCCAGTCGCGGCCGAGCGCCTGTTCCAGCTCCGTGCAGCGGAAGACCCCCGCTCCGGCGCCGGTCACGGCCACCCGCACTCCGTGGTCGAAGCGCGCCACGAACACCCCCACCAGCGAGAAGCGCGACGCCGGCTGCTTGAACTTCTGCCAGCCCGCCGCCTTCGGTACGGGGAAGCTCACGGCCGTGATCAGCTCGCCTTCCTGCAGCGCCGTCGTGAACAGGCCCTGGAAGAAGTCGTCCGCGGCGATCGTGCGGCTGGCCGTGTGGACGGTGGCGCCGAGCGCCAGCGTGGCCGCCGGGTAGCAGGCTGCCGGGTCGTTGTTGGCCAGGCTCCCGCCGATCGTGCCGACGTTGCGCACCTGCCGGTCGCCGATGCGGCCCGCCAGGTCGGCCAGTGCCGGAATGGCCTGTTTCACCTCGGGCGAGGCGGCAACGGTGGCATGCGTCGTGGCCGCGCCGATGCGCACGGTGCCACCGGCCACGCTGATGCCCTGCAGCTCGGGCAGCCGGCGCACGTCCAGCAGGCCCTCGGGCGCGGCCAGGCCCAGCTTGATGGCGCCGAGCAGGCTCTGCCCGCCGGCGAGGAACTTGTCGTCCGGCCCCAGGCGGGCGGCAACGGAGGAGGCAGTCTGGTAGTTCATCGTCGTCTCCCTCAGGCCTTGGCCTGCATCGCCGTCCACACCGTGCAGGGCGTGGCGGGCATGGGCAGGTCCTTGACGCCGATGGCGTCGCAGATCGCATTGATGACGGCCGCCGGCGAGCCGATCGCGCCAGCCTCGCCGCAGCCCTTCACGCCCAGCGGGTTGTGCGTGCAGGGGGTGCCGCTGGCGGTCTGCACGTTGAAGCTGGGCAGGTCGTCGGCGCGGGGCATGGCGTAGTCCATGTAGCTGCCGGTGAGCAACTGGCCGCTGTCGGGGTCGTAGATGCCGTGCTCCAGCAGCGCCTGCCCGATGCCCTGCGCCAGGCCGCCGTGCACCTGCCCCTCGACGATCATCGGGTTGACGATGTTGCCAAAGTCGTCCACCGCGCTGAAGCGGTCGATGCGCACGACGCCGGTGGCCGGATCCACCTCCACCTCGCAGACATAGCTGCCGGCGGGGTAGGTGAAGTTGGTCGGGTCGTAGAAGGCGTTCTCGTTCAAGCCGGGCTCCAGCTTGTCCAGCGGATAGTTGTGCGGCACGTAGGCGGTGAGGGACACCTGCGCGAAGGGCACGGCGCGGTCGGTGCCGGCGATGCGGTACTCGCCGTTCTTGAACTCGATGTCGCCTTCGCTGGCTTCCAGCAGGTGGGCCGCGATCTTGCGGCCCTTGGCGATGACCTTGTCGACCGCCTTCACGATGGCCGTGCCGCCGACCGACAGCGAGCGGCTGCCATAGGTGCCCATGCCGAAGAGCACCTTGCCGGTGTCGCCATGCTGGATGTCGACGTCTTCCAGCGGGATGCCGAGCCGGTCGGCCACGACCTGGGCGAAGGTCGTCTCGTGACCCTGGCCGTGCGAGTGGCTGCCGGTGAAGACGGTGACCTTGCCGGTCGGGTGCACCCGCACCTCGCCGGCCTCGAACAGCCCGGCGCGGGCGCCCAGCGCCCCGGCGACATTGCTCGGCGCCAGTCCGCAGGCCTCGATGTAGGTCGAGTAGCCGAGGCCGCGCTTGAGACCCTTGGATTCGCTGACGGCCTTGCGGGCCGCAAAGCCGGCGACGTCGGCGATGCGCTGCACCTGCGTGAGCGTGGCGTCGTAGTCGCCGATGTCGTAGGTCAGGCCCACCGGCGTCGCGTAGGGGAAGGTGGTGATGAAGTTGCGCCGGCGCAGCTCGGCCGGGTCGATGCCCAGCTCATGCGCCGCCGTCTCCACCAGCCGCTCGACGACGTAGGTCGCCTCCGGCCGGCCCGCGCCGCGGTAGGCGTCCACCGGCGCGGTGTTCGTGAACACGCCGGTCACCTCGGCGTAGATGCTCGGCGTCGTGTACTGGCCCGCCAGCAGCGTGGCGTACAGGATGGTCGGCACGCTGGACGCGAACGTCGACAGGTACGCGCCCAGGTTGGCGGTGGTGTGCACGCGCATGCCCACAAACCGGCCGTTGGCGTCCAGGCCCAGCTCGGCCGTCGTGACATGGTCGCGGCCATGGGCGTCGGACAGGAAGCTCTCGCTGCGCTCGGCCGTCCACTTGATCGGCCGGCCGAGCTGCTTGGCCGCCCACACCAGCGCGGTCTCCTCGGCGTACAGGAAGATCTTGGAGCCGAAGCCGCCACCCACGTCCGGCGCTACCACGCGCAGCTTGTGCTCGGGGATGCCCAGCACGAAGGCGCACATCAGCAGCCGCTCAACGTGCGGGTTCTGGTTGGCCACGTACAGCGTGTAGCTGTCGTCCGCTGGGCTGTAGCTGGCGTTGGCGGCGCGCGGCTCGATGGCGTTCGGGATGAGGCGGTTGTTGCGG
The DNA here is from genome assembly GCA_003963005.1 of Burkholderiales bacterium. Taxonomy (GTDB): domain Bacteria; phylum Pseudomonadota; class Gammaproteobacteria; order Burkholderiales; family Burkholderiaceae_C; genus Pelomonas. The sequence goes on from RXJW01000144.1 coordinate 45,452, forward strand.
AACTCCAGCCGCGTGACGTGAGCCGCGCCCGCCATCGCCGCGTCCGTCGAGGCCTTGTCGCCGCAGCCCCAGGTGTAGCAGCGGTTGTCGGGCGCCTCGTCGTGCACGCTGCCGGCATGGCCGGCGGCGGTGGCGGTGTCGGCCACTGCAGGCAGCTCTTCGTAATCGACCTCCACCAGCGCCGCTGCGGCCTTGGCTTCAGCCAGCGTCTCGGCCACGACCAGCGCCAGCGCATCGCCCACGTAGCGCACCTTGCCGTGCGCAAGGATCGGGTGCTTGGGCTCCTTCATCGGCGTGCCGTCGAGGCTGGTGATGAGCCAGCCGCAGGGCAGGCCGCCGACGTCCTTGAAATGCTCGCCGGTGTAGACGCCCAGCACACCGGGCGCTGACGCCGCCGCGGCCGTGTCGACCCGGTTCAGCCGCGCGTGCGCATAGGCGCTGCGCACGAAGACGCCGTAGGTCTGGCGCGGCAGCACGATGTCGTCGGTGTACTGGCCGCGGCCGGTCAGGAAGCGCGCATCCTCGCGGCGCTTGACGCTCTGGCCGATGAAACCGTCCTTGGGTGCGTTCATGGTTCAGCTCCCCATCGCCGTCTTGCCCGCCTGCACGGCGCGCACGATGTTCTGGTAACCCGTGCAGCGGCACAGGTTGCCCTCCAGGCCCTCGCGGATGGCGGCCTCGCTGCTGCAGTCGTGGTGCTGCACCAGGTCCACCGCGCTCATCACCATGCCCGGCGTGCAGAAGCCGCATTGCAGGCCATGGCATTCCTTGAACGCCGCCTGCATCGGGTGAAGGCTCCCGTCGGCCGCCGACAGGCCCTCGATGGTGGTGACGGTGCTGCCGTCGGCCTGCACCGCCAGCATGCTGCAGGCCTTCACGGCCCGGCCGTTGAGGTGGATGGTGCAGGCGCCGCACTGCGAGGTGTCGCAGCCGACATGGGTGCCCGTGAGGGCCAGGTCTTCGCGCAACCACTGCACCAGCAGTTGGTCGGGCGACACGTCGCGGCTGACCGCACGGCCGTTGACCGTGAGCTGGATCTTCATCGCTTGTCTCCGTGGGTGTTGTGCCCCGGATGCTCTTCCTGACAACACGGCTTGTGATTGCCGTTTACCCTAGTGGGAATACAAGCTGGGGATGAGCAGACATGGACAACCTGGATCTCGGCGTGCTGCGCACCGCCGCCGGCTGGCGGGCGGAGCAACGGAGCGTGGTGCTCGGCACCATCACGCGCACCTGGGGCTCGGCGCCGCGGCCGGTGGGCTCGCTGGTGGCGGTGCGGGATGACGGGCTGATCGCCGGCTCGGTGTCCGGCGGCTGCATCGAGGACGATCTCGTCGCTCAACTGCGCGCCGGCAGCCTGCGCTTGAGCCGCCCTGAGCCGCTGCGCTACGGGGTGGGGGCCGAAGAGGCGCGCCGCTTCGGCCTGCCCTGCGGCGGGACGCTGGAGCTGATGCTGGAGCCGCTGGGCCCGCAATCGGCACTGGACGAATTGCTCACCCACCTGCTGCGCGGCGAGCGTGTGCGCCGCACGCTGGACCTCGCCACCGGCGCCGTGACGCTCGCCCCCGCCGAGCGCGGCGCCGACACTCTGACGCTGACCGACACCCAGCTCATCAGCCACCACGGCCCGCAATGGCGGCTGCTGGTCATCGGTGCCGGCCAGATGACCGACTACCTCGCCCAGATGGCCCAGGCCCTGGGCTACGGCGTGACGGTGTGCGACCCGCGCGAGGAGTACGCCGACGGCTTTGCCATCGCGGGCGTCACGCTGACCCGCGAGATGCCGGACGACGTCGTCACCGCCTTCCAGGTGGACGACGCGACCGCCATCGTGGCCCTCACCCACGACCCCAAGCTCGACGACCTCGCGCTGATGGAGGCACTCAAGAGCCCGGCCTTCTACGTCGGCGCCATCGGCTCGCGCGTCAACCAGGCCAAGCGTCGCGCGCGGCTGGCGGAGCACTTCGGCCTGAGGGACGCCGAGCTGGACCGCCTGCACGGCCCGGTCGGGCTGAACATCGGCGCCCGCACGCCGCCGGAAATCGCCCTGAGCATCCTGGCGGAGATGACGGCGGTGCGCTATCGCAGCAGCGGTGACCGCGCCGAGGCCGGATGCAGCCTGTGAGGTGGCTGGGCGCGCTGCTGTGCCTGGCCTGGGCCGCATCGGCCAGCGCCCAGGGCGTGCAAGCCCTGCCCGTAGGCGACGTGCTGGCCGGCCCCGGCAGCGTCGCGCTGTCGGCGGACGGCCGCGTGGCTGCGCATGTCGACCCGGCTGGCAGCGTCCGGCTGTGGGAGGCTGCCAGCGGCCAGGCCCTGGCCGGCGCACCGGACCTGAAGCGCGCGACCGCCGTGGCCCTCAGCCGCGACGGTCGCTGGCTGGCCGTCGGGCAGGAAGACGGGCGGCTGCAAGTCTGGTCGCGCGATGACCCGCGCCAGCCGCTCCGCGACCTGCGCGGCCACAGCGGCCGCGTCCAGGTCCTGACCTTTGCCGCCGACGACCGCCGGCTGGCCAGCGGCAGCGACGACGGCACCACCCAGGTCTTCGACACCGGCACCGGACAGCGCCTGCAGGTGCTGGACTCGCTCTACAACGGCCAGTCGGTCGAAGGCGTGGCGGCCCCGGTGGCCGTGGCCTTCGCAGCCGCCGGGCGCCTGCTGCTCGTGCAGGATGGGCGGCAGCGGCAGTACGAAGGGGACCGGATCACCTCGGTGTGGGAGCTGCCGCAGGGCCTGGAGATCGGCTTGCACACCGCGACGCCGCCGAGCAGCGACGACCATGTCCGCTCATCCGGCCAGGCGGTGGGCGGGGGCGGCTGGCTCTGGGCCTACACGGGCGCCGAGCACCTGATGGTCCAGCGCCTGGACGGTTGCACCCCCGCCCGTGCCTTGCCGCCGAAGGGCTATGCCGATGCCGTGGCGGTGGACCCGCAGGGCCGGTGGGTGGCCGAGAGCCAGGGCAACGTGCTGAACTTCGTCGGGCTGGCCGGCGGCACCAGCGCGACGGTGCGCCTGCCGGGGCGGGCCCTGGCCCTGCTGCCGCAGCCGGAGGGCCGGGCCCTGCTGGCCCTGCTGGGCACCTGGACGCGCGACGAAGGGGCCTACGCGGCCAAGCCAGGCAGCCGCACCGAGTCCGTGCTGCGGCCGGCGCGCCTGTACCGCGTGGTCGTGCCAGGCCCGGTGGCGGCAGGCCCGGCCCTGAACGTGGCCGCCGACGCGGCCACGTGCACGGCCACGGACGCGCAGCGCGAAGCCCAGCAGTTCGGCGGCCTGGACGCCCCCCCGGCCCTGACGGTCGCGGCCCGGCTCGCACCGACGCTGCCACCGCGCGGGGGCGACCGGCCGGATGCGCTTGCGCCCCTGGAACGGCTGCGCTTCGACGCGCGGGGGCAGTTGCTCGCGCTGTACACCCACCACGGCGACCTGCGCTCCGGCGTGAACGTGTGGCAGCTGGCCTCGGGCCGCAGCGTGCTCGCCCGTGATCTCGCACGCCAGGAGGAGCAGCCCGTGCTGCCCTGGCTGGGCATGGACTGGCTCGTGGCCGATGCCGACGGTCACCTCGTGCGCGCCACCACCGGGCAGCGGCTGCTCGACGCCTCGGACGCCCGCGGCGTGGCGCTGGCGGCGGACGCCGACACGGGGCGGGTTTACCGCATCGCTGGCAGCGCCGTCGAACAGGTGTCCGCGCAAGGGCAGCGGCTGCCGACCCTGCGCTTACGCGGCCCCGTCCGCGGCATCGCGGCCCGCAACGGGCGCCTGCTGGTGAGCTACCGCAACGGCAGCGTCGAGTTGTTCGCCGGCGCGCCGCTGGCCTCGGTGCTGTACCGCCCGGCCCGCCCTGCGAATGCGGCGGATGGAGACGACACGGTGATCTCCGCGCTGATGCTGTCGGCCGACGGCCGCTATGCCCATGCCGTGGGCAACAGCTCGAATTACGAGACGCCGGACGAGGACAGGGCCTGGCGCCTGGCCGATGGGCAGGCCGTGGGCACCGGGACCGCGCTGGCCGACCTGCCCGGGCGGGCCAACCGGGTCGTCACGCTGGATGAGCGGGCCCACCGCGTGGCCGTCTGGGACCTTGACCGCAACACCGTCATCGCCCGCCTGCCGCGCCAGCGCAGCCGCCATGCGGACGGCACGCCCGTGCCCTTGAAGGCGACCCTCAGCGAGGACGGTCGACGCGTTGCCAGCGCCTCGCCGGACGGGCTCGTGCGGGTCTGGGACCTCGACGCCCGGCGGTTGCTGGGCGAAGCGCGCGTCGGCGCCGAGGTGCAGGCCCTGGCCTTCGATCCCGCGGGCCGCCAGCTGGCCGTGGGCCGCGCAGGCGGTGCGGTGTGGGTGCTGGCCGTGCCCTGACGCCTTACTTCATCGTGTAACCGCGGCCGTCCATGCAGGCCTCCACCGCGCGGTTGAAGACGCTGGCATCGGCCTGCGCCCGGGGCTGCGTCGTGGCCCAGCGGTTGCACTCGCGGCGGTCCGTTTCCAGCTGCTCGGGCGACTGCCCGTTGCGCGGGTAGATGATCGGCTCGGGATGGGGCGCGGGCGGCGGTGGGGCCGGCTGCACCTGGGCCACAGGCTCGGGCGGTGGCGTCACCACGGCATAGCCCTCGGGCACGGCGCGGTAGTACACGCCGTTGGCGTAGTAGTACGGCAGCCCGCCCACCGTGAGCGTCACATAGGCCGGCGGCAGCAGCGGGATCACCAGGCCCACGGGCGGCAGCACCACCCGGTAGCGCGGGCCATACGGTTGGTACCAGACGCCCCCGTGGAACCAGTACCGGCTGGGGCCGGCACCGACGACCACGGCGCCATAGGGCACCGCGGGTGCCACATAGCCCGGGGCCGGGTAGTAGTGGTCGTGGTGGTAGCGGTTGTCGAACACCATGCCGATGTTCACGCGGGCGTGCACATCGGCATGGGCGGGCAGCGCGGCGGCGGCGGCACCGAGGGCCAGCACGGCGGCGGTGGTGGAGCTCAGCAAGGTCTTCATGGTCGTCAACGGGCAAACCAGGGTCAGCGGGCAACGCCGCCAGCGTCGCCCGCGTGGACTGCGGCCGCTTTTCGCCCACGTAAAGTTGCCTGTTTCCGCTGTCGCCCACCTGTCGCCATGATCGAACTGCACTACTACCCCAGCAACGCCAGCTTCGCACCTCACCTCCTGCTGGAGGAGATGGGCATCCCGTTCAGGCTGCGCACGGTGGATCGCGCAAACCACGAGCACAAGTCGGCGGCCTACCTGAAGCTCAACCCCAACGGCCTGATCCCGACGCTGGTGGACGGCGACCTGGTGCTGTACGAGACCGCCGCCATCCTGATGCACCTGGCCGACTGCCACCCCGGCTTCGCCCCGACGCCGGGCACGGCCGAACGAGCCCAGTACTACAAGTGGATGGTGTGGCTCACGAACACGCTGCAGGCGATGCTGATCCACTATTTCTACCCCGACCGCATGGCGAGCGACGCCGCCGAGGTGAAGGCCCGCGCGGAGGCGCAGATCGCGCCCATGCTCGACCAGCTGGACGCCGAACTCGCCCGCCACGGCGGACCCTGGTTCCTCGGCGAGCGCTACACGGCGGTCGACCCGCTGGCCTTCATGCTGTGCCGCTGGACGCGCATGCAGACCCGGCCCGCCAAGACACGCCCGGCCTTGGCCGCCTACCTGCAGCGGGTGTTCGACCGCCCGGCCACGCAGCGCGTGGTGGCCACCGAGCAGTTGCCCGACCCGGTGTTCTGACACCGCCCGCGCCCGCTCAGGGCCAGTGCCGCTGAAACACCGCCGCCACGGCCGGCTGCTGCTCCACGCGCAGCAACTGGGCGTGGAAGGCGGGACGCTCGGCCTGCAGCATCGGCCGCGAGCCGGACCACTTCGACACGACCGTGGCAAGCAGTGCCAGCGCACCCGGCTGGGCGGCGTCGAAGCCGAGGCCGAACTGGTCGGCAAACACGCGCCAGTGCTCATGCAGCCGCGCTCGCGTGCCGGCGCGGATGCGGGCCTTCATGTCCTCGTCACAGGGCTCGCACCAGCGCTCCGGGTAGTCGATCACGCTGATGGCGGCGTAGCAGTTGGCCGCCACATAGACGAGCCCGCGGATCGCCTGCGCCCGGTCGCTCGCGCCCGCGGGCAGCAGCAGGCCCGGCGGGCTGGTCAGGCCCAGATGAATCAGGATGGCCGCACTTTCGGTGAGCACCGTGCCGTCAGCGAGCACCAGTGTCGGGATCTGGCCCAGCGGGTTCACCTGCAGCAGCGCGTCCCGGCCGGGGCCGGGCTGCCAGGAGGCGGCGTCCACGGCGGTGAAGGCCAGACCGGCGCGCACGAGCGCCGCCTCGATGGCGGCCGAGCCCGAACCTTTCGTGCCGTACAGGGTCAACATGCCGTGACTCCACGGTTGAACGTGCAGAATCGTCGCACACCATGACAGACATTTGCGGCCTGCAGTGGCCCCTCGACGCGAGTGGCAAGCGCTCGTCCGGCGCGCCGGGCCGACGCATCCTCGCGGCCGCGCTGCGCAGCCTCGACGCGCCCGCGGCATACGCCGCACAGGCTGAACGCGACTGGCGACATGCCTACCCGCGGCACTGGCGAGCGCTGGTGCAGGCGCAGGCGGCCCGGCCTGGCGGCGTCATCGCCTCGGCCCGCACCGGCCTTGCCGCAGCCTGGGCCGAGTTCCCCTTCCTGCGCTACGGGCAGGCGATCTCGCTGACCGAGGCCATGGCCACGCCTCAGCGGCGCCTGCAGACGGTCCAGGTGCGCGGCCGTGGGGACGGCGCACCGGCGCGCTGGACCGTGCCGCACCAGGGCTGCGAACTGGCCGGCGATGCACTCGCGCGCCAGATCGACCGCTGGGAGACGGCGGGCGTCTGCGAGCCCGCCCACGCCGCCGCGCTGCGGGACTGCCTCGCCCACCCCGAGTGGTTCGACCTGTCCGACCAGCGGCTCGTGCTGCTCGGGGCCGGCAGCGAGGCCGGGCCGCTGGCCTGGCTCGCGCGCTGGCGCGCCCACCTCGTCGGCATCGACCTCGCGCGCGCCGCGACCTGGCAACGCATGGCCGCCACGGTGTCGGCCGGCAACGCCACGCTCACCGCTCCGGTCGCGCCGGGCCAGCCGCTGGACATCGCCCACGCCGGCGTCGACCTGCTCGCGGACACGCCCGACATCGCTGCCTGGCTCGCCTCGCTGGGGGAGCCACTGGCGATCGCCAACCTGGCCTACCTGGACGGCGAGCGGCATGTGCGCGTGTCGCTCGCGATGGATGCCATCGGCGCCGCGCTCTGCGCCGCCGACGCCCGCACCCAGCTCGCCTACATGGCCACGCCGACCGACGTGTTCGCCGTGCCGGAGGCCGTGGCACGCGTACCGATGGATGCCTACGCCGCGCGCGGCGCCGTGAAACGCCTGGTGCAATTCGGCGCCAGGCTGGGCAGCGCTGGGAGGGGTTTCGTGCCGCACATGGACGGCCTCGTCGACGCCGGCGACTTCGGCCATTGGGGCCTCGTCGACGCCCTCGTCGTCGAGCAGGGCCCCAACTACGCGCTGGCCAAGCGACTGCAGCAGTGGCGCGCGCTGGTCGCGCGGGCCGACGGCCACCGCATCGCCTTCAACGTGGCGCCCAGCACGACGACGGCCTCGGTCGTGTCCAACCCGCTGCTGGCGGCAGGCTTCCGCGGCGCCAAGGCCTTTGGCGTGGAGGTGTTCGCACCCGCCACGACGAATGCGCTGATGGCCGCGATGTGGGTGCATCAGTTGCGCACCTCGCCACGTGAGTTTACGCATCCGCTTCAGCTGCTCGTGCACACGGCCAACCATGGCGGCCTGTGGCGCCTGCCCTACCTGCCGCGCTCGGTGCTGCCGATGGCAGCATTGCTGGGCTTCTTCAAGCCCCGATAGCCCCACGGGTGACGCACAGGCGCCAGAATGGTGCAGCACATCGACATGAGCACCGCCGGCCCCACCCCCCGCTACGAGCAGCCCGACGCCCACGGCTTTGGTCGCGTGACGGTGGGCTTCCTCGGCCGCGTCATGCACTATGTGGCGCAGGGGCCGCTTGATGCCGCCCTGATGGCAGCCGCCCAGCGCGGCACGAACATCGCGGCAGAACGCATCCCGGCGGACCGCCGCTACGTGAGCCTGATGGAGTTCCGGCGGCCGCTCGGCCTGGACGATGAAGGGCTGCGTCTGCTCGAAGAGACGGTGGGCGGCTTCGTGGCGCGGCGGACCGTGCCGCTGGCCACCGTCCTGCTCGTCGCGCCCGGCGACGAAGAGGCGCCGATGGTGCTCGACATGGCGGTCATCTATCGGCGCAGCCGCCCCTTCCTGGTTCACTCGGACCCGGCGTCGGCCTGGGCGGAAGTCAACCGCGTGCTGCGCGAAGCGAGCCTGCCGGAGCAACCGCAGCCCCCCGGTCTCGGCACGGTCTGAGCCGGTGTCAGCTCGCCGGCCCGCCAAACGGCCAGGGGCGCTGTGCGGGCCGCAGGACCTCCCAGGCCGCGCCGAGCGCCAGCACGCCGGCATCGTCGAAGCGGCGCCCGATGATCTGCAGGCCGACCGGCAGCCCCGCTGCCGTGTAGCCCGCGTTGATCGACAGCGCCGGCTGCTCGCTCATGTTGCAGGGCAGCGTGAAGGCAATGTGCTCGAAGGGCCGCGCCGGGTCGTGCCGCGGACTGGCGCGATGAGCCGGGTAGGCCGGCATCGGCGCCACCGGGGACAGCACGAAGTCGAAGGGCTCGCAGGCCGCATTGGCGGCCTCACGCAGCGCCTGCATCTGGCTGTAGCCGCGGAACACGGTGGCCGCATCGTAGGCGGCCGCGGGCGCCACCCAGTCGAGGATGTAGGGCAGCACTTTCGCCCGACGCTCGGGCGGCAGGGCCGAGATGTCGAGCCAGGAGCGCATGCGCCAGAAATGGTCGATGCCATCGGCCATCTCACGGGTCGTGAAGGCGGGCAGCGGCTCGACGATGGCGCCGGCCTGCTCGAAGGCGCGCGCCGCGGCCGTGATGGCAGCGGCCACGTCCGGCTGCACGGCGTCGCCCCAGCCGGCATCGAGCAGCAGGCCGAGGCGCAGGCCGCGCAGCACGAGCGGGCGCGGTGCCACGGGGCCGGGCGGCAATTGCGTGGGATCGCGCGCATCGGGCTGGGCGAGGACCGACAGCATCGCGGCGGCGTCGGCCACGCGGCGGGTCAGCGGGCCGGCCACGCGACCGGCGTAGCCCGGCTTGATCGGCACGCGGCCGTGGCTGGGCTTCAGGCCCACGAGGCCGCACCAGCCGGCCGGCAGGCGGATGGAGCCGCCGATGTCCGTACCCAGGTGCAGCGGCCCGTAGCCTGCTGTGGCCGCCGCGGCCGCACCGGCACTCGACCCGCCGGGCGTCAGTGCCGTGTCCCAGGGGTTGCGGGCAGGCTCGGGGTAGAGGCTCGACAGGCCCGAGCTGAGCATGCCGTAGTCGGGCATCGTCGTGCGGGCCCAGGCGATGGCACCGGCCTCGCGCAGCCGCGCCGCGGGCGGGGCCTCGAAGTCGGCGACGGCGTCGTCGGGTGTGGCCGCCGTCCCCAGCCGGTAGGCCGCACCGGGCACGGCGATGTTTTCCTTCAGCGTGACGGGCACGCCATCCAGCGCGAGCGGCGCGCCGGCACGCCAGCGGGCTTCGCTGGCCCGGGCGGCGGCCAGTGCGCCGTCGGCGTCGGTCGCGCACAAGGCGTGCAGGGCACCCTCGTGGCGGGCAGCCTGCGCCAGCACGGCCTGCATCACCTCGACCGGCGACAGCTCGCCGGTGCGGTAGGCCGCCAGCAACTCCGCGACCGACAGCGCGGCAATCACTTCTTCAGCTTCTCGGCGGCCTTGAGCATCGCGTCGATGTGGCCATCGGGGTTCATGCTGGCATGCACGGCAGCGATCTTGCCGTCGGTGCCGATCAGGTAGGAGATGCGGTCGGCCATCGTGCCCGGCACCATCTTCAGGCCGGCGTCGTAGGACTTGATGACCTTGCCGTCGGCGTCCGCCGCCACGGCGAACTTGCTGCGGCAGGCCTCGACGCTGAACTTCTTCAGCGTGTCGATGTCGTCGTTGGACAGGCCGATGACGGTGGTGTTGAGCGCCTTGAACTTGTCGGTGGCCTCGGCGAACTGGTGCGCCTCGACCGTGCAGCCGCTCGTGAAGGCCTTGGGATAGAAGTACACGACGACCGGCCCTTTCTTGAGGGCCTCGGCGAGCTTGAAGGTGAAGGGCTGGCCGCCGACGGCGGCTTCGGCGCTGAATTCGGGGGCGGGCGCACCGACCGTCAACGCGGCATGGGCGGGCAGGGCCAGACCCAGCAGCAACGGCAGGGCGGACAGCAGGCGGGCGGGGAACGTCAGCATAACGACTCCAGAAGGTGAACAGTCACGTCGAACCGTCGCACGGCGGGGGCCGGCGACTCCTTAGTATCTGCGGCCAGGAATCCCGAGGTGAATTGCATGACTACTCCTTCCCGCTGCCGCGTGCCGGCGCTGGTGCTTCTGGTCTCCTCCTTGCTGGGCGGCTGCGGCGGCGTCGCCAGCATCGGCGAGGACATTGGCAATGCGATCGGCGACGGCCTGATCTGCGGCCTGCGGAACTGCACCGAGTCGTCCCAGCTCAACCTTGACGAGATCAGCCCCCGCTTCACCGCCACCCAGGCGGCCGGCGACAACACCGTCGTCATCAGCGGCTCGCTGGGCAAGTCGGCCAACCTGCTGACAACCGTGCTGATGGCACCCGAAGAAAGCCTGCAGGCCAGCGTCGATGGCCGGGCCGACGTGCGGATGAGCAACCCTGACGGCAAGCGCTGGGACTACACCGCCCGCCTGGCCACCAGCAGCACGCAGCCGGTGGTGCGGGTGGTGTTCACGCGCGGCGGCGTTCGGCATGTCAGCGAGGTCACGCTGCCGGCTGCCATCGCCGTGCTGCAGCCCACGGGCAACCCGCTGCTGACGCGCTCCGGGGCAGCGCTGTCGGTGCGCCTGAACCAGTCGACGGCTGCCACCGCCTTCCCCACGGCGGATGGCACCTGCAGCCGCAGCGACGGCAGCAGCTTCGGGCTGGATGGCACCTCGCTGGTCGCCCAGGCCGAGGGCAATGTGCTGGGCGGCTACCGGCTGGACCCAGCTGCTGTGGACGCCAGCCTCACCGAGCGCAGCCGCAGCCTGAACAACAACGACACGCGCACGCCGGCCGTCACGCGCTGCGACATGGTCGTGACCTGGACGCAGGAAGTGCTGGGCACGACGCCGGCCACGATGAACCGGCACGGTGTGATGCGCGGGCGGCGCACTGCCGCCCATGCGCTGACCTACGACGCGCGGCTCTGAAGCAGGCCGTCGGCCAGCCAGCGCTGCAGCAGGCCGATGACGGCCGGCGCGGCGGCCTCGGAGTCGCCCAGCCGCGCGGCGGCCCGTTCACACAGGCCGGCAAAACGGTCGCCCTCGGCCACGGCGGCGAGCAGCGCGGCCTCCAGCGGCTCCAGCGAGCGCCAGCGCGTCTCCAGGCCCTGCCGCCAGGCCAGCAGTTCGTGGGCGTGGGGCACGGGCTCGGGCAACTCGGGCTGCGCATCACCGGACTCGGGGTCCCACTCGCGCAGCACGCGCCAGGCTGGCTCGATGGCATGCGTCAGCGCCACGCGCTGCACACTGGGCTGCAGGTGCAGCACCAGCCCGGCCCAGTCGTCCGGCGCGAGCCGGGCCAGCTCGGCAGCGTCCAGCAGCGGAGCCGCAGCGGCATCGAAGGCTCCGCGCAAGGCCCAGTCCATCCGGGCGAAGTCCGCGAGACTGGGGTGGGGCACGAGGTCCTCACCGGCCTGCGCCATGAACGCCGCCAGCCCGTCGCCGAACCAGCGGATGGACGGATGCCGGGGGGGGCGCGCCTGCAGGTAGGCATGCCCCAGCGCCTCGAAGGCCTCGTCGCCGAGTGCCCGGGCCAGCACGGTGAAGTTGTCGGTCAGGGCAGCCACGAGACGGGCCCGGTAGGCATGCCGGTAGGCCTGCAGGCCGAGCGCGTAGTGGCCCGCCAGCAGGCCGGAGGCGTCGGCCCCGTCGCGGATCGCGGCGGCCAGGCGCTGCTGGAGTTCGCTCGTCGTCATGCGGTGGCGGCCAGTCGTCGGGCCACGGCGAGTTCGGCCAGCAGGCTGTCCAGCGGCGGGATGTGGTCGTCGCGCTCGATCATGGTCGGCACCGCACCGAAGCGGCGGACGGCGTGCTGGTACAGCGCCCAGACCTCGTCGCGCACCGGGTGGTCGTGCGTGTCGATGACGATGTCGCCGCGGTCCTCATGCCCGGCCAGGTGGATCTGCCGCACCGGGCCGACGGGGATGCCCGCCAGGTAGTCGAGCGGGTCGAAGCCGTGGTTGCGGCTCGACACGTAGATGTTGTTGACGTCCAGCAGCAACTCGGCGCCGGTGGCCTGGAGCAGCTGGGCGATGAAGTCCCACTCGGTCATCTCGTCGGCCGCGAAGCGCACGTAGCTCGACACGTTTTCCAGCACGAGCGGACGGCCGAGCACATCCTGCACCTGCGCGATGCGGCTGCCGACGTGATCGAGCGCCGCGCGGGTGAGCGGCACGGGCAGCAGGTCGTGCAACTGGCCGTGCGCATCGGCACTCCAGCAGAGGTGATCGGACACCCATCCCGGCTCCAGCCGGTCAGCCAGCGCCTTCAGCTCGCGCAGGTAGGCCGCATCCAGCGGTGCCGGCCCGGCGACCGACAGCGACACACCGTGCATCACCAGCGGGTAGTCCGCGCGGATGCGATCCAGGTGCACCAGCGGCGGCCCGCCCGGCACCAGGTAGTTCTCGGAAATGATCTCCAGCCAGTCCGGCCGCACGCCTGCATCCACGCCCGCCTCGAAGGCCGCGTAATGCTCGACACGCAACCCCAGGCCAAAGCCTTGAATGATCGTCATGGCGTCAAAGAGGAAACGGCGCGGCGCCCAGCGCCCGCGCCTCATCCAGCAGCACCGGCGGATCTGGCTCCGCCAGTCCGCCCGGTGCGCCCCCTTGAGGGGGAGGCGCGTCAAGCGCCTCGGGGGTGGTCTTACTTCTCCACTTTGCCGCCGGCCTTGGTGCACTCATCGGCTGACTTCTTCGAGACCCAGCCCTGGCCCTTGCAGCCGTTCTGGCCCTTGCACTCGCTCTTGGCGGTCTTGCACTCGGAGGTGCCCTTGCAGCCGTTGATGCCGGAACACTTGACCATGCCGTCGGCCGCCAGGGCGGTCGTGGGGGCGGCGGTGGCGAAAAGGGCGGCTGCGGCCGCGGCGATGCTCAGGCCGGTCTTGAGGGATGCGTTCATGGAGGACTCCAAAAAAAAAGGAAGTGGTTGAGATCGGGTTCACCACAGGTCGACGTGGGAGCCTCCCGCATCGACTTGCCAGCGTGTGTCGGGGCGACCTGCACGGTCCTTACAGCTGGCGGGCAGATTCTGATGACCTGCCGTTATGACTGCAAGGACGGTCGGCATTCGTCGGGCCCCGTGCCAGCCGCTAGAGTCCGGCAGCTTGCCGCCGCCTTTTTCCATGCTGAACACCGAAACCCCGAGCACCCGTCACCCCGACCTGGACACCTACGCGACGCCGGCGCTGCTGGATGCCTTCATCGACGACCAGACCGCCGCAGTGGCTGCCGTGAAGGCGGCCTTGCCGCAGCTGGCCGCTGCCGTGGACGCCGCACTGCCGCGCATCCGCGCCGGCGGCCGCCTGCTGTATGCCGGCGCCGGCACGTCCGGGCGACTGGGTGTGCTGGACAGCGTGGAACTGCACCCGACCTTCTCGTGGCCGCGCGAACGTGCCGTGGCGGTGATCGCCGGCGGGGCGGGTGCGATGTTTGTCGCGGTCGAAGGCGCCGAGGACGACCGTGCGCAGGGCGCCGCCGACCTCGCGGCGCTCCAGCCCGGCCCGAACGACGTCGCGCTGCTGCTGGCCGCGTCGGGCGGCACGCCCTACGTGCTCGGCGCGATCGAGGCCGCCCGCGCCGCCGGTGCGCTGACCATCGGCTTCGCCAACAACCCGGGCGCGCCCGTCACCACGCAGGCGGACATCGGCATCACGCTGGACACCGGCCCCGAGGTCATCTCCGGCAGCACACGGCTGAAGGCGGGCACGTCCCAGAAGATCGCGCTGAACACCTTCTCGTCGGCGCTGATGGTGAAGCTGCACAAGGTCTACGGCAACCTGATGGTCGACCTGAAGGCGACGAATGCCAAGCTCGTGAAGCGGGCGCTGGCCCTGACCGTGCGCGCCAGCGGCGCCCCCGAGGCCGAGGCGCAGGCCGCGCTGGCGCAGTGCGACCATCACGTGAAGACGGCGCTGGTGATGCTCAAGCGCGGCGTGGGCGCCGCCGAGGCCCGTGCGCTGCTGGACGCAGCCGACGGCAGCGTGAGCCGGGCGCTGGGCGCATGAGCGCAGCGCCGGGCCGTCCCAAGCAAGCTCGCTCCCGCCTGGCGGGACAGCGCGGAGCGCGAAGGGTGCACCAGTGAGCGCAGCGCCG